>NZ_CP045496.1:1528750-1857500 GCF_015500075.1 Mesorhizobium sp. INR15 | reverse complement strand
GCTGGCCGCTGGCCACACCACCAACCGCGCCTATCCGCCCTTCGATCCGATGCAGGTCTTCGGTGATGATGGCGACGACAGTGCAGCACAGCCGGCGACGACCTCTGCTGCCGCCGGCCAGATCTACGGCGCCAAGGTCGAAAGCGAGATGAGCCTGAAGACCGTCGATTTCCCGATCGAGACGGCTTCCTTTGATGAGAAGAGTGATCTCTCCGCCGACGAGGTGGAGAAAGTGGTGCGTTCAGCCGGCACCGACCTCAGCGACGGCGCCATTCAGGTCGCGTCGCTTCACTATGTCGACCCGCAGCGGTTCGGCGAAGCCTTTGCCGAGAGCATGGCCGGCTCCTACGACGTCAAGATCGTGCCTGAAAACGTCTCGGTTACGCAGCGCGCCGCCGTCGACGACCAGGCGCCGGCTTTCGCCGAGGAAATCATTCCCTTTACCAAGGACCTCGACATCACCGAGGCCTTTGCTGATTCGGGCTACACAGGTGATGATGCCACCGGCATGTCCGAGGCGATCGCCAAGCTGTTGAACGCAACGGCGCTCAAGGCCGGAACCGTGCTGCGCGTCGGGCTCGAGGTTCACGGCGACGCCGCCAAGGTCGTGCGCACCAGCGTGTATGACAAGACCCAGCACATCGTCACCATCGCGCTGAACGACCGCGGCCAATACGTCCCGGCGCAGGAGCCCGACCCCAATCCTGAATTGCTGACCGCGTTCGATGATTCGTCAGCACCGGTGGTGGTGCGCGGCAATCTGCCGAACGTCTATGATGGTATCTACCGCGCCGCCTATTCCTACGGCATGTCCAAGGCGATGACTCAGCGGCTGATCAAGCTTCTGGCCTCCGGCGTCGACTTCCAGTCCAGGCTCAATCCAGCCGATCGCATCGAAGTGCTGTTCTCGCAGCCCGATGGCGATGACCAGACCTCCGACAATTCCGAGCTCCTCTACGTCTCGGCGACCTTCGGCGGCACGACGCGCAATTTCTACCGCTTCCAGATGCAGGACGGCGGTACCGACTATTTCGACGAGGATGGCTCGAGCGCCGAGCAGTTCCTGCTGCGCAATCCCCTGCCCGCGGGAAAATTCCGCTCCGGCTTCGGCGCACGCAAACATCCGATCCTTGGTTATGTCCGCATGCATACCGGCGTCGATTGGGCTGCCCCTATCGGCACGCCGATCATCGCCGCCGGCAATGGTATCATCGAGAAGGTCGGCTGGGCCGGCGGCTATGGCAAGCAGATCATCATCCGCCATGCCAATGGCTACGAGACCTCGTACAATCACCAGAGCGCGTTCGCCAAGGGCATCGAGCCTGGCATGCACGTACGCCAGGGCCAGACCATCGGCTTTCTCGGCCAGACAGGCCTCGCGACCGGCCCGCATCTTCACTATGAGCTGATCGTCAACGGCACCAAGGTCGATCCGATGCGCGTTCGCCTGCCGGTCGGCAAGGTGCTGAAGGGTGACGATCTCGTCGCCTTCAAGCGGGAACGCGAGCGCATCGACGACCTGCTGAAGCAGGAAGACAGCGATTCGCTGAAGGTCGCCAGCGCCAAGATCGAAGGCTGAGGCCTTCGGCCCAACTGTCAGTTTTGCGGATTTTCGGCCCGGCGCGGCCAGGGCAGCGGCTGACCTGAAATCGTCGCCCATGCAACGATCGCCGACAACAGGCAAAGCACCGCCGTCACCGCGGAGACAGCCGAGAACGCCGCATCGCTGGCGGCAAGCCTTGCGGCATCGAGCGCCGGCGCAAGCCCGGCCTGAACCGGTTCACCAAAACCCGGCACGCCGGGCATCGCACTTCCATCCAGCATCGCCGAATAGACCGACGCGGCGAGCGACCCCATCGCGGCCACGGCGATCAGGCCGCCAATACGCGAGACGGCATTGTTTATGCCCGACGCCGCACCCGTATCCTTGTCTTCCACCGCCGTCATGATTGCTGTGGACAGCGGTGACACGACGAGAGCCATGCCCAGCCCCATCAGCGCCATCAGCGGAAATGTGCCCGTCCAGAAATTGTGGATGCCGGCATGAGTGAGCAAGGCGAGCCCGGCAAAGGCAACCGCAACAACGAGGCTGCCACAGGCGATCGGAAAGCGCGGCCCGATTCGGTCCGACAACTGGCCGACAGGTCCCGACAACAGCGCGATCGAGGCGGACAGGGGCAGGAAGATGAAGCCGACTTCGGCCGTGCTCAATCCCCAGCCGGCAATCAGCAGCATCGGCAGATAGAAGAGATTGGCCGAAAGGGCGAAATAGAGAAAGAACGTCGCGACATTGGCGCCGGCGAAAGCGCCGACCCGAAACAGCGAAAGATCGATCATCGGCTCGCGCTGCCGCAGTTCGAATGCGATGAAGACAATCAGCAGCACCGCGCCGGCGGCAATGCTCGGTCCCGACATGTGCCCTTCGCCCTTGGCACTCATCGAAGTCAGGCCGTAAGCCAGCGCACCGAAAGCCAGGGTGGCCAGCAGGGCACCGCCGAGATCGAGGCTGCGTTTTTCTACCGGCGCATCGGCCGGTATCTTGGTCTGTAGAAGATAGATCGAGATAAGGCCGAGCGGCAGGTTGATGGCGAAGATCGCGCGCCAGATGCCGTCGCCGAATGCCGAGAGAACGAGGCCGCCGAGCACCGGGCCAAGCGCTGTCGTCAGCGCCGAGGCCGCCGCCCAGATGCCAATGGCCCGGCCGCGCTCTTTTTTCGGATAAGCCTTGGCGATGATGGCAAGGCTGCCGGGTACCATGATCGCGGCGCCAATGCCCTGCATGGCGCGAAATGCGATGAGGATCGTCGGGTTCGGCGCCAGCGCACAGGCAAGCGAAGAGACGATGAACAACGCGATACCCGCGACGAAAGCGCGGCGCAGGCCAAAACGATCACCAGCAGCCCCGCCGGCAAGGATCAATGCGGAGAGCGTCAACGCGTAGGCGTTGGAAATCCACTGCGCCTCGGCAAGACTGGCGCCGAGATCGACGCGGATCGCCGGCATGGCGATGGCCAGGATCGAACCGTCGATGAAACCCAGCGCGGAAGCCAGGATCGCGGCAACCAGCACAAATCGCCGCTGCGATGGCGGACAAAACGAATCGGTGGGCGAAGCGCTTGTCAGGGAAACGGCGTCAGCGTCGGTTGGGGATTGCATGCCCTTGCTTAAACGGTCATCCGAACCGCAGCAACATGACAGTGGCGCTCTCTTGCTGGCCAGCGGTGAACCGGCGGCGCGGGCTTAGCGCGGCCGGGCTCTGTTCAAAGTTTGCGGCGCATCAGTATGCCCGATCCGAACAGCGTCACATGCGACCCGGTCACCTCGAAGCCGCATGCCTGGTAGAATCCAATGGCGTGGGGATTTCCCACGACATGCAGCCCTGTCGCCCCCAATTGCCGGCCAAGCTGACTGCAATGATCGACCAGTGCCCGGCCTGCTCCCGCCCGCCACAAATCCGGCTCGACAAACAGGCCATCCAGATCAATGTCGCCGTCATCTCTCGGCAGGATGGCCGCGAATCCAACCGTTGACCCGTCAATCTCGGCGACCAGAACCTGTCCCGCCTCGATCTGAGCCAGCGGCAGTTCGATGGCGTCCGGATGCTCCAGCAAGGCGTCTCGGTCATTTTCATTTGCCAGGGAAGCCCGCCATTGCAATTCTTCGAGCGCCTCGCGTTCCTCGGGTCTCGCAAGACGGATCGTGA
Organism: Mesorhizobium sp. INR15; assembly: GCF_015500075.1. Classification (NCBI taxonomy): domain Bacteria; kingdom Pseudomonadati; phylum Pseudomonadota; class Alphaproteobacteria; order Hyphomicrobiales; family Phyllobacteriaceae; genus Mesorhizobium; species Mesorhizobium sp. INR15. The sequence continues at coordinate 1,853,797 of NZ_CP045496.1, read as the reverse complement.
GTTTCCGGTTCTGCATCTGACACCACGCTATCCGGGACAAAACGAACGGGCGAAAAATAGCGGACACTGCCGCATGCTGATCGTTGCCATGCTAGAAATCTGCCCAGCAACGCAATACGGGATCGGCCATGAAACGACCGCTTGAACCATCTGCAGAAGGGCGCGGGCGGATCGTCGGCATCACCGATGGCGTCTTTGCCATCGCGCTGACCTTGATCGTTCTCGAAATCCGGGTGCCCTCACAGGAAGCAATCCATTCCGAGCACGAGTTGCTTGCCGCGATCGGAGCATTGGCACCGCGCTTCCTCACCTACGCGCTGTCCTTCCTGACGCTGACCATCTTCTGGTTCGGGCAGCAGGCGCAGCACGGGCTGATCGCCAGATCCGACCGAAGGCTGGCGACGCTGAACCTCTGTTTCCTGGCATTCATCGCCTTGCTGCCGTTCTCAACGGACCTGCTGGCCGACTTCCTCCACTTCAGGACGGCGGTGCTCGTCTATTGGCTCAACCTGCTGATGCTGGGCGTGACGCTCTTTGCCAGTTGGCATTACGCCGCGAAGAGCGGCTTGCTGGCGGAAGGCGTCGATGCGGAAACAACCCGCACCGTCTACCTCCGCATCGTCAAGGCCCAGATTCTCTGGGCGATCGGCGCGGCGCTCTGTTTTGTCAGTCCACTGCTCAGCGTCGGCTTCATTCTGGTAGCGCAGCTTGGCTATGCCGCTACCCCAAGTTCGAGGTGGATAAGGAAGATCATAGGCTAAGACGCCCTCCTGATCTCCTCAGCTCGAACGCGCCCTATTCGACGAATTCAACGGTAACGCCGGGTGACACAAGCTTGGCGAGTTCGCGCGCATCCCAATTGGTCAGGCGCACGCAGCCGTGGCTCTCGGTCTTGCCGATCTTCGACGGTTCAGGCGTGCCGTGGATGCCGTAGGTCGGCTTGTCCAGCGCGATCCAGACCGAGCCAACCGGGCCGTTCGGCCCCGGCGGAATGGTCAGCACCTTGTTGTTTTCACCTTGCTTGAAGTTGATGTTCGGGTTGTAGGTGTAGTTCGGATCGAGCGCGATGCGCGACACCGCATGAATGCCGGTTGGCGACGGTGTATCCGACGAACCGATGGTCGCGGGATAGGCAGCTACGAGCTTGCCCGACGCATCATAGGCATAGACTTCCTTCTTGCCCTTGTCGGCGATGATGCGGACCACCGGCGTCGACACCAGCTTGCCGAAATTAGCCACCTTGACGATGGTGCCGGGACGATTGAAATCGGCTTCCGGGTTGAGCGCCTTCAGGTAATTCTCGTCCATGTGGAAGCGCTCGGCCAGCGCTTCGGTGACCGATGTGTAAGCCATCCGGTCGAGCTGCGCCTTCTGGCTGTAGTCTTCCGGTATCGACGCGACATAAGGGCCGGCCGCGTCCTCCGACGTGATCGTGTAGCTGGCGAAGGCATCGCCGCCGGATTGGGCCAGTGCAGCCTGGATGCCCACCGCGTCGGTCGAGCGCAGATTGCTGCCGGTGATCTGGTTGTAGGCGGCGAGCGCCTTGTCGACATTCGAACCGAACCGCCCGTCGATGACGCCCGGCGAGGCACCGCCCCGATCGAGCAGCACCTGAAGGGCAGCGACATCCTGCCGTGCACCCAGCGAAAGTGATGGATCGGCAGCGTTCTTGCCACCGGCCTTCGGCGGCAACGCAGCCTGCTCGCCCGGTACCGTCGGCTGGACCGGCTCTATCGAGGCCTCGTTGAGCGGTTGGCGGTTGATCGTGCGCGGCTTGGCCGGCTGCGGTGCATCCGGATAGTTGTTGTCATAGCCGCCGTCATCTTGCGGCGCCGGGTAGGCATCCACGGAATTATCGTCATTGGGACCGTAGTCATCGGCTGGTGGCGGGAGGACCCGACCTTCCTCCTCTAGCTGCTTGCGACGGAAACGCGCCATGTCTTGTGGGTCGTCGTGATAATAACGATCATTGTCCTCGACCGGCGCACGGCCGAGTTGGCGCAGCCTCGTCTCGCGGCGCAGCACGCGACGGTCGAGCCTTGTCTGCGGCGGCTGGATGGCGATGACCTTGCCTGTATCCGCGTCGACGATGACGCGGTTGCCGCGAGCATCGTAGTAGACATCGACATTGCCGTCCTGGGCGAGAAGGATGGCGCCACGATCGGCGCCTCGGACAACCCTTGCTGCGCGATCCTGCGTCGGTGCGGCGAGTGCGCTGGAAGTCATGAGCCCTATGGCGAAAGCCGAAAGGGTGAAGATCGTGCGCAACATGGTGGCCAAGCTCTCCGGTCCGTTATTGCCGCCGCCCGGCATTGTCCACATACGGCGAACCCCTTCGCCAGCAAACCAGTTACCCCAGGATAAGGTTCCAACATGAACCGGGCATGAAGATGGCGGTTTTCTGGCGCCTCGGGCAATATCAGCTAATTTGCGGCAAGCCCCAGTTCCTTACGGGCCTGCCGCGTCAGTTTCAGCGCGACAAGCCGATGGCTATCCCGCAGATAATCCTTCAATGCATCATCATCCATGCTCTGGCTTGTCTGACGCTGGATCCATTTCATGCCGCGCGACGCAAGGTAGGGTGCGGGCCGCAGTCCCGGCTGTTCCTTCAGCACGTCATAGGCAATATCGGAACATTTGAAGGTGACGAACGGCTGGCGCCCCTCGTCCCAGCCGGCGATGGCGAACACTTTGGTGCCGACCTTCCAGACATGGGCGCCACCCCATTGGATGACGTGATTCGTCGCGGGCAGCGAGGCACAGAAGCCGTTGTATTCGTCCAGCGTCATCCGCTCCCCACCAAAAGATCAAGACCTGAGACGCACCGTATTCTTTCGAGCGATGCGCCTCAGGTTGTTTCAGGCGGTCCTCGGAATCAGGCCGCCACCTCGGTTGCCACCACGGCCGGCCTTGACCGGAAGTTCAAGCGATCGGAACCGGCGGTGACCTTGACGGTCGAGCCGTCAAGAATGTCCCCGAGCAGGATCTTTTCCGCCAGCGGGTCCTGCAGTTCCTTCTGCATCACCCGCTTCAGCGGCCGCGCGCCATAGGCCGGGTCGTAGCCCTTGGCCGCCAGCCAGTCGATTGCATCCTGATCGAGCGACAGCGTGATCTTGCGGTCGGCCAGCAGGCTTTCCAGCCGCTTGAGTTGGATCTCGACGATGCGGCCCATATCCTGCCGGCGCAGCCGATGGAACAGGATCACCTCGTCGATACGGTTGAGGAACTCCGGCCGGAACGACGCCTTGACGACATTCATCACGTCGTCGCGCACGACATCGACGTCCTGGTCCTCGCCGAGAGCAACAAGATACTCCGCGCCGAGATTGGACGTCATGATGATCAGCGTGTTGCGGAAATCAACCGTGCGGCCCTGACCATCGGTCAAGCGCCCGTCGTCAAGCACTTGCAACAGCACGTTGAACACATCCGGATGCGCCTTCTCGATCTCGTCGAACAGCACGACCTGATAGGGCCGGCGGCGAACCGCTTCCGTCAACGCCCCGCCTTCCTCATAGCCGACATAGCCGGGAGGCGCGCCGATCAAGCGCGACACCGAGTGCTTTTCCATGAACTCCGACATATCGATGCGCACCATCGCGCTCTCGTCGTCGAACAGGAAACTGGCCAGGGCCTTGGTCAGTTCGGTCTTGCCGACGCCGGTCGGGCCAAGGAACATGAACGAGCCGATCGGCCGGTTCGGATCCTGCAGGCCGGCACGGGCGCGACGCACGGCCTTCGAGACGGCCTGAACCGCTTCGCCCTGACCGACGACACGCTTGCCGACCTCGTCTTCCATGCGCAACAGCTTGTCGCGCTCGCCCTGCAGCATCTTGTCGACCGGAATGCCGGTCCAGCGCGACACGATATGGGCGACGTGGTCAGGCGTGACCACCTCTTCGACCATGCCGACCTTGCCGTCCTGGGCCTCGGCTTCCTTCAGCTTCTTTTCCAGTTCCGGGATGCGGCCATAGGCAAGCTCGCCGGCGCGCTGGAATTCACCCTTGCGCTGGGCAATGGCGAGGTCGTTGCGCGCCTCCTCAAGCTGCTTCTTGAGATCAGCGGCAAGCCCGAGCTTCTGCTTCTCGGCCTGCCATTTCGAGGTGATCTCCTTCGAGTCCTCTTCGAGGTCCGCAAGCTCTTTCTCGAGACGGGCAAGCCGGTCCTTCGAGGCGTCGTCCTTCTCGACCTTCAGCGCCTCGCGCTCGATCTTCAACTGCATGATGCGGCGGTCGATCTCGTCCAGGGCTTCTGGCTTCGAATCGACCTGCATGCGCAGCCGCGACGCGGCCTCGTCGACAAGGTCGATCGCCTTGTCCGGCAGGAAGCGGTCGGCGATGTAGCGGTTGGACAGTGTCGCGGCCGCGACCAGCGCGGAATCCGAGATGCGCACCTTATGGTGCTGCTCGTATTTTTCCTTCAGGCCGCGCAGGATCGATACCGTGTCTTCCACCGTCGGCTCGTCGACGAAAACCGGCTGGAAACGGCGGGCGAGAGCGGCATCCTTTTCGACATGCTTGCGGTATTCATCAAGCGTTGTGGCGCCGACGCAGTGCAGCTCGCCGCGCGCCAGCGCCGGCTTCAACAGGTTCGACGCATCCATGGCGCCGTCCGCCTTGCCGGCCCCGACCAGCGTGTGCATCTCGTCGATGAACAGGATGATGTTGCCGTCCGCCGAGGTAACTTCGGACAGCACGGCCTTCAGCCTTTCCTCGAACTCGCCGCGATACTTGGCGCCGGCGATCAGCGCTCCGAGATCAAGCGCCATCAGCTGCTTGTCCTTCAGGGATTCCGGCACGTCGCCATTGACGATGCGCAGCGCCAGCCCTTCGGCGATCGCCGTCTTGCCGACGCCCGGCTCGCCGATCAGCACCGGGTTGTTCTTGGTGCGGCGCGACAGCACCTGGATGGTGCGGCGGATCTCGTCGTCGCGGCCGATGACCGGGTCGAGCTTGCCGGCGCGGGCATCCGCGGTCAGGTCGCGTGCGTATTTCTTCAACGCGTCATAGCTCTGTTCGGCACTCGCGGAATCGGCGGTGCGGCCTTTTCGGACATCATTGATGACCTGGTTCAAAGCCTGTGCGGTGACGCCCCCCTTGGCCAGGATGTCAGCTGTCTTGGCCGACTTCTCCATGGTGAGCGCCTGCAACAGCCGTTCGACCGTGACGAAACTGTCGCCAGCCTTCTTGGCCAGTTCCTCGGCGGTCGAAAACACTTTCGCCAGCGGCTGCGCCAGATAAAGCTGGCCATTGCCGCCTTCCACCTTCGGCATCGCTTCCAGTGCCGTCTCGACCCCGAGCTTGACGTCGCGGACATTGCCGCCGGCGCGCTCGATCAACGACGCCGCCAAGCCCTCGTCGTCGTCGACGAGCACTTTGAGCATATGTTCGGGTGTGAATTGCTGGTGGTTGCGCGACAGCGCCATGGTCTGCGCGGACTGGATAAAACCGCGCACGCGTTCCGAGTATTTCTCAAGGTTCATATCTGTCTCCTTCCGTCACCGGCCCGCTTTGCGGCACCGGATCCGATTGCGGTGACGGACCCGCCCGTTCGAGCCGGGTCCAGTTGAGGCTGATATGGTGCGCAGGCCATGATCCCTCAAGACGTCTCGCCCGTGATCGAGGCATAATATTGCACGGATGCGCAAACGAAAACGGCGGAGATTTCTCTCCGCCGTTCGACACTATCCAAACGCTTCGTTTGATCAGTTTTCAGTGGTGGAGATCGCCGACTCGCTGGCTTCGGCTTCCACCGGTGCGGCGGCCACCTCCTCGGCGGCATTGCCATTATCGATCTGGTCGGCATTGACACGCGGACGGCGCGGACGCTTGGGACGGCGTGCAGCGCTGCTTTCGGCTGCGGCTTCATTCAACTCTGCCTGGGCGGCAAGCGCGGCCGGCGAAAAGCTTTCGAACTGCAGCACCGGCTCAACCACGGAAACGGGCTCGGCGACGGCAACGGCCTCAGCTTGGACTGGTGCGTCATTGCCAGTATTTTGCTCGCCCCGTGGGCCGTTCTGCTCGCCGCGGGCCGCATAATCGCCGCGCTGGCCGTTGCCATTCTGGCCGTAACCGCCATTCGGGCGACGGTCGCGATGACGGCCGCCATTCTCACGGCCGCTGTTGTTACGCCCGCCATTGTTGTCGCGGCCGCCGTTGTTGTCGCGGCCGTTTTCCTGGTTCAACGCCAGTTCGGCCGGCATGCCTTCGATCACCGGCTGCGGACCTGCACCGTGGTTGACCACGGGAACATCGGAAATGGTGTTGCTGTTGTTGCCGCCATTGTCGAAATCGTCGCGATCCTCGTCGCCGTCATCGTCGAAATCATCGCGATTGTTCTGGGCGTTCTGGATCGGCATCTGCGCCTGCGCGGCGGCGATGATACGATTGTAATGCTCGGCATGCTGGAGATAGTTTTCCGCCATCACCCGGTCACCGGAGCTTTGCGCGTCACGGGCAAGGGTGGCGTATTTTTCGGCGATCTGCTGAGCCGATCCGCGGATCTTCACGTCCGGGCCGTTGCTCTCGTAGTTGCGCGTCAGGGGGTTAGGCCCTTTGCGGTTGTTGTTGTTATTGTTGTTGTTATTACCGCCACCGCCGCCGCCACCATTGTTGTTGCGACCGCGCATGCGCCTGTTCTGCTGTTGTGGCCTCATCAAACTCTCTTCATTTTGAAATTTTCGAAAAACTCTTCACGAACGGAGGCGCTCATGCGGCCAACCGTTTCGTCTTTTCACCGGCGTTCGCCCGCATCGATTGCGTTGGCGCCACGTGCCATCCTGTTCCGGTTACATCACTTGCCGGACGATTCCCGCTCGAAGCTTGGGCATCGTTTGCGCAAGAAGGCAGCTGTTTCCAAGGAAAACCGAATCGCTAAGAGCACTGCCTGCTTCGTCTCATCCGGTTAAGGCGACCCTAGCCGCATTCCCCGGTATTGCCAAGCGGTTTTTTTGCACTGCGTCAAGGCTTTGCACCTTCAAAGACAATAACCCTGTCGTTTCCACCAAGGTCACGGAAAGCACCAGCCGACACATAGCCTGCCGCCGCGAATATCGCCGAGACCTCATTGTGCTGTGCGTGGCCGATTTCGACTGCAATCTTGCCTTCAGTTTCCAAGAACCTTGCCGCCTCCGCGGCGATGATCCTGTAGGGGCTCAGACCGTCCGCACCGCCATCCAGGGCCAGTCGCGGATCGAAATCGCGGACTTCGTCCTGCAGATTTCCAATGTCTTCGGAGCGAATATAGGGAGGGTTTGCGGCAATTACATGGTATCTGCCGGAAACATTTTCGAACCAGTCGGACCGCAGCGCCGTGAACCGCGCGGCCAGGCCCAGTTGCGCTGCATTGCGGGCTGCCGTTGCCAGCGCGCCTTCGGACATATCCACGCCTGTCGCCATCGCCGCCGGAACAGCGCTGAGCAGCGCCAGGGCAATGGCGCCGGTACCGGTGCCGAGATCAAGGATGCGGCATTCGCCCTCCCGCGCTGCTATTGCCTCGGCGAAAGGCAGCAGCGCTTCAACAAGCGTCTCGGTATCCGGCCTCGGCTCCAGCGTTTCCGGCGACAGCGACAGGCGCAAACCATAGAATTCGCGGTAACCAAGGATGCGATGCACCGGTTCGCCGGAACCGCGTCGCTTCAAGGCGGCATCGACCGCGGCTATTGCACTCGTGTCGGCCTTGCGCTCGGGGTCGGTGATGGCTTGCGTGCGGGTCGTACCGGAAAAATGCTCGACGATCAGCCTGGCGTCCAGGGCAGGATCAGCGACTCCGGCCGCCGCAAGGCGCTCCCGCGCCGCGCGCAGCAGCAGCCCGAGCGTGTCGGGCAGCCTATCAGCCATCGATGCCGATATCGGCGAGCAACTTCGACTGATGGTCGGCAAGCAGCGCGTTGATGATCTCGTCGAGTTCGCCCATCATCACCCGGTCGAGCTTGTAGAGCGTCAGGTTGATGCGGTGGTCGGTAACGCGCCCTTGCGGGAAATTGTAGGTGCGGATGCGCTCCGACCGGTCGCCTGAGCCGACCTGCGATTTGCGGGACTCGGATCGCTCCTCGTCCGCCTTGCCGCGCTCCAGGTCATAAAGCCGCGCCCGCAGGATCTGCATCGCCTTGGCCCGGTTCTGGTGCTGCGATTTTTCCGCCTGCACCACCATGATGCCGGTCGGCAGGTGGGTGATGCGGACCGCCGAATCGGTGGTGTTGACGTGCTGGCCACCGGAGCCAGAGGCGCGCATCGTGTCGATGCGAATGTCTTCGGCCCTGATCTCGATGTCGACCTCTTCCGCTTCCGGCAGCACGGCCACCGTGGCGGCGGAGGTATGAATGCGCCCGCTGGCTTCGGTCGCCGGCACGCGCTGCACCCGGTGCACGCCGGACTCGAATTTCAGATGCGCGAAGACGCCCTTGCCTGAAACGGTGGCGATGATTTCCTTGAAGCCGCCGGCATCGCCGTCGCTAGCCGATGCCGCCTCGAACCGCCAGCCACGCTCGGCGGCATAGCGCTCATACATGCGAAACAGATCACCCGCGAAGAGTGCAGCCTCATCGCCGCCGGTGCCAGCGCGAATTTCGAGGATGGCATTCTTGTCGTCGGCGGCATCCTTGGGCAGCAGCAGGATCTGGATGTCTTTCTGCAATTGCTCGATGCGTTCCTCGACCTCCGGCAGATCGGCCTCGGCAAGGTCGCGCATCTCGGCGTCGGTGCCCTTGTCGGCAAGCATCGCCTCAAGATCAGCCTGCTCATGCTCAGCCAGGCGCAGCGCTCGCACCTTGGCAACCATGTCCTGGATCTCGGCATATTCCGACGCCATTTTCACATAGGCGTCGGCGGCCGGCCCAGCCGACATCTGCGCTTCGAGCATCTCGAAACGCTTGACGACTTGATCCATACGGTCGCGGGGCAGGTTGATCATGATGAAATGCTACAACGGTATGGAGCGGTCGTCGGCAAAGGCCTGCAGCAGCGCCCGCATCGGCAACCCCTGCGCCGGCGCCATGAGATTGTCGGCGAAGAAGGCCTGCAGCTCTTCCAGTGGCAATTCGGTCAGCATCGCTTTGACCGGGCCTATGGAGGCGGGCGACATCGAGATCGAGCGATAGCCAAGGCCGATAAGCGCCATGGCCGAAATCGGCTTGCCGGCGAGTTCGCCGCACAGCGTCACTGGCGTGTTGTTGCGCACGCCGGCATCGGCAACCGTCTTGAGCACCCGCAGGAACGGCGCCGACAGCGTGTCGAAACGATCGGACAATTGCGTGTTGCCGCGATCGACCGCCATGACGAACTGGAACAGGTCGTTAGAACCGACCGAGACGAAATCGACCGCCTTCATCAATTCGTCGAGCTGGAACAGCAATGACGGCACTTCCAGCATGGCGCCAACCTTGAGGCTGGTCGGCAGGTGATGGGCAAAACGCGAGAGATGCCGCACCTCCCGGTCGATAATCTCGCGCGCTTGGACGATCTCGCCAAGCTCGGTGACCATCGGCAGCATCAGCTTGAGTTCGCGCCCACCGCTGGCCTTGAGCAAGGCGCGGATCTGGGTTCTGAGCAGCCCTGGCCGGTCGAGCGTCAGTCGGATTGCCCGCCAGCCAAGCGCCGGGTTCTCTTCCTGAATGGCGCCCTTGAAATAAGGCAACACCTTGTCGCCACCGATATCGATGGTGCGGAAGGTGACCGGCTTGCCGCGTGCCGCGTCGAGCACGTCGCGGTAGAGCTTTTCCTGGGCCTCCGCCCGAGGAAACGTCGACGCGACCATGAATTGCAGTTCGGTGCGGAACAGGCCGATGCCGGCGGCACCCGCCTCCGCCAATTGTGGCAGGTCAACCGCCAGGCCGGCGTTCATCAGCAGGTCGACCTGGACACCGTCCCGCGTTACCGACGGCTTCTTGCGCAGCTCGCGGTAGACTTCCTGCCGGCGCGCCCGGAAGCGGACCTTTTCGGCATAGGCGGCTTCCAGGTCGGACTGCGGGCGCAGATGGATCGTGCCTTCTTCGCCATCGACGATGATGGCATCGCCGTTTTCCGCCATCGAGACGGCGCCCTTCATCTGGCCGGCGACGGGAATGCCCATCGCACGCGCCACGATGACGACATGGCTGGTCGCCGCGCCGTCTTCCAGCACCACGCCGCGCAGCTTGTCCCTGGGGTAATCGAGCAGTTCGGCGGCACCCATCGAACGGGCAACGATGATGGCGTCCTTGGGCAGCGAGGCCGCGACATCTTCCGGGCCACGCCCCATCAGCTGGCGCAGCAGCCGGTTGGCAAGGTCGTCGAAATCGCTCATCCGCTCGCGCAGATAGGGGTCGGTCATGTGCAGCATGCGGGCGCGCATGTCGCTTTGCACTTTTTCCACCGCGGCTTCAGCCGTCAGGCCGTTGCGGATCGCCTCTTCCAGCCGGCGCACCCAGCCACGGTCGTTGGCGAACATGCGATAGGCTTCGAGCACCTCGCGATGCTCGCCCTCGAAGGCGACATCGCGGCGCTCCAGCATGTCGTCGATGGAAAGCCTGAGCGACCCCAGCGAGGTCTCTAGCCGGCGAATCTCTTCCTCGCTGTCCTCGTTGAACAGGTTGGTGACGACGATACGCGGCTCGTGCAGCACGACATGGCCAAGGCCGACGCCATCGTTGAAGGACAGGCCGGTAAAGCTCACCGGGCGGCGCAGATCGAGTTCGAGGCCCGGGCGCGTCAATCGCGCCAGGTCGCCGGTCGCGATCATCTCGGCGATGACCATCGCCGTCGTCTCCAGCGCCTCGACCTCATCATCGCGATAGTGGCGCATGGTCTTGTTCTGCACCACCAGAACGCCGAGCGTGCGCCCTGCCCGCAGCACCGGCACGCCAAGGAAGGAATTGTAGATCTCTTCCCCGGTCTCCGGCAGGTAGGCGAAGGCCGGATGTTCCTGCGCGTTGGAAAGATTGAGCGGCCGCGCACTGGCGGCGATGGTGCCGACCAGACCTTGCCCCAGCCTAAGCTGCGCCAGGTGGACGGCGTTCGGGTTCAGACCCTCCGTGGCGTAGAGTTCGAGCACCGAGTCGGCGCGCAGCACGTAGAGCGAGCACACTTCGGCGACCATGTTGGACGCGATGTCGCGCACGATCCGGTCAAGCCGCTCCTGCGGCTCCAGCGGCTCCTGCATGAGCTCGCGGAGCCGTTTCAGCAAAACGCGCGGGCCACTGGCCTGATCACGCATCGCGGCTTCTTCTCCAATGGGCATACTGCCCGCCGCAGTTTCCACTGCGGCCGGCGCACACGCAACTCAAATCAGTCTTGCTACTGCTTATCCAGACCGTAGACGGAATGCAAAGTACGAACCGCCAGTTCTGTATACGGACCGTCGATCAGGATCGAAATCTTGATTTCCGAGGTCGTGATGGCGCGAATGTTGATCGAACGGTCGGCCAGCGCCTTGAAAGCGGTGGCGGCGACGCCGGCGTGGCTGCGCATGCCGATGCCGATGACTGAAACCTTCGACATGCCGGCTTCCGACTGCACGACATCATAGCCAATCTCGGCTTTCAGGCGTTCGAGCACGGCAAGCGCCTTGTCGACATCGCCCGACGGCACTGTGAAGGTCATGTCGGTGAACTTGCCGTCCTCGGAAATGTTCTGGACGATCATGTCGACATTGATATTGGCCTCGGCCAGCGGGCCGAAGATGCCGGCGGCGACGCCCGGCCGGTCGCCGACACGGCGCAACGATATCTGCGCCTCGTCCTTGGCATAGGCAATTCCGGTGACGACCTGCTGTTCCACGATCTCTTCCTCATCGCAAATGAGCGTTCCGGGCGGATTGAGCAAATCCCCCATTCCGGGTGCATCGGGATCGTCGAAGGACGACCGCACGAAGGTACGCACCCTGTGCACCATGGCAAGCTCGACCGAACGCACCTGCAGAACCTTGGCGCCAAGCGAGGCCATTTCGAGCATTTCCTCGAAGGAAATCTTGGCCAGCCGCCGCGCCTTCGGCTCGATGCGCGGGTCGGTGGTGTAGACGCCGTCGACGTCGGTATAGATGTCGCAGCGGTCGGCCTTGACCGCCGCCGCGATGGCTACCGCACTGGTGTCCGAGCCGCCACGGCCGAGCGTGGCGATACGATTGTCCGGCCCGATGCCCTGGAAACCGGCGATCACAGCCACCTGCCCCTCGCCGAAGCGCTTGATCAGGAAGGCGCCGTCGATGTCGAGGATGCGGGCCGCGCCATGCGCATTGTCGGTCTTGATCGGAATCTGCCAACCCTGCCAGGACCGGGCATGCACGCCCATGTTTTGCAGCGTGATTGCCAGAAGACCGGCCGTCACCTGCTCGCCTGAAGCGACGACAGCGTCATATTCGCGCGCGTCATGCATCGGCGACGCCTCGCGCGTCCAGCCAACCAGTTCATTGGTCTTGCCGGACATCGCCGAGACCACCACCGCGACCTCGTGTCCTGCATCGACCTCGCGTTTGACGTGACGCGCCACATTGCGGATGCGGGCGATGTCGGCGACGGATGTCCCGCCGAATTTCATCACGATACGCGCCATGGAAGCGAAATGCCTTTGACTGAAGCCGGCCGGAGCCGAATGCGGAGGAATGCGCCCGGCTGATGCCGGCCGCTGAATGCGCGGCCTCCTTAGCCAAATGATCGCGGTTTCGCAAGGCTGGCAACGATTGTTGCCCGGAAGCCGGCGGCATATTGCGTTCCGCCGCGGTGCCGCTTACGAAATGCTGCCCGCGGTGAAATTCCTTTTGGTTCGGCATAACAGATGATTGCTCGTCTTCGGCGTGCCATGCGATGGCAATCGCTTCCGCTCGTCATCGGCTTCGCCGTGCTGGCGTTGATCGTCGGCACGCGCGCCATTCTTGTCGAGGGTCAGAGCGCCGGCCGTGTCGCCGCCCGCGAGACGATCGAATATCAGGAACTTCTGTCCGGACTGCTTTCGATGGCGCAGGATGCCGAAAGCGGCCAGCGCGGCTACCTGCTTTCCGGCGAGAAATCCTATCTTGAACCTTATCGGCAGGCCGTTGCCGCAATCCCAGGACAAGTTGCCCGTATCGACGCCATGAACGCTCCGGATGATGAGATCGTCCAGCAGATCGCCCGCATCAAGGACGCATTGTCGCTAAAACTGGCCGAGCTCGCCGAGACGATCAACCTATACGATCATGGCGATACGGCAAAGGCGCTGGAATTGGTGCGTGGCGGCCAGGGCAAGGCCGCGATGGACCAGATCCGAGCCAGCATTGACACCATCCGGCGGGCCGGCGGCGCCGCGCTCAGCGCCCGCGATGCGCATACCGACCAGGTCGAGAACTGGCTGCGCATCGGCTCGCTGACGGCGCTGCTGGCGATCTTCCTGCTGGGTGCCTATACGATCCGCGAGTCGCGCCGCCGTTTTCGCGAGGTTGTGACTGCCCAGGACGAACTGACCAGAAAGAACGTTGCGCTGAGCAACGAGATCGTCACACGCGAAAAGGCCGAATCGCAAATTCGGCAGATGCAGAAGATGGAAGCGGTGGGCCAGCTTACCGGTGGTATTGCCCACGATTTCAACAACATGCTGGCGGTGATCATCAGTGCCATGAACCTTGCCCAGCGCAAGCTGGCGCGTGGCGAGCACGACATCGCGAAATTCATCGAGGCAGCGACCGACGCCGCGACCCGTGCCGCCAACCTGACCGCCCGGCTGCTCGCCTTCTCACGCCAGCAGCCGCTGGCGCCGCAGGTCGTCGATACCAATCGGCTGCTGACGGGCATGTCCGACCTGTTGCGCCGGACACTGGGCGAAGGCATCCGCGTCGAAACGGTGCTGGCCGGCGGCGTGTGGAAGACCCATGCCGACCCGAGCCAGATCGAGAATGCCATTCTCAACCTCGCCGTAAACGCACGCGATGCCATGGGCGAGGACGGCAAGCTGACCATCGAGACAGCCAACAGCCACCTCGATGACAGCTATGCCGCCACCCACGCGGAGGTGACGGCGGGCCAATATGTGATGATCGCTGTCAGCGACACCGGTTCGGGCATGTCGCCCGAGATCATCACCAAGGCCTTCGAGCCGTTCTTCACCACCAAGCCGGTCAACAAAGGCACCGGTCTTGGGCTGAGCCAGGTCTTTGGTTTCGTCAAACAGTCGGGTGGACACGTCAAGATCTACTCGGAGCCCGGTGAAGGCACGACGATCAAGATTTATCTGCCCCGATTCTTTGGCGCCGAGGAGGCCACCTCGCCCACCGGCCGGCGCGGTGATTCCGCCACGCCGGTGACCGAAACCATCCTCGTTGTCGAGGACGATGCCCGTGTTCGCGCCTCCACCACGGATGCCTTGCGCGAACTCGGCTACACCGTCGTCCATGCCGGAAGCGGCCAGGAAGCCTTGCAGAAACTGGCGGAGACACCTGGCGTGGCGCTGTTGTTCACCGACATCGTCATGCCGGTGATGAATGGCCGCAAGCTCGCCGAGGAAGCGGTCGCGCGCCAGCCTGGCCTGAAAGTGATCTTCACCACCGGTTTCACCAGGAATGCCGTGGTTCACAATGGCGTGCTTGACCATGACGTGCATTTCCTGGCCAAGCCCTTCACCATCGAGCAGCTTGCCGCCAAGCTGCGCGAGGTGCTCGATACAAAGTAGATCGCGCGGCTTTGTCAGCATTGAAAATTGCTGCCTTGACTTTCCTCGCCTCACGCCCGACTTCCTAGCGTCCGAGGAGACCAAGCCATGCCAGAGCCCCGCCGATCGACGATCGACGCTGGAGAAGTCGAGCGCTTCTCCGCCCTTGCCGCCGAATGGTGGAACCCGAACGGCAAGTTCCGCCCGCTGCACAAGTTCAACCCGGTCCGGCTTGCCTATATCCGCGACCAGGTGGCGACACGCTTCGGCCGTGATCCGCGCGCGGCAAGGCCGTTCGAGGGCCTGCGCTTCCTCGATATCGGCTGTGGCGGCGGCCTTTTGTGCGAGCCGATGGCGCGGCTTGGCGCCGAAGTGGTCGGCGCCGATGCTTCCGCAACCAACATCGAAGTGGCCAGAATGCATGCGGCGGAGGGCGGCGTCAGCATCGACTATCGCGCCACGACAGCCGAGGACCTTGCCGATGCCGGTGAAAAATTCGACGTCATCCTCAACATGGAAGTGGTCGAGCATGTCGCCGACGTCGACCTGTTCGTCGCCAAGTGCGGCGAGATGGTCAGGCCAGGCGGCATCATGTTCGTCGCCACCATCAACCGCACGCTGAAGGCGCTGGGACTGGCCATCATCGGCGCCGAATACGTGCTGCGATGGCTGCCGCGCGGCACCCATCAATTCGGCAAGCTGGTGCGCCCTGAGGAGCTCGAAAAGGCGCTTGGCGGCGCTGGCCTCTCCATCATCGACCGCAGCGGCGTGACCTACAACCCGCTCGCCGACCGCTGGTCGCGGTCCAAGGACATGGACGTCAACTACATGGTGCTGGCTGAAAAGGGCAGTGTCTGAGGGCTGAGGCGGAGAGTTTTGGACCGTGGACCCTAGAACAGCCCGACACTTGACGCTTGAACTCCCCGAAGCGGTCGAGAAATCGCATTTCGGCAAGGCCGACTTCCGGGTGCGCAACCGCATCTTCATGTCGCTGCCAGAAGACAATCGCGCCGTGATCAAGCTCGATCTCGATCAGCAAGAGATGATGGCTGCCGCCGAACCCAGGGTTTTCAAACCCGTGCCGGGCGGCTGGGGCCGCAAAGGCTGGACGTCGATCATGCTCGTCGCTTGCGACGACCAGACATTCCGCAGCGCCATACGAACGTCATGGCGAAATGTCGCTCCGCCGGCCCTCCGGAAAGCGTTCGACGCAAACCCGCAGTGACGGTGCCGACGGTCAGCTCTTCTGGCTCTGGGCTTTTGTGGTGATGAACACGCCGGCGGTGATGATCAGCGCGCCCGCCCAGGTCATGAGTTGATAGTGTTCGCCGAGAAAAATCGTTCCCGCAAACAGGCCAACCGCCGCCGCCACATATCCGATCTGGCTAAGATAGACCGGGCCGCCGACCGCTTGCAGCCTGAAGAAGAAGGCGAACATGGCTGAGGCCGACGCGACCTGCGCGACCACCACCAGCGGCACAGCGCCGAGCGGTGCGAAGGCCTTGAGGCCCAGCAAGACGAGAATTCCCACGAACAGCATCGCCGCCGATGCAAGGTGACTGCCGACGGCAAGCTCGATCGGGCCGGTGCCTTCCGGCCAGTCGACAGTGCGGTAAATGTTGCCGGCGGCGAGACTGACCGGGATGAGCAATCCCATCGCCACCCAGAACAGATCGGCCGGCTGGCCGGCTTCGCCACGTGTCACCGCCACCATCACCGCACCGACGAAGCCGACGGCAATGCCTGATATGCCCAGCATGTTGGGCCGCCGGACGCGCAGCAGGATCGAGAACACCAGCGTGATGACCGGCGACAGGGTGAACATGATGCCGGTATAGCCGGCGCCAAGATGCGGGATGGCCGAGAACATCAACAGGTTCGGGGCAGCATAGGATACCGCGGCGGTGACGAAGAAGTAGCGCAATTTGTGCGGCGTCAGCCGGATGCGTTCGCCGCGCAGTAGGAGCGCGAGCAGCAGAACGCCACCGGCGCCGAGCGAGATAACGAAGGCCCAGACCATGGCAGGCACGCCGGCCGTCGTGGCGAGCTTGCCGAATGGCAGCGTCAGGCCGAGCAGACCGCCGGTGACGACCAGCAGGCCGAGGGCTGATTCCCAGAGAATTTTCATCGGATGTTCCGTCATTGAAGCGGCGCTTGGCCGCCCTTGTATCTTGAGGTAAAATAATGCAAAGATTCTTAACGTCAAGATATTTAATGGTGAGACAGATGGATCGTGCGGCAAAGGCGGTCGAACAGTGGAACAAGGAGCGGCCCGATCTGGATGTGTCGCCCATGGCCGTGCTTGGACGTCTCAACGAAGCCTCCTCGCTGATCGCAAGGGATCGGCTGGCACCGCTCTTTGCCCGCTTCGGACTGCAGGCCGGCGAGTTCGACGTGCTGGCAACGCTACGCCGCTCGGGCACGCCGTTCGTACTGACGCCCACAGCTCTCTATGAAGCGACGATGGTGACGTCGGGCGCTATGACCAATCGGCTCGATCGCCTAGAGACTTCAGGATTGATCCTGCGCGGCCCGCATCCCAGCGACCGGCGTGGGATTGTCGTGCAACTGACCGGGAAGGGCCTCGCACTGATCGACGAGGCCGTCACCGCCCATGTTGCCAACGAACATGAGATCCTGTCTGGCCTGACGCGTGCCGAGTGCGACACGCTTTCCCACCTGCTGGAGAAATTGATCGGCAGCGCGAAGTCGGCGGCCAGCTAGGACAACGGCTGATTGCGACTCCAATCGCCCGATAGGACAGTGATGTCAGGTCAATTGCGTTCGTCAGGAAAACTCGGGATCGGCATGAACTCGATGCCGTCCTCGGCCAGGCTCTTGGCTTCGTCCAGCGTCGCCTCGCCGTAGATGCCGCGCGCGTCGCTTTCGCCGAAATGGATCTTGCGTGCTTCCTCGGCGAATTTGTCGCCGACATAGTCGGCATTCTCGCGCACCTTTTCGGCCATCGCCTTCAGCTGCGCCAGCGCCTGCTTCTGCGCCTCGCCCATGGCCAGCGCGATCTTCTCCTGCTTGCGTCCGGTGGAGACGGCCGGCGCCATCAGCGCCTTTTGCACCTTGTGCGAACCGCAGGACGGGCAATCGACGAAACCCCGCTTCTTCTGGGTGTCGAAATCGTCATTGCTGCGGAACCAGCCTTCGAACTGGTGCTCGCGCTCGCAGATCAGGGAAAAACGGATCAAGAGGCGGCACCCCTGAGACGCGGCGTCTCCACCAGGCCGGCATTGACGGCGAAGTCCCGCGCATTTTTCAGATTGGGGATTTTCTTGCGCGCCGCCAGCGATTGCGCCGGGTCGATCTCGGCAACGATCACCGCCGGCTCGTCATGCGCAGCCTCGGCGATGATACGGCCCCACGGATCGACGATCAGCGAATGGCCATAGGTCTCGCGGCCATCCTCATGCACGCCGCCTTGCGCCGCCGCCACGACATAGGCGCCGTTCTCGATGGCGCGCGCCCTGAGCAGCACGTGCCAATGCGCCTCGCCGGTCTGCCGGGTGAAGGCGGCGGGCACCGAAAGCAGCTCTGCGCCGGCCATCGCTTCGGAGCGGAACAGCTGCGGAAAGCGCAAATCGTAGCAGACGGCAAAACCCAGCCTAGCGCCGGCAATGTTGGTGACGACAGCTTCGGTGCCGGGCTCGTAGGCCGCTGACTCCCGCCAGCTCTCGCCATTGTCGAGATCGACATCGAACATATGGATCTTGTCATAGGTAGCGAGCGTGGCGCCGTCCGGACCAAAAAGAAGCGCCCGGTTGGCGAGCTTGCCGTCGGCGCGCAGGATGGCGGTCGAGCCGATATGCAGGAAGACGCCGAGCTCGCTCGCCAGTCCGCGAGCGGTCGAGACGATGATGTCCTTGTCCTCCGACGTGAACGAGGCGGCACGGGCCTCCTTGTCGCGGATCAGCGCTCCGGTCATTTCCGGCGTCTGAATGTAGGTTGCGCCCAGGCCTGCCGCCTCGCGCACCATCCGCTCGAGATCGACCGCGTTGCGCTCAGGGCTCTCGCCCGAACGCATCTGGACAGCGGCAGCCTTGAAAACACCCATTGTCATATCCTCAAACCGTCGAGCCGTTGGCGAGCATCTTGTCGAGCCGGCCTTCGGCCTCCAGATCGTGGAGGTCGTCGCAGCCGCCGACATGTGTGTCGCCGATGAAAATCTGTGGGAAGGTCGAGCGGCCATGAGCGCGCGAAATCATTTCCTGGCGCAGTTCCGGCGAGAACGACGCATCGTGCTCGGTGAAGGCGACGCCCTTGCGCTCCAGCAACCGCTTGGCCGCCGTGCAATAGCCGCACATCATGCGTGTATAGATCGTGACATCAACCATGATGAATTTCCGCGGTCTCTTCCAGACTTATGCATCCGTTGCCGACTTATATAGTCGTGGTCTCGTCCGCCCGGAAGTCCCCCGGCAGCACGCGGGCGAAGGTCAGCACATCGACGGTAGCGGCGCCACCTCTTTTCAGCGCCTTGGTGGCGGCCCGCACGGTGGCGCCTGTCGTATAGACATCGTCGATCAGCAGCACCCGCCTGCCGGCAATCTCGATTTCCGCCTCCGCTGGCACGCGAAAGGCGGCGCGTACATTGTCCTCGCGATCCTTGCGTTCCAGTCCAACCTGCTGGCGGGTGGATTTTACGCGCCGCATCGCCGCCGGCGCGAATGGAACGCCGCTGAGCTGCGACACCGCCCTTGCCAGCTCCGCCGACTGGTTGAATTTTCGCTTGAAGAAGCGCCGCCAATGCAGCGGCACCGGCACAACCACATCCGCATCGGCGATGAGGTCGGCGCCGGCGCGCAGCATCCAGCGCGCCATCCACGGCGCCAGATCAGTGCGATCCTGATACTTCAGACCCTGCACCATCTGGCGAGCGACGCCCGAATAGGCAACGGCCGCCCTCGCCCGCTCGAAAGGCGGCGGATCGGCGATCGCCTCGGCGGACAGGAACCCCTCGCCCATGTGATGGGTGAACGGCGTGCCCATGACCGGGCACCAGGGCCGCTCCAGCAGCCGCAGCTTGGGCCAGCAGGCGCCGCACAGCACGCCGGGCTGAGTGACATGACGGCGGCAACCGGCACAGACGGGAGGAAAGAGCACGCGCGCCGGCCATGTCAGCGCCGCTTGGGCAAACCGCCTGATTTCGATACGCTTGATCTTGGACATGGGATTGGCCACGTGATCGGTTCTCGGGGGTGCCGTTGACAACTTGCCCTTGGAGGTCACATGGACCCTGCGCCGTACTATATCGCAATGCGGACAAACGAGGACCTGCCTTTGCAGCCGATAATGGATAGTTCTCTGTGGCTGGCGCACAAGCGCCGGGCGCTTGCCAATCCGGTCGAGGGTGCGGATTTCCTCATGCGCCGGGCGGCGGAGGAACTCGCCGATCGGCTGGGCGCGGTCGAACGCAAGTTCGGCAAGGCAGCCGTGCTGTTCTGCCAGACCCCGGCGGCAACCGACGTGCTTGCCGAGAGCGGCAAGGTGAAAGAGATCATACGCGTCGAGGCCGATGCATCATTCCTGCGAGGGGCGGCCGGGCTGGTCGCCCCCATGGAGACCGTACCGTTCGAGCCAGAAAGCCTGGATCTTGCGGTTTCCCTGCTCTCGTTGCAGGCGATGAACGACATCCCCGGCATGCTGATCCAGATCCGCCGCGCGCTGCGGCCCGACGGACTTTTCCTCGGTGCCTTTGCCGGCGCGGGCACGCTCGTTGAACTGCGCGAGAGCCTGCTTGCCGCCGAGACCGAACTTTACGGCGGCGCCAGCCCGCGTATCATCCCGTTTACCGACGTGCGCGATGCCGGCGCACTCTTGCAGCGCGCCGGCTTGGCGCTGCCGGTCACCGACGTCGACACGGTGACGGTGCGCTATGCCAGTCTGTTTGGCCTGATGGCGGACCTGCGGGCGATGGGTGAAACCAGCGCGCTCTTCGATCGCAGCAGGCGGCCTGGCACACAGATGCTGTTCGCCCGCGCGGCCGAAATTTATGCCGAACGGTTTTCCGATCCGGATGGCCGTGTAAGGGCTAGTTTCTCGACGGTGTGGATGTCCGGCTGGGCGCCCGATGCCTCACAGCAAAAGCCGTTGAAACCGGGGTCCGCCACTGTCTCGCTCAAGAAAATCCTGGAAAATCCCGAAGGCGGCTAATTCTGCGTCCCATCGCGCCTTGATCAGGGCGCGCCGAAAGCGTTGACGAACCTGCCGCCATTGTCCGTGAAAAGTGCGGAGACGGCGTTCAGCGCCTGGCCGACGCCTGCGACGACGGCAAGCGACAGCACCGCGACGATCAGGCCGTACTCGACGGCCGTCGCACCGTTTTCGTCTTCTAGAAAACGTCGCAGTGTTTTCATGATCTCGATCCCTCTTGCCAGGACCTTAGCGCCGATCTGTTAAGAAAGGTTAACGGCAAAGGCTTAACAGGCACTGAAAACCGCGCCATTTCGAAAAGGCTGCGACTGTCAGCAGTCGCCGCTGCTTCTGCCATTGGCCCTGATGATGCAGACCGAGCTTGGCTGCGGCTGCAGCACGCTTCTGCGCAACGTGTATGTGTCGCGATGGCTGATCGAGCCGGTCGCGGTCATGTCGAGACCGGCGGCAAGGTCGTCGCGCGCAGATGGCGATCGTGTCTGGCTGTCGAGGAACGGTGTCGCGATAAGGGCGAGAGCCACCGCCGCCGAACCAAACAGCAGCGTGATGCGCAGTATGCCCATGCCCGTGTCGGCGGCTCGAAAACGGTCCGGCCGGATCGAGTCCCAATCCCTCTCAAGGTTCATGCAATCGCTCCCCAGCGAATCGGCGGCGCGGCCAGAACACGGCCTTCGCTCAATTTTTCACGGCAAGATAAATCTTCCATTAACGCTGGCTGATAAGAGGCCCGCTCAGGAAAGCAGCGTCTTCACAGAAGATCGATAAGGAAAGGAATCAGCGGCGCATCCGCCGGCGGCATCGGGTAATCGCGCATCTGCTTTGGCCGCACCCATTTCAGTGCCTGACCTTCCCTGGGCTGGGCAATGCCGCGGAAGCGCCTACAGACGAACAGCGGCATCAGCAGATGAAAGTCGTCGTAGGAATGGCTGGCGAAGGTGAGCGGTGCGAGGCACGGAATCTCGGTCTCGATGCCGATTTCCTCCTGCAGCTCGCGGATGAGGCATTGTTCGGGCGTTTCGCCTGGTTCAACCTTGCCGCCCGGAAACTCCCACAGGCCGGCAAGCTGCTTGCCCTCGGGCCGCTGCGCGAGGAGCACACGGCCATCCGTGTCGACCAGCGCGCAGGCCGCGACCAGGAGCAGGCGTTTGCCCGAATTCACCGTGACGCTCATGCCTCGGGCGGCCGGCGATAGTGATAGCGATAGACCTCGTTGAACCCGAGGGCGTGATAGAGCGCCAGCGCCGGCACATTGCCGGCCTCGACCTGCAGCCAGGCCTCGCGCGCGCCGCGCAGCCGCGCCCATTTCAGCGCCGACAGGATCAGGTTTCGGCCATGGCCCTGGTTGCGCACCGACTTTTCGGTGGCGACCTCGAACAGTCCCGCGAGATCGCCATCATGGACGCAGATCAGCGTCGCCAGCGGCTCGCTGCCATCCTCAAGCGCGAACAGCCCGGCCTCGGGCTGGATGGCGCCAATGATTTCCGACAGGCCGGGCCGCAGCGACACATCCGAACCACTCACCTTGAGCGACGCGCCGATGAAGCGGCTGATGTCTTTCAAGGGAATCTGGTCCATCGCGGCGTCAAGCTGGGCCTCGGCCAGCGGCAGGCGCATCACCACCGATTCGTCGAAACTGCTCCAGCCCTCGCTGTCGAGATAGTTCGAAAGATCGGGCCCCGAGAGCGGCGAGATGCGGAAGGTCAGCGGCCTGCCATAGGCATCGAAACGCCGGCTGGCGCGACCGATGCGATCGGGAATGTGCTGGATGTCGCCCGGATCGAGAGGATTGACCGAATTCAGCCGCTTCGCGGGATGGCCGGCGGTCAGCCGCACAACCCAGGTGCCGTCATAGTGAACGGCCGCCGCCGGCCAGGCGCGAAAGCCGGCCGCCTCGTAGCGGCGCACCGTTGCCAGCATGCTTGCCGGGTGCTTGGAAACCAACGCCATCAACTCCGATAATCACCGTTGATGGCGACATACTCCTTGGTGAGGTCGCACGTCCACACCGTCGCCTTGCCGCGGCCGATGCCGATATCGGCACGGATGCGGATCTCGTCACGCTTCATGTAGGCCGAGGTCGCCTGCTCGGAATAGGCGGGATCGCGCTCGCCATCATGCGCCAGCCGGTTGTCGCCGAACCAGATCGACAGCCGGTCACGGTCGGCGGGTTCTCCTGCCTTGCCGACAGCCATGACGACACGACCCCAATTGGCGTCCTCTCCGGCAACCGCCGTCTTGACCAGCGGCGAATTGGCGATCGACAGCGCGATGCGCTTGGCCGACCTGGCCGATTTCGCGCCGGTCACGGTCACTTCAACCTGCTTGCGGGCACCTTCGCCGTCGCGCACCACTTGCAGCGCCAGTGACTTCAGCACCTTGCCGAGCGCGCGGCGGAACGCACCGAGACGCGCATCCCTAGGGTCCGTGATGGCAGGCGCACCGCGCCTGGCGGCCGCACCGGTGGCAAAGATCAGCAAAGTGTCGCTGGTCGAGGTGTCGCTGTCTACGGTGACCGCGTTGAACGTCTTGGCCGTGCCGCGCGACAACAGATCCTGCAGCACCGGGGCCGCGATCGGTGCGTCCGTGGCGATGAAGGAAAGCATCGTCGCCATATCGGGCGCGATCATGCCGGCCCCTTTGGAAATGCCATTGATGGTGACATCGGTGTCACCGAGCTTGATCGTCGCGGTTGCCACTTTCGGATAGGTGTCCGTGGTCATGATGGCTTTCGCCGCCTCGGTCCATTGATCGGGCCTGCCATCCTTGACCAGCCCTGCGAGCAAATGGCTGAATTTGGTGGTGTCGAGCGGCTCGCCGATGACCCCGGTCGAAGCCAGGAAGATCTCGCCAGCCGTGCAGCCCGCCGCTTTCGCTGCCGCCTCCCCGGTCATCGCGGTCGACTCGCGACCCTTCCTGCCGGTGAAGGCATTGGCGTTGCCTGAATTGACGACCAGCACCCGCGCCTTGCCGCCACCGAGGTTCTGGCGGCAGAAATCGACCGGCGCCGATGGGCATTTCGACTTGGTGAACACGCCGGCGACAGCCGTGCCGGCATCGAAAACCATGGCCAGAAGATCAGTGCGGTTCTTGTATTTTATCCCAGCCTCGGCGGTGGCGATGCGCACCCCCTCGATCTCGGGCATCTGAGGATATTTCTTCGGCGCGAGCGGCGAAATCGTATCGGACATGGGGAACCTCGGGCGGCGGAAAACGCTGGGGAAACGCCGGTTTGCCCGATACCGCGCCCCGGCGCAAGGCGTTTTCGTGGTCGCGGCAAGAGCCCGATACTTACCATGTTTCGTCCATGGCCCGGCCGTGTTGCAAATTTGTTGGCACTGTCACGGGCAGTGGCGTTATGATCCTCACCCATGGGCAGGCTTGTGATCTTGGTGTCGGCGTTTCTGGGGCTTCTGCTCCTGAGCGCCGATGCGCAGCCGGACCGCAGGGTCGCGCTTGTCATCGGCAACGGCACCTATGACGAAGCGGGCACGCTGCCCAACCCGGTCAATGACGCGCTCGACATCGCGGACAAGCTGCGCGCCATCGGCTTCGAGGTCATCGAAGGCAATGATCTCGGCAAGCGCGAACTCGAACGCAAGATCGGCGAATTCTCCGACGCCCTTCAAGGCGCCGGTGTTGGGCTTTTCTACTATGCAGGTCATGGCCTGCAGGTCGAAGGACGCAACTTCATCGTGCCGGTCGATGCCCGGCTGGATATGCCGGTGAAGCTGCAGCTCGAAGCCGTGCCGATCGACGAAGTCCTCGACATCATGGAACAGCAGACCAAGGTCAGCCTGGTTTTTCTCGATGCCTGCCGCAACAATCCCTTTGCGCGCGGTCTCAGCCGCAACGCCGCCAGCCGGTCGGCGACGGCGCTTGCTGGCCTTGCGCAATTCGATTCGACGCGTGGCTCGTTCATCGCCTTCTCGACAGCGCCCGGCGCCGTCGCCATGGACGGGACCGGGCGCAACTCGCCCTTTGCCGCCGCACTCCTGCGGCACATTGCCGAGCCCGGCCAAAGCATCAACGACATGATGATCGCGGTGCGGCGCGACGTGGTGTCCGAGACACGCGAGTCGCAGCGCCCCTGGGAGCAAGGCTCGCTGCTCGAGCGTTTTGAGTTTGTCCCGGGCGGCGAACCCATCCAGCCGCCCAAGCCGGCTGTCGCGCCGGCGCCTGCCTCGCAAGTGGCCGCGCTTGAGCGATCCGTCGGTGACGACAAGAGCTCGATCGAGAAATTCCTGCGCCGGGACTATCTGGCGCCCGACACGAAAGACATGCGCGAAACCGTCAAGCGGCTCTACGGCTCGTCCGCCACTGTTTTCGGCACCCCCTACGACACCGATGCATTGGTGAAGGTCAAGACCGACTGGTTCGCGCAATGGGCATCGTGGTCGTTTGATCTCGAGCCGGGCAGTCTTCAGGTGACGCCGCGCGGCGAGGATCGCGCCGACGCCGTTTTCGCCATGAACTACGACTATGTGCCGAAAGACAAATCGGCGGCGCGCCTCACCGGCAAGGCACGTGTCACGCTGGGACTTGTCAAGGTCGACGACGGCTGGCGCATAAGCTCGGAAACATCGGCCGCAGCCGCCAATTGAACTCCGCCGACCCTCAGTCTTTTTGATGGTTTCCTGTCCCCGATAATTTGAAACGCCCCGTTTCGTTTCCTCCAGGGGTCACCTATGATGCCTGCGAAATGGACTGGTAGGAAAACGAGATGGGCGAAGGCGCGGATCCCGGCCGTAAATCGATCGGAGCACGGCGCAACCCGGACAGCGCCGGCGCCATTCTGGAAGCCGCTGAAGCCGTGCTGGTCGAAGCCGGATATTCGGGATTTTCAATAGAGGCGGTGGCCCGCAGGGCGCGCGCGGGGAAGCCCACCATCTATCGCTGGTGGCCGAGCAAGGCTGCACTGCTGCTTGATATCTATCAGCGCCAGAAGCGCGTCGACAATCCGGACACCGGAAACATCGAGGACGATCTCGTTGGCTTCCTGAACAGCCTGTTCTCGCACTGGCATGACACGTCGTCGGGCAGCATCTTCCGTTCGATCGTTGCCGAAGCACAGTCGGATGCAAGTGCTGCCGCGGCTCTTGACGAGTACGCGAGAGGGCGCCGCGCCCATACCAGCCGGATGATCGAGCGCGCCAAGGCAAGAGGTGAGGTCGCGACCGATGTCGATCCCCTCCTCGTTGCCGACCTCATCGGCTCCTTCGCCTGGGTACACCTTTTGACCAACCGCCTTCACGGAGAGGAGGCCGCCATCCGCGCCGCCGTCCGCTACGTGCTGAAAGGCATCGCCGCCCCGAGCCAGCTCTAAAACAAAAAAAGGGCGCGGCGGGCAAACTGCCCGCCGCGCCCTTGGTGACTGCGTGACTTACTTGGCGCTTTCCAGCGTATCGACCGCCTTCTTCAGGTTCGCATCCGGAATTTCAACCTTGGCGGCGCCGCGTAGCGACTTGACCAGCGCGAAATACTTGTCGCGGATGACAGCCTGCTTGGCCTGATCCTTGACGTCGTTGAACGCCGGCGGCTGCTTGGTGCGCTTGTCCTCGAGCTTGATGACGTGCCAGCCGAACTGCGACTGCACCGGCTCCTTGGTGTATTTGCCGACCTCAAGCGCGAAAGCCGCCTTGTCGAACTCCGGCACCATCTGGCCAGGTCCGAACCAGCCGAGATCGCCGCCATTGGTCTTGCCTGAGGGGTCGCTGGTGTGTTCGTTGGCGAGCTTCTGGAAATCGGCGCCGCCATCGAGCTGCTTGATGATGGCCTCGGCCTCTTCCTTGGTCTTCACGAGAATGTGACGGGCATGCACCTCGTTGACCGGCGGCGTGCTGGCGATTTCCTGGTCGTAGCGGGCGCGGATCTCGGCATCCGTGACCTTGTCGACGACACCCTTCTCGACCATCTCGCCATGCAGGGCGCGCTGTTGCAGGAACGCCATGCGGCGCTGGAAGTCGGGATCCTTGTCGAGCCCGGTGGTGACCGCCTGGGCGGCCATGACGCGGATCTCGATGGCTGCCGAAAGGGCGGCGGCGCGGCGCTGTTCCGGCGGGAGCTGCGCAAACTGCTGCGACAGCTCGCCCTCAGCAAGCACAAGGTCCGCCTCGGTCAAGTTCTGGCCGTTGATCGTGGCAACCACGGCGTTCGGATCGACGGGCGCGGCGGCGGGTGCCGTTGCCGCATCCGCCGGGGCGGGAGCGGCTTCCTGCGCCATCACAGGCGAAAGCGAAAGAGCCGACAGCCCGAATGCCAGACCAAGGCTGACAAGCGACGCGCGGCGGAACAATAAGGACATGAAGTTAACTCCGGTGAGGGATTGTTAAGAGCGGGTGGCTTCCAGATCAGCCAGATTGTGGCGGAATTTGGCGCGCCCGGCAGGGCCAGCGCGGCGTTGACATCAGTTGAGCCCCCTCTTATCTGTCCAACGACTTTGCGTCCAGAACCGTTTTCCGGGCGCTTTTTGTGTTTCTCCACGTTCACGTGGAATTGATGGGGCCGGCCGGTACTCATCTCAAGATTGAGAATTCTATCGAAAGGACCAGTGGATGGTCAGTCTCGGCGGTCTCGCCCGTAAGGTTTTCGGTTCCTCCAACGACCGTCGGGTCAAATCGACCCGGCCTCGCGTCGAGGCGATCAATGCCATGGAAAACGAGATGCGGGCGTTGTCCGACGCGGAACTTACCGGCCGCACGGAAAAATTCCGCCAGGACATCGCCAATGGCGCCAGCCTTGACGATCTGCTGGTGCCAGCCTTCGCGACGGCCCGCGAGGCGGCCCGCCGCGTGCTTGGCATGCGGCCGTTCGATGTTCAGCTCATCGGCGGCATGGTGCTGCACAATGGCGGCATCGCCGAGATGCGCACCGGCGAAGGCAAGACGCTGGTCGGCACCCTTCCTGTCTACCTCAACGCCCTCGCCGGCAACGGCGTCCATGTCGTTACCGTCAATGACTATCTCGCGACGCGCGATTCCGAATGGATGGGCCGCGTCTACAAGTTCCTCGGCCTGTCGGTCGGCGTCATCGTCCATGGACTTTCCGACGAGGAACGCCGCGTCGCCTACGCCTCCGATGTCACCTACGCCACCAACAACGAGCTCGGCTTCGACTATCTGCGCGACAACATGAAGTATGAACGCGCGCAGATGGTGCAGCGCGGTCACAATTACGCGATCGTCGACGAGGTCGACTCAATTCTGGTCGACGAGGCGCGCACGCCGCTGATCATTTCCGGTCCGCTCGAGGACCGTTCCGAAATGTACAACACCATCGACACCTTCATCATCCAGCTGCAGCCGCAGGACTACGAGATCGATGAGAAGCAGAAGACCTCGATCTTCACGGAGGAAGGCACCGAGAAGCTGGAGAACCTGCTTCGTGACGCCGGTCTGCTCAAGGGCGAGTCGCTCTATGACGTCGAGAACGTCGCCATCGTCCATCACGTCAACAATGCGCTGAAGGCGCACCGGCTGTTCCAGCGCGACAAGGACTATATCGTCCGCAACGACGAGATCGTCATCATCGACGAGTTCACCGGCCGCATGATGCCTGGCCGCCGCTATTCGGAAGGCCTGCATCAGGCACTCGAAGCCAAGGAGCACGTGGCGATCCAGCCGGAGAACCAGACGCTGGCCTCCGTCACCTTCCAGAACTATTTCCGCCTCTACAAGAAGCTCGCCGGCATGACCGGCACGGCGCTGACCGAGGCCGAGGAATTCGGCAACATCTACAATCTCGACGTCACCGAGATCCCGACCAACCTGCCGGTCATCCGCAAGGATGAGGACGACGAGGTCTATCGGACGGTCGAGGAGAAATACAAGGCGATCGTCAAGGAGATCCGCGAGGCCAGCGACAAGGGTCAGCCGACGCTGGTCGGCACCACCTCGATCGAGAAATCCGAGCAATTGGCCGAGCGCCTGCGCAAGGACGGCTTCAAGGATTTTGAAGTGCTGAACGCGCGCCATCACGAGCGCGAGGCGGCCATCGTTGCCCAGGCAGGCCGGCCGGGCGCCATCACCATCGCCACCAACATGGCTGGCCGTGGCACCGATATCCAGCTCGGCGGCAACACCGACATGCGCATCGCCGAGGAGCTTGGCGACATGCCGGCCGGTCCCGAGCGCGACGCCAGGGAAAAGGAAATCCGCGAGGACGTCGCTCGCCTGAAGGAGAAGGCGCTGGCAGCCGGCGGCCTCTACGTGCTTGCCACCGAGCGCCATGAATCGCGCCGCATCGACAACCAGTTGCGCGGCCGCTCCGGCCGTCAGGGCGACCCCGGCCGTTCGAAATTCTTCCTGTCGCTGCAGGACGACCTGATGCGCATCTTCGGTTCCGAGCGCATGGACGGCATGCTGCAGAAGCTCGGCCTCAAGGAAGACGAGGCCATCATCCATCCCTGGATCAACAAGGCTCTGGAGAAGGCGCAGACCAAGGTCGAGGCGCGCAACTTCGACATCCGCAAGAACCTGTTGAAATACGATGACGTCTCCAACGACCAGCGCAAGGTGGTGTTCGAGCAGCGCATCGAGCTGATGGACGGCGAAGGCCTGACGGATATCATCACCGAGATGCGCGAGGGCGTCATCGATGAGATCGTCGCCAAGGCTATTCCCGAAAACGCCTATGCCGAACAGTGGAACGCCGCTGGCCTCAAGGCCGAGGTCACGGAGTTCCTCAACCTCGATCTGCCGATCGAGGATTGGGTGAAGGAAGAAGGCATCGCCGAGGACGATATCCGCGAGCGCATCACCCAGGCCGCCGACGTCGCCGCCAAGGAACGCGCCGACCGCTTCGGCCCCGAGGTCATGACTTATGTCGAGCGCTCCGTGGTGTTGCAGACGCTCGACCATCTGTGGCGCGAGCACATCGTCAATCTCGACCATCTGCGCTCGGTCGTCGGCTTCCGCGGCTACGCGCAGCGCGATCCGTTGCAGGAATACAAGGGAGAGGCATTCGAGCTGTTCCAGGCAATGCTGGGCAACCTGCGCCAGGCCGTCACCGCGCAGCTGATGCGCGTCGAGCTGGTGCGTCAGGCCGCCGAAGCCCCGCCCCCGGAAGCGCCTGACATGTTCGGCAGCCACATCGACGGCACCACCGGCGAGGACGACTTCGAGGGTGGCGAGACAGCCCTCCTGGTTCGCCAGGAACAGAACGCCGTTGTCGCCCCAGAGGACCGCGATCCCAACAACCAGACAACCTGGGGCAAGGTCGGCCGCAACGAAGCCTGCCCCTGCGGCTCCGGCAAGAAGTACAAGCACTGCCACGGCGCCTTCGCGTAGGCCCAACGAACGCAGGCGGCCATAGCCGCACCCGAAAACGAAGCCCCGCCACCAAGCGGGGCTTTTTTCGTTTCGCTACACGGCCTTTCCAAGGGGAGCCAATCCATGCCGATGGGTTGTCATGCAACCGGTTCACCGACACGCGTCATCCTCACGCCGCAAACACGGACATTCTTGGCGCTATCGACGGCTGGCCTGCGAGCAACCCCCACCCAACCGTTTCTTAAGGTGTCTTTGATAGACCAAGGCTGAAAAAGAGGCGGAAAACGGAGAGTAATCGGGGTGCGCTTTTCCGCGGCCACGACAGCCGGGCGATTTTTGCCGCAGCGTTTGGCGCTGCGCATGAAGCCGCTGCTAGGCCTTATCGACGCCGTGCTGTTCACCGCCGACGAACGCGGCGAAGCCGGCCGCATGTCGGTCATCGCCTTCTCCATCCGCATCGTCAGCGCCGTTATCGCCTTCATCAGCCAAGTGCTGATGGCGCGCTGGATGGGCTCGTTCGAATACGGTATCTTCGTTCTTGTCTGGGTGACGATGGTGATCGTCGGCAACCTCGCTTGCCTTGGCTTCCACACCTCGGTCATCCGCTTCATCCCCGAATACCGTGAACGCAACATGCTGGCCGAACTGCGCGGCATCGTGCTGGCAAGCCGGCTGTTCGTGCTGATCGCCTCCACGGTCATTGCTGGCCTCGGCGCGCTCGGTGTCTGGCTGGCCGCGCCGTGGATCGAGAGCTACTACGTTCTGCCCTTCATCCTCGGCATCATCTGCCTGCCGATGATTGCCATGTCGGACCTGCTGTCGGGACTGGCACGCGCCAACAGCTGGGCCCTGTTCGCCCTGTCGCCGACCTACCTGGTCCGGCCCGTGCTGATCCTGGCGTTCATGGCGCTGATGCTGCTGGCCGGCTATGCGCCCGATGCCAAGACCGCGATCTTCGCCTCGATCGCCGCCACCTATGTCACCACGCTTGGCCAGCTTGTCGGCGTCAGCCGGCGCATGGAGAAGACGATCCCCCCGGGGCCGAGCACGGTGCATTTCGCGCAATGGTTCATCGTGTCGCTGCCGATCTTCCTGGTCGAGAGCTTCTTCTTCCTGCTGACCAACGCCGACGTGCTGATGGTCGGCGCCTACATGGATCCCAACGACGTTGCCGTCTATTTCGCCACGGTGAAGACGCTGGCGCTGGTGCATTTCGTCTATTTCGCCGTCAAGGCGGGCGTCGCCCAGCGCTATGCGCAGTTCACCCATGGCGAGCCGCAAAAACTGGCTGCCTTCGCCCGCGAGACCGTGTCATGGACCTTCTGGCCGTCGCTGCTGATGGCGCTGCTGGTGCTGGCGCTGGGTGAGCCCATGCTCGTTCTGTTCGGTCCCGAGTTCACCAGCGGCTATCCGCTGCTCTATCTGCTTGTCTTCGGGGTCGTTGCCCGTGCCGCCGTTGGCCCCTGCGAAAGCCTGCTTACCATGAGCGGCAACCAGAACATCTGTGCCGCCGTCTACGCCATGACACTGGCCTTCAACATCGGCCTCAACGTGGTGCTGATCCCGCTGTTTGGCCTGTGGGGCGCGGCCATGGCCACTGCCTTTGCTATGATTTTCGAGGCAAGCGCACTATCCTTCACCGTCTGGCGCAAACTCGGCATCGTCATGCTCATCTTCGTGCCCGCGAAAGGAGCCGTGTGATGGCCGCCATTCCATTGATCGAGGAAACCAGCGGCGGCCCGGCTGGCGCCATGGTGTCGGGTCTCGCCGGACTGGGGCGCGACGCCGATCCCGCCCATATCGAAATCCTCGCCAACAACCGGCCCCAGCGGAAGCTGGCGATCTATCCCGCATCCGCCGGCTTCGAGCTGGTCGAGGAACTCGACTATCTCTGCACCCGCACCGTCGAACCCAACGTCTTCTTCAACCCGCGTTTCCTGGCGCCGGCAATGCCGCGCCTGGAGGACCGCGAGGTGCGGCTGGCGGTGATCCGTGATGGCGACGAATACCGCAACCGGCTGCGCCTGCTGGTGCCTTTCTCGGTGGAACGGCCCGTCATACCGCTCGGCGTTCCGGTGATGCGCACCTGGGCCAGCCCGTTCGGACCGCTCGGCACGCCGCTGGTCGACCGCGACGACCCGGTCGGCGTCATCGAGGATTTCTTCTCGATGCTGTCGCGGCCGCATCTCAAGTTGCCGAAAGTCTTTGTCCTTCCCGATATGCGCCTCGACGGGGCGGTCGCGAGCCTGCTTGCCACCGTCGCCGAGACGCGCGGCCTGACAATGGTCACCACCGGCAGTGTCGAACGCCCGTCGCTGGAAAGCCAGCTCGACGGCGAGGCCTACCTAAAGGCCTCGCTGCGCTCGCACCACACCCGTGAATTCCGTCGCCTGAAGCGTCGTCTTGCCGACCTCGGCACGCTGGAACATGAGGTGGCGCGCGGTCCCGAAGAAATCCGCCACGCCATCGAAAGCTTCCTGACGCTTGAAGCGGCCGGCTGGAAAGGCCGTGAGCGCACCGCCATGGCGATCGACCGCTACCGCGCCGCCTTTGCCCGCGAAGCCGTGCACCGGCTGGCCGAGCAGGATATGTGCCGCATTCACTCGCTGACGCTGGATGGCCGCACCATCGCTTGCCTGATTGTCTTCGTCGAGGCTGGCATCGCCTACACATGGAAGACGGCCTATGACGAGACGCTGGCCGCCTATTCGCCGGGCACGCTGCTGATGATCGAGGTCACCAAGCAGCATCTCGACGACCCCAATGTGATGATGACCGATTCCTGCGCGGTGCCCGACCATCCGGTGATGAGCCGGCTGTGGTCGGAACGCAAACCGATGGGCACGCTGGTCATCGGCATGACGCCGGATGCCGACCGCCTTGCCCGCCAGGCCGCCTCGCAACTGCATCTCTATCGCGAGACCCGCAACATGGCCCGCCTGCTGCGCAACCGGATGAGAAGCCTGCTGGGGCGGCGCTAGGTCATGATTCCGAACCTTTCCCCAGGCGTCTTATGGGAAAGCCCGCACGGTCTGACACAAACACGATTTTGAGGCTGGAATGATCGCATGGCGCAGTCTCATTTTCATAAGTGCCGTCTTCACTCTTTGGTCGTTGGCACTTCCGCCGTCGCTGGCCAGTCCTGCCAATGCGTCGGTTTTCCTTGAAGATCAGACCTGGACCGAGTTGCGCGATCTCATCGGCGCCGGGACGACGACAATCATCATCCCGATAGGCGGCACCGAGCAGAACGGCCCCGCCATGGCGTTGGGCAAGCACAATGTTCGGGTGAAGTTTCTGGCTGCAAAGATAGCCGCGCGGCTGGGCAATGCGCTGGTCGCCCCCGTGATCTCCTACGTCCCGGAAGGGACTGTTGATCCACCGACCGCTCATATGAAGTTTCCAGGCACGATCACGATCAGCGACAAGACGTTCGAGCAGTTGCTCGAGTCCGCGGCGCGCAGCTTCAAGCTGCATGGCTTCAAGACAATCGTGCTGATCGGCGACCACGGCAGCTACCAGGCAGACGAAAGTCACGTGGCCGATCGCCTGAATGCCGAATGGAGCAAGACGCCGGTCCGGGTCTTTGCAGCGCTTGAATATTACAGGATCACCCAGCGGGCCTATGTCGACAAGCTTCTGGCCGCCGGCGCGAAGCGCTCCGAAATCGGGACGCATGCCGGGCTCGCCGATACATCGCTCATGCTCGCCGTCGATCCGTCGCTGGTGCGCAAGGACCGCCTTGCTCGCACGCCGATGCTCAACGCCGGTGACGGTGTCTATGGTGGCGATCCAGCACGGTCGTCGGCCGAACTTGGCCAGCTTGGCGTGGATCTGATCGTCAACGGAACAGCCGAAGCGATCCAAGGCTTTGTCGAGAAGCAACCCAAATGATTAAGGCCTGGTTGCGGTTCACGAGCCTGTGCGCGCCGCTCGTGCTGTCGTTTGCGCTGTCGTTGCCACCAGCTGCGGCTGGCTCGTGTCCGGAGGACTGCAGCGAGCCGCCGCCGCGCAACCCGGTCAACATCTACAGCGAGACCTCGGCTGATCATTTGAACCCGGCGACCGTAGGCGCCTTGCCTCGTGTCTATGTTCCAAACCGTTCGTCCAACAGTGTATCGGTCATCGACACCGTAACCCTGAAGGAAGTGGACAGGTTTACAGTCGGGCTCAGACCGCAGCACGTCGTTCCCTCCTGGGATCTGCGCACCCTATGGGTAGCCAACAACGCCAGCGGCACCAGCAAAGGCAGCGTGACACCCATCGACCCCAAGACCGGCAAGCCGGGTCACGAAATTCCGGTTCAGGACCCCTACAACATGTATTTCATGCCGGACGGCAGTTCGGCGATCATTGTCGACGAGGCCTACAAGCAGCTCGATCTGCGCGATCCGCAGACCATGGCGTTGAAATCGGTTATCCCGACGCCAACTTGCCCGGGCATCAACCATGCCGATTTTTCGGCCGACAATTCCTACGCGATCTTCACCTGCGAGTATGGTGACGGCGGACTGGCCAAGATCGACCTGAAGAACCAGAAGGTGCTCGGCCATCTCGCCCTTTCCAAGATGGGCATGCCGCAGGACATAAGGCTCTCGCCCGACGGCAAGGTCTTCTATGTCGCCGACATGATGAACGACGGCGTCTTCCTGGTCGACGGCGACAGCTTTGCCGAGATCGGCTTCATCCCCACCGGGATTGGAACGCACGGGTTTGTCGTGAGCCGTGATGGAACAAAGCTCTATGTTTCAAACCGTGGCTCGCACAGGATGGAGCAAGGCCGCTCAAAGGGACCGGGAAGCGTGACCGTCATCGATTTCGCGACCCGCTCGGTCGTCGCGCAATGGCCCATCCCTGGCGGCGGCAGCCCGGACATGGGGAACGTCAGCGCCGACGGCAAGCAGCTCTGGCTGTCTGGCCGCTTCGACAGCGAGGTCTACATGATCGACACGACCTCGGGCGCCGTGACCAGGATCCGCGTCGGAGTGGAACCGCATGGCCTGACGGTCTGGCCTCAGCCCGGCAGATACTCGCAAGGCCACACCGGCAACATGCGGTGAGTCGCGCCGACCGGGAAGAAATTCGAAAAATGGAATGGTGCCCCTAGCCGGAATCGAACCAGCACTCCTTGCGGAACTCGATTTTGAGTCGAGCGCGTCTACCAATTCCGCCATAGGGGCTCAGGCTGGGTAGCCTGGATCGGCGCGGACTATACGGTCGGAGGCCTGTTCGTCAACTGGCCAATCCCAAGATAACGGCAAACCGCGACCATTCTTCGCCTTTCCATTTCGTGAAGCCGCGGCCATTGTGCGGCGCGGAAAATCTTTCTAGACAAACGGCGGATCTGACAGGGGTGCCAGCCAATGCTTCGCGGACTTTACGACTGGACCTTGTCGCTGGCGGCACGGAAATCCGCCGAATGGTGGCTGGCCTTCATCGCTTTCGTCGAGAGCTCAGTGTTCCTTGTGCCGGCCGACGTGCTCTATATACCGATGGCTCTGTCGCGGCCGGATCGCGCCTATCGCTACGCGCTGATCGCCACCGTCGCCTCCGTGCTTGGCGGCATCGCCGGCTGGTTCATCGGCCATTATGCCTATGACGCGGTGGCCAGGCCCATTCTCGAATTCTACGGCAAGTATGACGAGTTCGAAGCGTTGCGCACCTCATCGGGCGTCGGCTTCATCATCCTGATGCTGATAACCTCGGGCGCGGCTCACCTGCCGCCGATCAAGGTTGTGACCATCCTTTCCGGCGTCATCGGCGTCAATCTGCTGCTGTTCATCGTCCTGGCGATCGTGGCGCGCGGCGCCCGCTTCCTGCTTTTGGCCTGGCTTTTGCGCCGCTACGGCGAGCCGATCCGCGAGTTCATCGAAAAGCGCCTCGGCCTGATTGCCGGCGCCGGCGCTGCTGCCCTGATTTTGCTCTATATAGCGGCCAAATACGCTCTCTGATGCACCGGGCGGGCGCCAAACCAACGGACTGAATTCAATGACCGCGACCATGAACGAAACCACCGGCCGCCAGCGGATGATGACGGCTCTGTTTCTCGCCGTCGCCATGGCCGCGACTGTCGGCTCGGCGCTGGCCTTCCAGCATATAGGCGGCTACATCCCCTGCCACCTCTGCCTCGAGCAGCGCACCCCCTACTATATCGGCGTGCCGCTGATGGTGCTGGCGGTGATTGCTTCGGCGCTGCGCGCCCCGGCATGGCTGACACGCGGCCTGCTGGCCATCGGTGGCCTGCTGATGCTCTACGGCCTCTGTCTCGGCGTCTACCACTCGGGCGTCGAATGGGCATGGTGGGCGGGTCCGACCGATTGCACGGCGGGCGCAGGCCCCGTGGATACCGGCGGCAAGGGCGTGCTCGACGCGCTCGACAAATTCGTGCCGCCATCCTGCGACAAGGCCGCGCTGCGCATCCTCGGCCTGTCACTGGCCGGCTGGAACGCCATTGCCAGCCTCGTCCTCGCCGCCGTCGCCTTCCGCGGCGCCCTCGCCCGCGATTGAGCTCTAGAGCCGACGCGAGATCGTTCAAAGAATTTCGGCAGGCCGATTCATATGGAGTGTATGGAGTGATTGTCGAGAACCGAAGCGGAGCGGACATTTGGTCCGTGAGCATCGGAAGCGCAGACAATTGCTCCAGATGGCCGGCCTCCCGAATTCTCGAACGATCTCAAGGCTCCAGTTCGACATCCCAGTAGAGATAATCCATCCAGCTTTCATGCAGATGGTTGGGCGGGAACATGCGGCCGTTGTTGTGCAGGTCGTGCACCGTCGGCTGATAGGGCGTCTGCAGCGGCCACATCTTGGCGTGGGCCGGCATCATGCCGCCTTTCCTCAGATTGCAGGGCGAGCAGGCGGCGACGACATTCTCCCACGTCGTCGCGCCACCGCGATGGCGGGGGATGACATGGTCGAAGGTCAGATCCTCCGGCGTGCCGCAATACTGGCACTGGAAACGGTCGCGCAGGAAGACATTGAAGCGCGTGAAGGCAGGATGCCGAGAGGGCTTCACATAGGCCTTCAGGCTGACCACGCTCGGCAGCCGCATCGAGAAGGTCGGCGAGGAGACCGCGTGTTCATACTCGGCAACAATGTTGACCCGGTCGAGGAACACCGCCTTGATGGCGTCCTGCCACGACCAGAGCGACAGAGGGTAATAGCTGAGCGGACGATAATCCGCATTCAGCACCAGCGCTGGAAGCCCATCCGGAGATACGGCAACCGTCACGTCGTTGGCCTCCTTAATTCCAGAACCGAACGGTGCGGATACTGTAAGCCCGACATGACAGGGATGTGAAGCGGATTGTCGCGCGCACGTTGTGCGCAAAACGCATGATTTTCGTGCTTTTTCGCCAGTTCAGGCGGGAGGTGCGCCGTCCCGCCCTCTGGTTTCGCGGTAGTAGGACCAGAAAAGCCGTGATGCGACACCTCGCCACGGGCTCCATGATTCGGCGAGTTGGATCAGCATTTTCTCCGGCGGGCGAGGATCAATGCCAAGCGCGTGACCGACCGCGCTTTGGAGCGCGACGTCCCGTGCGGGGAAGATATCGGGATGCCCGGCGGCGAACAGAAGATAGACCTCCGCCGTCCACGGGCCGATGCCTGGCACGGCCGTCATCCTAGTGATCGCCTCCTGGGCATCCAGCGAGCAGAGGTGATGGAGATCGAGCCCGTCGGACACGGCCTGCGCGATGGCGATCAGGCCGCGCTGCTTTGGCCGCGACAGGCCGGCCTCGCGAAACATGTCCTCGCCGGCGCCGAGGATCGCTTGCGGTGTCAGCGGGTCGACGAGCTTCGTCAGCCGGCCGAAGATCGCATCGGCGCTGGCGCGTGACACTTGCTGCGAAACGATGATCGAGGCGAGGCTGCGAAAGCCAGGCTCCGAGAGCCGCAGCGGCACCTCGCCGGCCATGCCGCGCACCTTTTCAAGGCGCGGGTCGATTAGGCAAAGCGCATCAAGCCCTCGTGCTATGTCGTCGAGTGTAGCGATCCGTTGCATGCTTTCTTGTCCCTTGGTCCTCGACACGGTAGCAATTGGCGAAGCGCCGCAAAACACGATTGCCGCCGGACACGATGACACTCCTGACATTCCGCTTCGCCCCC
This sequence comes from Mesorhizobium sp. INR15, assembly GCF_015500075.1. NCBI lineage: Bacteria > Pseudomonadati > Pseudomonadota > Alphaproteobacteria > Hyphomicrobiales > Phyllobacteriaceae > Mesorhizobium > Mesorhizobium sp. INR15. Next base: position 1,815,672 of record NZ_CP045496.1, on the reverse strand, counting down.
AGCCCCAACGGTGACCTGCATCTCGGCCACGCCTATTCGGCGCTGCTCAACCAGAGACTGGCCAAAGCAATGGGCGGGCGGCTTTTGTTGCGCATCGAGGATATTGACACGGTGCGCTGCACGCCGGAATTCGAGGCTGGTATTTTCCGCGACCTCGAATGGCTGGGCTTCGACTGGGAGAAGCCGGTGCGCAGGCAGTCCAGGCATTTTGGCGAATATCAAGCCGTGCTCGACAGGCTGATTCGCGACGAACTGGTCTATCCCGCCTTCATGAGCCGTGGCGAGATACGGGCCTTCATCGCCGACAGCGAAAAGCGCGGGCGCGACTGGCCGCACGATCCCGACGGCGTGCCGCTCTATCCTGCGGCTGACAAGGCATTGCCGGCCCGCGAACGCAGCCGGCGGATCGCCGAAGGTGCCGCTTTCGCCTGGCGGCTGGATGTCGAAGCGGCGTTGGCGCGCGCCGCAAAAGGCCTGTCATGGACCGAGTTCACGGACGAAACGCTCTCCGCGACGCGGCCCGTCGAGGCCAGGCCGCAGGACTGGGGCGATGTCATCGTCGCACGCCGCGATATCCCGACCAGCTACCATCTCGCCGTCGTCACCGATGACGCACTGCAAGGCATCAGTCACGTCGTGCGCGGCCAGGACCTATATGCGGCAACCGGCGTGCAGAGGCTGCTTCAGGACATCCTCGGTCTCGGTGCGCCGAGTTACCACCACCATCGCCTCATCCCCGGCCCTGACGGGCGGAAACTGTCCAAGAGCCTCGGCGACAGCGGCTTGGCCGCCTTGCGGGAGGCTGGCGTGTCGCCTGAAGGCATCAGGAAGCTCGTCGGGCTTTGATCCCAGACGGTGCGAAATTCGGCCCCTCGGCCGCTCCTTCAAAACCCTGGCCCTCGTGGTTGCGGATCGATCTGCACGGCTCTATACAGCCCGGGTCGGAAAAGGCAGGGTTGGTTTGGTAAGCCCAACTCCTTTCGGAAACGAAAGCTCTGGTCTCTGCTTCGTGCATGAGGTCCCCACGACGAACATCGGGCGCGTTGGACGCGCCTTCTGTTCGTCCGTGTGGTTCTCAAACCGACGAACCGCTCCGGTCGGACATCGACGAAGGAGTAATTCATGCAAAATCCCCTGATTTCCCATGATGTCGTAATTGCCGGAGCCGGCCCTGTCGGCTTGTTTCTCGCCTGTGAGCTGCGCCTCGCGGGCGTCTCCGTGTTGGTGCTGGAGCAGGCGCAGGACCCGCGCTCTCCCTTCAAACGGCTTCCATTCGGCATGCGCGGCCTCTCAGCGCCCACCATCGAAGCCTTCTACCGTCGCGGGTTGTTGGACGACATGACGCCGGCGCAACGCGAGAAGGATGGCGCTGGCAGCGCTTCGGCGGCGGCGCATTGGATGCAGCAGGCGCGTCGCCCCGGCGGCCATTTCGCCGGTATCCAGTTCTTCCAAGACAACATCGACACCGCGAAGTGGCCATATCGTCTGCCAAGTCCGGCGGCCACCAACATGGCGGTCGAGATGGAACACCTCGAAACCGCCCTCGCCGCTCGCGCAGACGCGATGGGTATCGAGATCCGGCGCGGCCTTGGCGTCGAAGACTTCGAAGAGACCGACCAGGACGTGACCATTCGCGCCGGCGGCGAAACTTTTCGCGGGCGCTGGCTGGTCGGTTGCGACGGCGGCCGCAGCACGGTGCGCAAGGCAGCCGGCTTCGAATTCATCGGCACCCACCCGGAATTCACCGGCTATTCCGTTGAAGTGGAAATGGCTGATCCGGAAAAGCTCAGCCCGGGCCGCCACTACACGCCGGCCGGCATGTATACCTTCCAAAAGCCCGGCACGATCGCGATGGTGGATTTCGACGGCGGCGCTTTTCACCGGACCCAGCCGATCACGCTTGAGCATGTACAAGCGGTGCTTCGCCATATCTCCGGCACCGATGTCACCGTGACAGCCCTCCAGCTTGCCACGACATGGACGGATCGCGCCTATCAGGCGACCGCCTACCGGAAAGGTCGGGTGCTGCTCGCGGGCGACGCGGCGCATGTCCATTCTCCCTTGGGGGGCCAGGGGCTGAACCTCGGGCTTGGCGACGCCATCAACCTCGGCTGGAAACTGGCTGCCACGATCCGTGGCGATGCGCCGGCCGGCCTGCTCGACAGCTATTTCAACGAACGGCATCCGGTCGGCGCACAGGTTCTCGACTGGTCGCGCGCCCAGGTCGCACTCATGCGGCCAAGCCGGAGTTCGCGTGCGCTCGAGGCCATCATCCGCGATCTCATCGACACGCGCGACGGCGCGACATATTTCGCCGAACGCGTGTGGGGCGTTTCCCTCCGCTATGACCTCGGTGGCAGCCATCCGCTTGTGGGCCGCAGCGCTCCCGACTTCGAACTGGCTGACGGCACGAAGCTCGGCGATCTGCTCAGAGCCGGCAAAGGCCTTTTGCTGGACTTTGACGCCCGTGCGCCGGTTCAGGCACTCGCAACGCGCTGGAGCGGTCAAATCGCCTATGTCGCGAGCGACGCCACCGATCGGCTCGGCCTGAGCGCTGTGCTCCTGCGCCCCGATGGCGTCGTCGCCTGGGCAGCCGAGACCGCTCCTGACCTTGAGGATACTGCTCTGGCGGTGGCACGATGGTTCGGCGGTCCCGAACACCTGCGTCAGTCTGCCTGAGTTGGTCCCCCATTCAATTCCGGTGAAGTATGGATCAATGGTTTCACTTTGCTTGCCTGGCTGAACCACTCTAGACGATCAGTTCTGTCAGTCTCCATCCAACACAGGCGGTGCCGGAAATGCACAGCGTCAAACGCTTCATCCCCGCCACCTTCGTTGTCCTGTGGGCGACCGGCTTCATTGGCGCGCGCTACGCCATGCCGTGGGCGGAGCCCTTTACGTTCCTCGCCGCCCGGTTTGTCCTGGCGGCAGCACTGTTTGCGGTCCTGACGGTCGTGCTGGGCTCGAAGCGAGCCACGCGCGAAGAGGCAATGCACGCCACCGTCGCCGGTATACTGATGCACGGGGTCTATCTCGGCGCGGTGTTCTGGGCCATCCACCGGGGCATGCCCGCCGGACTGTCGGCGCTGATCGTCGGGCTGCAGCCGCTGATCACGGCGGTGCTCGCCGGCAAGTTTCTCGGCGAGGCCATCCTGCCGCGCCATTGGGCAGGCCTTGCCGTCGGTCTGCTCGGCGTCGTCATCGTGTTGTGGCCGAAACTTGGCGCGATCGGCGGCGGCGTTACCGCCGCGACGCTCACCGCCTCGCTCATCTCGGTGCTCGGCATGGCCGCCGGCACCATCTGGCAAAAGCGCTTCGCTTCCCGTGGCGACCTCGTGTCGGCGACCATGTGGCAATATGTCGGCGGCGCGGCGGTGATGCTGCTGGCATCGCTGGCATTCGAGACGCACGCGGTCATCATCAACGGCGAATTGATCTTCGCCATGGCATGGCTGGTGCTGGTTCTGTCGGTCGGCGCCATCTTCCTGCTGATGGTGATGATCCGCGACGGCGAGATGTCGAAGGTCGCCTCGCTGTTTTATCTGGTGCCCGCCGTCACCGCGGTTATTGCCTGGGCTCTGTTCGGCGAGCAGCTCAATGGGCTTCAGATCGTCGGCATGGCGATCACCACATTCGGCGTCGCGCTGGCCACCGCGCGGCCAGCCAAGGCATGATCCCGAATTGGGCTTACCCGACTCTTGCCCGTGCCTCCAGATAGCGGCTGATCGCGGCATTGAACTCGCCGCCAAGGATGAAGATCGCCGAGACGATGTAGAGGAAGACCACCGCGATCATGATCGACGCCAGACCGGCATAGGTCGTCACATAGGACGAGAAATGGTCGAGATAGGTGGCGAACATGGTTGAGCCGATCAGCCATGCGGCGAGCGTGAAGATGATGCCGGGGACAAGCGAGACGAAACGGCGCTTGCCCGCCGGCAGCCAGTAATGCACCGAAAACAGCCCGCCGACGATAACGGCCGAGGCGATGACGTAGCGCCACAGCGTGATCGTGCCCGTATAGGGCTTTATCCACTCGAAATGCGCCTCGGCCAGCCGCGCCAGCAAAGGCGCGAAGACGAGCAGCACGCTGATCGCCAGGAAGCCGGCCGTGGCGATCAACACGAAGAAAAGGCTCTGCACCCGGCGATAGATGATGCCGCGCGTCTCGGTGACACGATAGGCACGGTTGAGTGAGGTGCGCAGCGCCTCGATGCCATTCGATGCAAAATAGGCCGCGAGCAGCACGCCATAGGTCAACAGATCGGAGCGCCTGACGGTGAGCACGTTCAGCACCTCGCGGGCGATCGGCTTGGCGATCTGCTCCGGCCAGGTGTCGAAGACGAGATGCACGGCGGTTTGCGCAAAGGCCTGCGCACCGAGAAAGCTCGCCAGCGTCGTGGCGAAGATCAGGAACGGAAACAGCGCCATCAGCGCGGTGATCGCCAGATGACTGGCCATCGCCCAGCCGTCGTCGGTGTTGAAATGGCCTAGCGCGTCATAGAGCACGCGGCGCAGGGCGACAATGTTCCGCAACAAGAAGCCGTGCTCCCTTCGATTGTCTCGACGCCGCGAATATGGGAAGTGAATGCGGCAAATGGCAACCCTTGGTCAAACCACGAATTCTCCAGCGCAAGAGTTGCGCACCGTCATTGTCACCGGCGCATCCTCCGGCATAGGCGCCTATTGTGCCCGGGCGCTCAAAACGGAAGGCTGGCGTGTCTTCGCCACGGCGCGAAAGCCTGGGGATATCGCCGCGCTTGAAACCGATGGCATCGAGACCTTCTACCTCGACTACACCGAACCTCACTCCATCGAGACGCTAATGGTATCCGTGCTCCAGCGGACCGATGGCCGGCTCGACGCCCTGTTCAACAACGGCGCTTATGCGCAGCCAGGTGCCGTCGAGGACTTGCCGGTGGCGGCGCTAAGGCAGCAATTCGAGGCGAACCTCTTCGGCTGGCATGACCTGACCCGTCGTGTCGTGCCGGTAATGCGCCGCCAGGGGCACGGCCGTATCATCCACTGCTCGTCAATCCTCGGCCTGACTCCGGTGCGTTTTCGCGGCGCCTATTCAGCATCGAAACACGCGCTGGAGGGCTTGATGCTGTGCTTGCATCAGGAACTTCTGGGCAGCGGCATCCATGTGTCGCTGATCGAGCCGGGGCCGGTGACATCGAAGATAGCCAGCAATGCGCTGCCCTGGTTCCTGGAGAAGATCGATCATGAGAATTCCGTCCACCGCCTCGAATACGAGGCGCAACTGCAAAGGATGCATGCGGGCGGCAGCAAATCATGGCTGAAACCGGGGCCGGAAGCGGTTCATGCTGTCTTGCGCCATGCACTTCTGTCGCGGCGCCCGCGCCCCCACTATGTGGTAACAGTGCCGGCTAAGGTCGGTGCGATGCTCAAACGCATTTTGCCAGCATCGATGCTCTACCGCTTCCTTGCCAAACGCGCCTGAACCAACAAACTGGAAACACACCATGGCAACCGTCTTCAACATCCTCGCCGTCCTGGTCATGGTCGCCGTGGTGATCGTGCTGATCCGAGGCCTCATCAACATGATGCGCGGCGGCTCCGGCGTGACCTCCAACAAGCTGATGCAGGCCCGCGTCCTGTTGCAATTCCTGGCCTTGGTGCTGATCCTGGCCGCCGTGTATTTCACCCGCAAGTAACGGCGGCCAAGGCATGGTCAAGATCAACAAGATCTACACGCGTACCGGCGACGACGGCACCACCGGCCTCGGCACCGGCGAACGGCGGCTGAAATCCGACCTGAGGGTCGACGCTTACGGTACCGTCGACGAAGCCAATGCCTGCATCGGCATGGCGCGCGTTCACACCGAAACGGCTCATCCGGCGATCGACGCCATGCTCGCCCGCATCCAGAACGATCTCTTCGACCTCGGCGCCGATCTGGCCGTGCCGGACGACGGCAAGCCGCTCGGCTATGAGCCGCTGCGCATGACGGCCACGCAGACCGATCGCGTCGAGCACGATATCGATGCCCTCAACAAGGATCTGCAGCCGCTCAAGTCCTTTGTGCTGAACGGCGGCTCGCCGGCGGCGGCGGCACTGCACCTCGCCCGCACCGTGGCGCGGCGGGCCGAACGGCTGATGGTTGCCCTGGCGCAGGATGCAAGCGAACACGTCAACCGCGACGGGCTGAAATACATCAACCGGGTGTCCGATTTCCTGTTTGTCGCGGCGCGGGCGGTCAATGACAACGGAAACGCCGACGTGTTATGGGTTCCCGGCAAGAACCGCTGATTTTGCCAGGGCGGGAGGGGGCCGGCACCGATGTTCATCCCGCTTTATGACACCAACAGGCTGCGCCATATCCGACTGCAATATGTGACGATCGGCCTGATCGTGGTCAACGCCCTGGTCTATTTCGCTACCGCGCTTGGCGGCGAACAGTTCTCCAACGCAGCCGTGCTCGGCCTTGGTTTCATCCCGTCCGTCGTCCACAACACGGCTGAGCTCGATCCCCGCTTCGTGGTGATTCCCGAAAGCCTCAGCTACGTCACCTATTCCTTCCTGCATGCCGATATATTCCACCTCGGCGGCAACATGCTGTTCCTGTGGGTGTTTGGCGACAATGTCGAGGATGCGCTCGGCCACATCCGCTATCTTATCTTCTATCTGCTGTGCGCGATTGCCGGCGCCGCCTTCCAGGGCCTGGTCGCCTGGGACTCGCAGGCGCCGCTGATCGGTGCGTCCGGCGCCATCGCCGGCGTCGTGGTCGCCTATCTGATCCTCTATCCCAGGGTGAAAGTCTGGGTGCTCGCCTTTGCCCGCATTCCGCTGCGCATCCCGGCCTTTATCCCGCTTGTTCTATGGGTGCTGTTCCAGGTCGTGATGTTCGCCGCCGGTGGCGAAGACCAGATTTCCTGGGCCTGCCACATCGGCGGCATCATGGCGGGCGCCGTGCTGGTGCTCGTCTTGCGCAGCCGGGGCGTGCCGCTGTTTGCCGGTGCGGACGAGGATACCGTGGCTCCGGCCCCTGACCAGCCACCGGTTGCCGCTGAACCAGCGGCGCCTGAACCGCCAGCCACCACAACGCGCTGGGGCCGAGGAAATCCTTCTGGCCCGAACTGAACCGATTTGAGCAGCTTTCAGCGTATTGACGTGCGAGGTTACCACAACTACGGAAACGTCTCCGTCGCAGCCCAAGGCGGTCAAAGACCAGAATTTCCATCCGGCCAGAATTCCGTCTGGCCGGAATTCAGTCAGGAATGTCGGCTTTCGACAACTCAGAAGGGGCGCAGGCTGTTATAGCGCGCCCAACTAGCGTGAAGAGGTGACAGGCAAATGAAGATCCTTGTGCCCGTGAAGCGGGTTGTCGACGCGAACGTCAAGGTTCGCGTCAAGGCTGATGGCTCGGCGGTTGAACTGGCCAACGTCAAGATGGCGATGAACCCGTTCGACGAGATCGCGGTTGAAGAGGCGATCCGGCTGAAAGAGGCCGGCAAGGCGGAAGAGATCATCGTCGTTTCGATCGGCCCGCAGCAGGCGCAGGAGACCTTGCGTAACGCGCTCGCCATGGGCGCCGACCGCGCCATCCTGGTCAAGACCGACGAACAGACCGAGCCGCTCGGCGTCGCCAAGGTGCTGAAGGGCGTCGTCGACGCCGAACAGCCCGGCCTCGTCATCCTCGGCAAGCAGGCGATCGACGACGATTCCAACCAGACCGGCCAGATGCTGGCCGCCCTTCTGGGCTGGGCACAGGGCACCTTCGCCTCCAAGGTGGTGATCGAAGGCGACAAGGCCAAGGTAACGCGCGAAGTCGACGGCGGCCTGCAGACGGTGGAACTGAAGATGCCGGCGATCGTCACCGCTGACCTTCGCCTCAACCAGCCGCGCTATGCTTCGCTGCCCAACATCATGAAGGCCAAGAAGAAGCAGCTCGACGAAAAGAGCCCGGCCGACTACGGCGCCGACGTCAAGCCGCGCCTCAAGGTCATCAAGACCGAGGAGCCGAGCGGCCGCAAGGCAGGCGTCAAGGTCAAGAGCGTCGCCGAACTGGTAGACAAGCTCAAGAACGAAGCCGGCGTGCTGTAAGCGATCGGGAAAGGAACAGATAAAATGGCAATTCTCCTCATCGCCGAACACGACAACGCAACGCTTTCCGACCAGACCGCCAAGGCGCTTTCGGCCGCGCTCCAGATCGGTTCGGACGTGCATGTACTGGTGGCAGGCAAGGGCGCCAAGCCGGCTGCCGATGCTGCCGCCAAGCTCAAGGGCGTCAGCAAGGTGCTGTTGGCCGAAGCCGACGAACTGACCGAGCGTCTTGCCGAACCGATGGCGGCACTCGTCGTCTCACTGGCCGGCGCCTACGACACGATCATCGCACCGGCGACCTCGTCGGGCAAGAATGTCGCGCCGCGCGTGGCTGCCCTGCTCGACGTCGCGCAGGTATCCGAGATCATCGAAGTGGTCTCGCCCGACACGTTCAAGCGCCCGATCTATGCCGGCAACGCCATCCAGACCGTACAGTCGACCGACGCCAAGAAGGTCATCACCGTACGCACAGCCTCCTTCCAGGCAGCCCCGGAAGGTGGTTCGGCAGCGATCGAAACCGTCAAGGCCGCCGCCAATCCCGGCCTATCCAGCTTTGTCGAGAACAAGCTTTCCGAAACCGACCGTCCGGAGCTCACCTCGGCCAAGATCATCATCTCGGGGGGCCGCGCACTGGGTTCCTCGGAGAAGTTCCAGGAGGTTATCCTTCCCGTCGCCGACAAGCTCGGCGCAGCTGTCGGTGCCTCCCGCGCCGCTGTCGATGCCGGCTATGCCCCGAACGACTGGCAGGTCGGCCAGACCGGCAAGGTGGTCGCTCCCGACCTCTACATTGCCGTCGGCATCTCCGGCGCCATCCAGCACCTCGCCGGCATGAAGGACAGCAAGGTCATCGTCGCCATCAACAAGGACGAGGAAGCGCCAATCTTCCAGGTCGCGGACTACGGCCTTGTCGGCGACCTTTTCGTCATCTTGCCGGAACTGCAAAAGGCGCTTTGACGCTTTCTGCCCAAGCGTATTAAATAGTGAAGGGTGGGGTAGACGAAGTCGCCCCGCCCTTTTAGTTTGCACTGCACAAAAAGCAGGCCACAAGGCCAAGGCTGCTCCAGCAAAAGTGCGCAGTGGTTTTGCGTCCGGAATTGCGGGAAAACAAAAAATGGAGCATTTCGCGTTTCAGCGGAAAATGCTCCAGACGGGATCGGTGAAATGAGCAAGATCGAGACGATCGGCATCATCGGCGCGGGCCAAATGGGCGGCGGTATCGCCCATGTCTCCGCGCTTTCAGGCTTCAAGGTCCTGATCTACGACATTTCGCCAGACCGCATCGAGAAGGGCATCGCCACCATCAGTGGCAACATGGCCCGCCAGGTAGGCTCCGGCAAGCTTGACGAAAAGGTCCGCAACGATGCGATAGCCCGCATCTCGGCGGCACCCGCCATGGCGGACCTCGCCGGCGCCGATCTCGTGATCGAGGCGGCGACCGAGGATGAAACGGTCAAGCGCAAGATCTACGCCCAGCTTTGCCCGCAGCTTAACCCCGAAGCCATCCTGGCGACGAACACCTCATCGATCTCGATTACCCGGCTTGCCGCGCAGACCGACAGGCCCGAGCGGTTCATCGGCATACATTTCATGAACCCGGTTCCGCTGATGAAGCTGGTCGAACTGGTGCGCGGCATCGCCACCGAGGACCAGACCTTCGAGGCGGCGAAAACCTATGTGAAGCAGCTCGACAAGACGATCACGGTCTCGGAGGATTTTCCGGCCTTCATCGTCAACCGCATCCTGCTGCCGATGATCAACGAGGCGATCTACACGCTTTACGAGGGTGTCGGCTCGGTCGATGCCATCGACACCGCCATGCGGCTTGGCGCCAACCATCCGATGGGGCCTCTGCAGCTGGCCGATTTCATCGGCCTCGACACCTGCCTGTCGATCATGCAGGTGCTGCATGACGGATTGTCGGATTCGAAATACCGCCCCTGCCCGCTGCTGGTGAAATATGTCGAGGCTGGCTGGCTCGGCCGCAAGACCGGACGCGGCTTCTACGACTATCGCGGCGAGCACCCCGTCCCGACGCGCTGATCCTCTATCCGGAACTTCAGGACGCCGCGGCCAGCGGCTTGGGCGTCTCGATGCTCTGCCTGTCAGCCGTCGCCTTCTTGTCGGGCGCTACCGAAACGCAGCCTCGCCCGGCTGCCTTGGCGGCGTAGCAGGCAGCGTCGGCCTGGGCGATGATCTCGTCGACCTCCCCGCAATCGGGGCGGATTGGAGCGAGGCCAATGCTGGCGCCGATCGAATGCGGCCGGCCGTCCCAGATGAATCCCAACCCGAGGATCGCATCGATAATCGACCGCGCGGCGATCTTGGCGCCGGTGGCCGAGCCGGACTTCAGGACAACCGCGAATTCGTCGCCGCCCAGCCGCGCGACAATGTCCTCCTGACCGAGAACGTTGCGAATGGTCTCCGCAACCTGTTTCAGCAAGGCATCGCCCGCGGCGTGACCGCCGGTATCATTGACCAGTTTGAAATGATCGAGGTCGATGAACATGAACTGATGCTCCACGCCCCCGGGCCGCGCTGTGACGTCAGGCCTGCGGACCTGGTCGACCAGTTCCTCCATGGTGCGGATGAAGCTTGAGCGATTGGCAAGTCCGGTCAACGGGTCATGCGCGGCGGCATAGGCCAGTTGGCGCTGCAGTGCACGTGCATCGGTGAAGTCCTGGAAGACGATCACCAGACCGCTGAATTCGTTACGCTCATTGATGATCGGTGAGACGACCTGACGAATGCTGCAGCGCGTATCGTCGCGCCGGATAAGCACCGCGCGGCTGTTCTGATCAGCAGGGGCCTTGCTGCCGGCCGACGGCCGCGCCACGCCAATCCTCTGCCCGGTTTCCTCGTCGACCGCCCAGTAGACATGGCCAAGTGTCTTGCCGAGGGCATCGGCGACGGCGATCCCGGTCAGTTTTTCCGCGACCGGGTTCATGAAGGTGACGCGGTTGGCGGCATCGGTGCAGATGACGGCATCGCCGATCGATTGCAGCGTTACCCGCAGCCGCTCCTTCTCGTCGGCCAGCAACGCCGCCGAGATCATGAGGCGCTCTTCGGACTGCTTGCGCTGGGTGATGTCGGTGAGGCTGCCGATGGCCCTGATCAACTGGCCTTCCGCATCACGCTCGATGGCCTTGCCACGATCGAGAATCCAGATCCAGCGGCCATCCTTGTGCCGCATCCTGAATTCGGCTTCGAAGAATGGCGTCTCGCCATCGAGATGGGCCCGGTCGGCTTCGGCGACAGTCTGGCGATCGTCGGGATGGATCATCGTCAGCCAATGGTCTGGGTCACCGTCAAGCTCGCCCTCGTCATAGCCGAGCATGTTCGCCCAGGTTGTGGAGTAGGTCGTGCCGCCTCGCCGCAGATTCAGATCCCACACGCCTTGGCCGGCGCCGGCCAGCGCAAAATTCCAGCGCGTTTCCACTTCGGCGATGCGGGCTTCGGATTGCTTGCGTGCGTCGATATCCTCAACCTGCGAGACGAGATAGAGCGGGCGGCCGTTGTCTTGGTCGCGGATGACGGAGCCGGCAAGCTGGGTCCAGACGGGCGTTCCGTCCTTCTTGAGGTAGCGTTTTTCGAAGCGGAACGAGTTGACCTTGCCCTCTTTCAAGCCCGCCATCGTTTCGCGGCCAATCTCCAGGTCGTCGGGATGGGTCAGCTGAAAGAAGGTCAGCGCCTCGATCTCCTCCCTGGTATAGCCGAGCATGGCGGCGAAGGCCGGGTTGGTCTGCAGGATACGCCCGTCGAGGCCGACGATGGCGACACCGATTGCCGAATCCTCCATCGCGCGGCGGAAGCGCTGTTCGCTCTCGGCGATCTGGCGGCGATCCTCGGTGATGCGGCGGATGAACAGTGCCGCCAGGAGGAAGGCGCCAGCCGCGACCGCGACCGATACCTGCAAACAGAGCTTGAGGGCCTCGGCACTGACATCCAGGAACGACAGCAGGATCGACGCGGAAGCGGCGCTGAGACTGAGCGCAAGCAACACAAAACCTGCGTGCCTGTGAGACCTCCGCCTGATCAATCCCGTCCAAGTCACGATACGTGCCACCCCCGTGTGCAATCGATTATCGCTACAACCCTGACGGATCGATTTTAAGGAAAGGTTGCATTGGGGGCGCCGGCGGCGGCGCTGTGCGGCAAACAATTGCCGGCATGATTAAGGATCCGTATTGATCCTCGCGCGGATTACCAGCGCACGAAAAGCCGCCCGCCGATCGCACCAAGTCCGGCGAGTGCCGCTATAGCGATCGTGTACCAGGTGGCCACGAAAAGCGGCGAATCGTCAAAGCAGTGCGCGGCATAGAAGGTCGCCGCCAGGCCGCCGGCGAGCAGGCCCGCGACCGCGCCGGCAAGCACCGGCCTTGTCGGTGCGCCATAGCGCAGCATCCACAAGAAGACCGCAAGCGGGCCGATGCCGATCAGCGGGATGAACGCCATGCAGATCATCATGTTGGTGCCGACCATCTTTGTACCCCAGTCGGCCGAGGGCACGGCGAAGAGTTCGAGAACCACCGCCATGATCACCAGCAGCGGCGCGGCGATCATTCCCGCCATTGCCCTGCGGGTCGAGGCGCCAGGCGTCGACAAGGCGCGGATCAAGGCAAAGGCGCTGACAGCAAGCACGAGCGTGAACAGGAACTTGGAGAGGAAGCGCATCGTATGCGCGGCTGCCATGAAGTCGGGCCGTGGACCGATTGTCACCATGAAGACAATGGCGGCAATCACAGCGGCCGCACCGGCGGCCATCCACCAGGCCGACTGCAGCGGCATCGCCTTGCTGCGGGTATCGGCGTCCAGCGCCTTGATGAGATCGTCGGTCCTCATGTCATTCCCGCCCGAATCGCCCCTGCCCGAATCGCTTGGCAATCGCGGCAAGCCCGCGATGCAGCGACACTCGCACCGCCGTCTCGGTGATGCCGAACTTCGCCGCTGTCTCGCCGATGGACCGGCCTTCCACCGACACCGCCGAAACCACCGAACGCTGCGATGGCGAGAGGCCATCCAGTGCCCGGTTGATGTCGCGCTCGCTCACGGTCTCGTTCTCCGGTTCGGCGTAGGTCTCGGCGATATCGTCGACATCGATCTCAATGCGCCGCCCGCGCCGCCGGAACGCATCGATCAGCTTGAAGCGTGCGATCGCGTAGATCCATGGCAACACCGGCGCATCCTGGCGCCAGGTGTGTCGTTTCACATGAATGGCTAGCAAAGTTTCCTGCACGACATCCTCGGGGTCGACCCCGCCCTGCACGATCTTGCGCCGGACGAACCCGCGAACCAGCGCGGCAATCCGGTGCAGAAAGTCGGCGTAAGCCCTTTCATCTCCCGCGATCGCGGCCCGCATCAGCCGGGAAAGTTCGGCCTCATCCTTGCCGGTCACAAGAGTTCACTCCCCGATGTTCGCCCCTCGGCGCTGATTTGTTACGTGGCCGGCGAAATAATGTCCAAGCCAAAGTATGGGAAAATCGCCGAAAGTTTGTCCGTGGATATCAAAACGCCTTCACGCGAAATTGTCCCCCCGGCGCAGGCTTCATGCGTGCATGTCAATTTGAAGCAGCCAATCAATCTTGACTATACCGATCAGGTATTGATAGGTGCAGCCGTGCCAAAATCGGACCCAACCGAGATCGAGGACCACTCAATGAAATACACGCTTTCCACCCTCGCCGGAGCAACTGCGCTGGCCATCAGCTTGATCGCCGGCCCGGCGATGGCCGAGGACGCAGGCATTGTCGTCTACAATGCCCAGCACGAAAGCCTGACCAAGGCGTGGGCTGAAGGCTTCACCAAGGAAACCGGCATCAAGGTCACCGTGCGCAACGGTGGCGACAGCGATTTCTCCAATCAGATCGTCGCCGAAGGCGCGGCCTCCCCGGCCGATGTCTTCCTGACCGAAAACTCGCCGGCCATGGTGCTGGTTGAGGGGGCGGGCCTGTTCGCACCGGTCGACGCCGAGACGCAGGCGCAGGTTCCGCAGGACTATCAGCCGGCCAGCGGCAAGTGGGTCGGCGTCGCCGCACGCAGCACGGTCTTTGCCTACAACAAGACCAAGCTGACCGCCGAACAATTGCCGAAGTCGATGCTGGACCTGGCCGATCCGAGCTGGAAGGGCCGCTGGGCCGCTTCCCCCTCGGGCGCCGATTTCCAGGCGATCATCAGCGCATTGCTGCAGCTCAAGGGCGAAGCCGCGACAGCTGACTGGCTGAAGGCGATGAAGACGAATTTCACCGCCTACAAGGGCAACAGCACCGTAATGAAGGCGGTCAATGCCGGCGAAATCGAAGGCGGCGTGATCTACCACTACTACTATTTCGGCGATCAGGCCAAGACTGGCGAAAACAGCAAGAATGTCGGGCTGCACTATTTCAAGAACCAGGATCCGGGCGCCTTCGTCTCGATTTCCGGTGGCGGCGTGCTGGCTTCGAGCAAGCACCCGAAGGAAGCCCAGGCTTTCCTGAAATGGGTTACCGGCAAGGGCGGCCAGGAGGTCCTCAAGACCGGTGATTCATTCGAATACGCGGTCGGCAAGGGCGCCGAGTCCAATCCGAAACTGGTGCCTCTGGCCGATCTGCAGGCGCCGAAGGTCGATGCGACAACGCTGAACTCCAAGAAGGTCACCGATCTCATGACGGCAGCCGGCTTGCTTTAGTCCACACAGGTCCTAAAAGGGCAAACGACTGCGCTCCTGCGGGAATTCACTTTCTGCGGGAGCGCTCTGTTTTCGAGATGGCATTTGTCCATGACTGCACATTGCGTTTTTGATCGCATCCACGGTCCTTCGATTGCCGGCATTGGCCGGCAATGGCGCAGCGTCTGAATTGATGCCTTACTCGGCCGATATCATTCATCCACGCATGCCTGCCCGGGTTGTCCGAAACAGGCATCGGCAGGCAACATCCTGGATAGTCGCCGCCGCGGTCTTCGTTTCGCTTCTGGCGCTTGTGCCGCTTGCCTTCATCGTCTGGGTCGCGGTGCGGACTGGTTGGGAGACCGTTTCAGCGCTGGTCTTCCGGGCACGCGTCGGCGAACTGCTGGTCAACACCGTGATGCTGGTCGGGCTGTCGGTGCCGATCGCAATCGTGCTGTCGGTGGCACTGGCCTGGCTGACCGAGCGCAGCGACTTGCCCGGTGCCCGGCTCTGGGCCTGGCTGGCTGTGGCGCCACTCGCCATCCCGGCTTTCGTACACAGCTATGCCTGGATCACCATGGTGCCGGGGCTGCACGGCCTCTGGGCCGGCGTGCTCGTCTCCGTCATCGCCTATTTCCCGTTCCTCTACCTGCCGGTGTCGGCGGCGCTGCGCCGCCTCGATCCTGCACTTGAGGACGCAGCCGCAGCACTCGGCCTTGGGCCATGGCGGGTGTTCTGGCGTGTCGTGCTGCCGCAATTGCGGCTCGCCATCTGCGGCGGCTCGCTGCTGGTTGGCCTGCATCTCCTGGCGGAGTACGGCCTATACGTCTTTATCCGCTTCGACACGTTCACCACGGCGATCGTCGACCAGTTCCAGTCGACCTTCAACGGACCTGCCGCCAACATGCTGGCAGGCGTGCTGGTGAGCTGCTGCTTCGTGCTTCTCGGCCTCGAAGTGCTGGTGCGCGGCGAGGAGCGCTATGCCCGTGTCGGTTCCGGCGCAGCGCGGCATCAGCAACGTGCAGGCCTCGGGCGTTTCACCCTTGCTTGCCTGCTGCTGCCGATACTCACCACGCTGCTGGCGCTTGGCGTGCCGTTCGTCACCATCGGCCGCTGGCTTGTGGCTGGCGGCACCGATGTCTGGCGCTTTGACGAGATCGGCCTGGCGCTTGGCCAGACGCTGTTCCTGGCGCTTGCCGGCGCCTTGCTGGCGACCGTCGCCGCCATGCCGATGGCGTGGATCTCGATTCGTGCGCCGGGGCCGTTTCAGCGGCTTTTGGAAGGCTGCAACTACATCGTTGGATCCTTGCCCGGCGTGGTCATCGCGCTGGCGCTGGTCACCATCACCGTGCGCATCGCTCTGCCGCTCTACCAGACGCTGTTCACCATCCTGGTCGCCTATGCCCTCATGTTCCTGCCGCGCGCCCTGGTCAGCCTTCGTGCCTCGATCGCCCAGGCGCCGGTCGAGCTCGAACGCGCCGCCGCAAGCCTTGGCCGGCCACCGCTGAAGGCGCTGTGGTCGACGACCATCCGCCTATCCGCGCCGGGCGCGGCGGCTGGCATGGCGCTGGTGGCGCTTGGCATCATGAATGAACTGACCGCCACCCAGATGCTGGCGCCGAACGGCACCCGCACGCTGGCGATGGCATTCTGGTCTTACAGCGGCGAGATCGACTATGCGTCGGCCGCGCCTTATGCCTTCATCATGGTGGCGATATCGCTGCCTCTCACCTGGCTGCTCTATGTCCAGTCGAAACGGATGGCCGGACGATGAGCTTCCTGGAACTCAAGGGCTTGCACAAACACTACGGCCCGGTGGCGGCACTTGCCGGCGTCGACCTCAACGTCGCCAGCGGCAGCCGCACCGCGATTGTTGGCCCTTCCGGCTGCGGCAAGACAACCTTGTTGCGGCTGATTGCCGGCTTCGAGGCCCCGGACCGAGGTCAGATCGCGCTTGACGGCAAGGTTCTGGCCAATGACGGGAGTGCGGTGCCGGCTCACCGGCGCGGCATTGGCGTGGTGGCACAGGACGGCGCTCTCTTCCCGCACCTGACCATTGGCGACAACATCGGCTTCGGCATGGAGCGCGGGGAAGACAAGCGCACGGAGCGGATCACCGAACTCGCCTATATCGTCGGGCTGGACAAAGCGATCCTGAAGCGGCGGCCGCACGAGCTTTCGGGCGGGCAGCAGCAGCGTGTGGCGCTGGCCCGCGCCATGGCCATGAAGCCACGGCTGATGCTCCTCGACGAGCCGTTCTCGGCGCTGGATACCGCCTTGCGCGCCTCAATGCGCAAAGCAGTGGCCGAACTGCTGGAAACTGCCGGCATCACCACCATCCTGGTGACACACGATCAGGCCGAAGCGCTATCCTTCGCCAGTCAGGTGGCGGTGATGCGCGACGGCAAGTTTTCACAGGTCGGCACGCCACGCGAGCTGTACCTCAAGCCGAAGGACCGGATGATCGCCGAGTTTCTTGGCGACGCCATCATCCTGCCGGCGAAAATCTCCGGCGGTTTCGCCAGTTCGCCGCTTGGCCGCATCGCAGTCGACACCCCGGAGAACCGCGATATCGCACGTATCATGCTTCGTCCGGAGCAGATTGCGCTGAAGAGAACCTCGCGCGAAGGCATGTCGGGCACGCCGGACATGCCTTTCGGCGAGGTGACGGAATCCGAATTCGCCGGTTCCATGTGCACGATCGCGGTGCGGCTTTTGAACAGTGCCGAACCACCCGATGCGGCCGCGATCGGCAACACGCCCCTGGTCTTGCGCAAGCCCGGCATGGACGCCCCGGCGGTCGGTGAGATCGTGCGGCTTACCGTAACCGGCAAGGCGCATGTGTTTGCCTGAGCCGGTACTCCGGCACGACCCGAAAAACCTGCCCTGAGCACAAAGTCCAGCCTGGCAAAAAGATCATTCTGGAACCGAACGCTCGATCCCCCAGGCTGGGATCAGAGCGCCGGTTCCGGCACGGAGGCCTTGAACACTTCGAGACGGGCTCCCGTCTGTGACGAGAAGAAATGCATGTCTTCCGGCGAGAACCGCACGCCGACCGCACTGCCCGGTTCCGCTTGAACCGGTTCCGACGTCATGATGGAGAAAGGCGCACCGTCGAGATCGACATAAATGACCCGGCCCGCGCCAAGTTCCTCGACCAGGTCGACGGTTGCGGCGAGCGAGCCCGCCGTGCCGGGCTCGACCAGCCGCACGGCTTCCGGCCGGATACCCATGGCAACCTGCGTGCCGACCGGCAGGCCGGCGCGCGGCATGGCGAGGCGGCGGCTGCCGCCAAGCAGCGAGAGCCCGTCGAGTTCGACCGTGCCTTCAAGGATGTTCATCGCCGGCGCGCCGACAAAGGTGGCGACGAAGCGGCTCGCGGGACGGCTGTAGATTTCGGCCGGCGTGCCGACCTGCTCGACGCGCCCGCCATTCATCACCACCAGCTTGTCGGCCAGCGTCATCGCCTCGACCTGGTCATGCGTGACGAAAACGGAGGTCGCGTTCAGCCGGCGATGCAGCTTGCGGATTTCGGAGCGCATCTGCACGCGCAGCTTGGCATCGAGATTGGACAGCGGCTCGTCGAACAGAAACACTTTCGGCTCGCGGATCATGGCGCGGCCCATGGCGACGCGTTGCCTCTGACCGCCCGAAAGCGCCATCGGCTTGCGGTCGAGCAATTGTTCGAGCTCCAGCGTGCGGGCCACCGCCTGGATGCGCTGCGTACGCTCGGCCGCCGGAACACCCGCCACCTTGAGCGAATAGCCGATGTTCTGCGCCACGCTCATATGCGGATAGAGCGCGTAGTTCTGGAACACCATCGCGCAGCCGCGCTCGCGCGGCTCCAGCTTGTTGACCACGGTGCCGTCGATGGCGATCTCGCCGCCGGAAATATCTTCCAGCCCGGCGATCATGCGCAGCAGCGTGGACTTGCCGCAGCCGGATGGCCCGAGGATGACGACGAAGTCACCCGAAGCGATGTCGAGGTTGACGCCATGCACGACCTGCGACTTGCCGTAGGCCTTCTTGACGTCACGAATGGTGATGGAGGCCATCGGCTATCCCTTGTTACTTTTCAGTGGCAATCAGGCCGCGCACGAACCAGCGCTGCATGGCCACGATGACGATCAGCGGCGGCAGCATGACGATCAGCGTGCCGGCCATGGCGATGTTCCATTCCGGAATGCCGCCGACATTGGGAATAAGCTGCTTGAGCTCGGTCACAGCCGTCGCATGCGACTGATCGGTGGTGATGAGCAGCGGCCACAGATACTGGTTCCATGCCCAGAGGAACATGATGGTTCCAAGCGCCGCCATGTTGTTGCGCGACAGCGGCAGCAGGATATCGATGAAGAAGCGGATTGGACCGGCGCCATCCATGCGCGAGGCCTCGGTCAATTCATCAGGCACAGTCAGGAAGAACTGCCGGTAGAGGAACGTGCCGGTGGCGGTTGCGATCAGCGGCAGGATCAGCCCCGAATAGGAGTTGAGCAGCCCGAAATTCAACGCCACCTGGACGCCCGTGACTTTCTCGATCAGCCAGCTCAGGCCGGTGATGTCGAGGATCGTCTGATAGGGAGACAGCACGTTGGCGACGACCGCATAGGTCGGCACGATGCGCACTTCCAGCGGCAGCATCAGCGTGACGAAGATCAGCCAGAAGATCAGCATGCGGCCGGGATAGCGGAAATAGACGATCGAGAAGGCGGTGAGCGCCGAGATGATCACTTTGCCGGCGGCGACGCCGGCAGCCATGATGAAGCTGTTCAAAAGCTTGGGGCCGAGATCGGCTGTCGTCCACGCCGTCTTGATGTTCAGCCAGAAATCGCTGCCGGGCAGCAGCGACATCGGCACATCGTTGACATCCCTCAGATTGTGCGAGGCGGCGATAACCACGATCAGGAACGGCGCGACGCAAAAGACGAAGCCGATGAACAGGATCAGATGCGTGAAGAAATTGAGGAGTGGGGTGCGCTCGACCATATCCATCTCACCTGTAGTGCACGCGCCGCTCGATGAAGCGGAACTGGAAAATGGTCAGCACGATGATGAGCAGCATCAGGATGATGCTCTGCGCGGCGGCACCCGAATAGTCGAGGCCTTGGAAGCCGTCGGAATAGATTTTGTAGACCATCAGATTGGTGGCGTTCGCCGGCCCGCCCGACGTCATGATGTTGACGATGCCGAAGGAATCCTGAAAGCTCTCGGTGATGTTGATGACCAGCAGGAAGAAGATCGTCGGCGTGATCAGCGGGAACTGGATGTCCCAGAAACGCCTGATGACGCCGGAGCCATCCATCGCCCCAGCCTCGATCAGCGAGCGCGGGATCGCCTGGAAGGCGGCGAGGAAGAAGATGAAATTGTAACCGACATATTTCCAGGAAAAAGCAATGATGATCGAGGCCATGGCGTCAGTGCCGTCGAGGCCGGGATCCCAGAAGCCGGGCCATACCTGGTTGACGACGGCCATGAATCCGGCCTCCGGCGCCAGGATGAAACGGAACGCCAAGGCCACTGCGGGTGCGGCGATGCCGTAGGGCCAGATCAGCACCACGCGATAGAAACGCGAGCCAGCAAGCTGCCGGTCGGTCAACGCCGCGAGCACGAGCGCGATGAACATCGCCAGCCCGGTGCTGATGCCGGCAAAGACAAGGCTGGCGCTGATCGAATTCCAGTAGTCGGCATTGGCCAGGATCGATCGGAAATTATCGAGTCCGACCCAGATGTTGCCACCGCCCCAAGGCTGCTGCAGCGTCAGCGACCAGTACACGGCCTGGCCAGCCGGCCAGTAGAAGAACGTGAAGATCAAGATCAGTTGCGGCACCGCGAACAGGATGCCGATCGTCGATCTGCTGAAGGTGACGCGTTTTTCCATCGGTCTCTTCGACGCCGCCGGGCGGGTCAGCCCAGGTTAATATACGAAAGGGCCGCCCGTCGAATCTCGCCGGGCGGCCGCGAAAGTCTCAGGGATCAGGGCAGCGTCTTGCCCGGATAGGTCTGCTGGAACCGGTCGAGGATGGCGTCGCCATTCTTGACCAGCGTGTCGAGGCCTTCCTGGACGCTGACCTTGTTGGCGAAGATCGCTTGCATCTGCGTACCGAACTCGGCGCGGATCTGCGTGAAATTGCCGAGGCGGATGCCGCGGGTGATTTCGGTCGGCTCCGAGGCGGTCAGGCTGGCGATGGCGGTTTCACGGCCCTTGTAGGGCGCCTTGTCGTAGAAGCCCTGGCCCTTCATGTAGTCAAAGCCCGACTTGGTCACCGGAATGTAGCCGGTGTTGGTCGACCAGAACAGCGCGGTCTTCGGATCGTGGATGAAGTTGAGGAACGCGGCCGCGCCCTTGTATTCCGCATCCGACTTGCCGGAGAGCACCCACAGCGAAGCACCGCCGACGAGCGAGTTCTTGCGCTCTGTACCGGCATAGGCCGGCAGTTCGGCGACATCCCAGTTCATGCCTTCCTTCTGGGTCTTGCCGACAGTGCCGTGATCGCCGACCGAGGTCATGATGACCTGGCAGGTGCCGGAAGCGAAGGCCTGGACCATGTCCTGGCCGAGATCCTTGGACTTTATCTTGATCAGGCCGGCGTCATACCACTTCTTGAGGTCGGTGACGTACTGGACGAACTTGGTCTTGTTGACTTCGAGGCGGGCATCGAGGCCGTCATAGCCATTGTTCTTGGTGGCGATCGGCTGGTTGTGGATAGCCGAGAACTGCTCCATCAACTGCCAGCTCTCGTTGGCCGAGATATTGATCGCCATCGGGCATTCGTAGCCGGCGTCCTTCATCGCCTGCAGGTCGGCGCCGACGTCTTCCCAGGTCTTGGGGGCTTCGGTCTTGCCGATCTTGGCGAAGGCGTCCTTGTTCCAGTACATCAAGGCCGTCGAAGAGTTGAACGGGAACGACAGCATCTCGCCCTTGGAGGTGGCGTAGTAGCGGGCGATGCCGGGGAAATAGTCGGCGTAGTCGATCTTGTAGCCGTTCTCTTCCATCAGCTTGTCGGCTGGCTTGTAAGCGCCGGAGAGCATCATGGTGGCGGTGCCGACATCATAGACCTGGACGATCGCGGGCTGCTTGCCGGCGCGGAAGGCGGCGATGGTGTTCTGCAGCGTCGCGTCGTAGTTGCCCTGGCTGGTGCAGACGACTTCGTAGTCCTTCTGCGACTCGTTGAAGTTCTTGCACATCGTGTCCACGACACGCGCGAGGTCGCCCGAAAGGCCGAACCAGAAATCAAACTTGGTGGGCTCGGCAGCGGCTGGCAGCGCCATGGCGACGCTGATTGTGCCGGCGGCTATGGCCGCCAGGCCGTTCTTGATCATCGACATCAATCTCATTCCCTGTTGAGTGGTTCGTTTCAAGGATCGTTGCGGAGGTCTCCGACCGCCTCTTAGAGAAAGTATGTGACAGTTATGTTGTGCCTTTTTCGCCCTCACGGACGGGCTGGTCCCTCCTCGCGAATAGCTTTCGCGTACATCAAATGAAACCGCTATGGCGGCGCCCTAGGTACCTAGGGCGCCGTGCCGCGGCGTAAAGGCCGGGAAGAACTGCCGTGAATATCGAACCGAAAGGGCGGGCCGAAATCGTGGTGGCACGCCCTGACGCATATCCAATTCGTTAGCCGGGACACGATGCGCGACAAACCCCACGACGGCGCGACACCCGATAGCCAACCCCGAGCCTAACCGCGCGCTTTGCTACGGAACAGCACGCCAGGGTTGCAAGGCACTTAATCAAACTTTCAACGGTCAAGCACTAATGAATCATATTTCTTTGTCTATTTTCCATAGATCCGGTGAAACAAGATGCTGACGGTCTATAATTGCATCGTACACCAACACGATCTGAGACTGGTGGCACTCGCCGCGTTGATCTGCGGTATCTCTTCTTTTTCTGCCGTCAATCTTCTTCACCATATCGCCAGTTCGACAAGCAGAAACCGGCTCACCTGGCTGATGATAGCCGCGGCCTCGACGGGCTTTGGCATCTGGGCGACCCACTTCATCGCCATGCTGGCGTTCACACCGGGGATTCCCAACGCTTACAATCCGGAGCTCTCCGTTCTCTCGCTCACGGCCGCCGTTGTCCTGACCGCTGTTGGCATGTGGGTGGCGACTTTGCGCGGCGGGCTCGATCACCATCTCGTCGGCGGTGCCATCCTGGGTGGTGGCATTGCCGCAATGCACTATATCGGCATGGCCGCTTTCGAGGTGCAAGGCCGGATCGAATGGAACCTGCTGTTGGTGGCGATGTCCTTGCTGGCGGGGGTTGTGCTTGCCGCTCTGGCGCTTGTTGTTGTCCTGCGTCGTCCATCCTTGCCCGCGACGCTGGGCGGCGCGGTTCTGTTGACGCTGGCAATCTGCACCTTGCATTTCATCGGCATGGCCGCGGTCTCGATCTTCCCCGATTCCTCGATAGAAATATCGCAATATACGATCGAGCCCACGTCGCAGGCCTTCGCCGTGGCGGTCGCCAGCTTGGTGATCCTTATCCTCTCTGGCTCGGCACTCTGGATCGACCTGCGCTTCCGCCGGCAGAAGCTTGAGGTCGACCGCATGCATGGTCTGGCCAATGCTGCCGTGGAGGGGCTGATCGTCTGCGACGGTAGCCGCATCGTAAGCGCCAATGAAAGCATGGCGAAGCTGACCGGCATGGCAACCGGGATTCTGAACGGCATGCAGCTTGGCGGCCTCTTCGACGAGCGCGTCGCGTCCGACATGTCCAGCTTTGGCGAGGAGCCGTGTGAAGCCGAATTGCATGCGCGCGATGGCACGAGCATTCCCGTCGAGCTGATCGCCAGGAGCATCGACTACTGCGGCAAGCCTCACAATGTGATCGCCGTCCGCGACATCCGCGAGCGCAAGAAGGCGGAACAGGAAATCCTGCGCCTTGCCCATTTCGACCCCTTGACCGGCCTTGCCAACCGCCGCAGCTTTTCCGGTCGGCTGGAAGCTGAAATCGCGGCGATAGGCCGGTCGGGGAAAGGCGGCCACCTTGCGCTTCTGCTGCTCGATCTCGACCGGTTCAAGGAGGTCAACGATCTCTATGGGCATGGTGCGGGTGACGCCATGCTGCAAAAGGTTGCGCACTGTACTGCCGGCGTCCTTCGTCCAGGGCAGATGGTTGCCCGGCTGGGTGGCGACGAATTCGCCATCATCGCGCCGAACCTGGCGGACCCGTTGGCGGCCGGCCGCATCGCCGACGCCATTCTGACCACAATGCGTGAGGAAAACAGGCTGTCGGTCGGCGGCGGTCTTGTGTCGGCCAGCATGGGCATTGCGCTTTATCCATCGGATGCCGACGACCAGGCCAGCCTGATCAGCCATGCCGACACCGCGCTCTACCGCGCCAAGACCGAAGGCCGCGACACATATCGCTACTTCGAGGCCTCTATGGGCGCGGAGGCTCGTGACAAGCGGGTCATGGAGCACGAGCTGCGCCAGGCTGTCGCGCGCAAGGAATTCTACCTCGTCTACCAGCCGCAGAAGGAGATCAGCAGCGGCAGGATGGTGGGCTTCGAAGCCTTGATCCGCTGGCGGCATCCGGTTCGTGGCGACGTGTCCCCAGGCATATTCATCCCGGTGGCTGAAGACAGCGGCGCCATTGCCCAGATCGGCGATTGGGTGCTGACGGCCGCCTGCGAAGAGGCCGCCCGCTGGGAAAACCCGCTAACGATAGCCGTCAATGTCTCGGCGGTGCAGCTTCACAATCCGAATTTCAGCCGCAAGGTGCACGAAACACTGATGAACTCCGGCTTGGCGCCAGGCAGGCTGGAACTTGAGATCACCGAAACAGCGCTTGTGAAGGATATGCCGCGTGCGCTGGCCACCTTGCGGCAGGTAAAGTCCTTGGGCGTGCGCGTGGCGATGGACGATTTCGGGACCGGCTACTCCTCACTCTCCAACTTGCGCGCCTTCCCCTTCGACAAGATCAAGATCGACGGCTCATTCATCAAATCCGTCGACAAGAACGGCCAGGTCGCGGCGATCGTGCGCGCCGTGCTGGGACTCGGGCGCGGTCTCGGTCTGCCGGTTCTGGCGGAAGGGGTCGAGACGCTTGGCGAGCTGAAATTCCTGGACGCCGAGGCCTGCGAGATCGGCCAGGGATACTACATCGGCAGGCCAGGGCCGATCGGCGAGTTCAGCGAACTGACCGGCGTCATCAATCAACCCGCGGTCGGCAATGGCACCGGCAGCCACCGTGGCAAAAGCGTTCTGGCTTTCGCACCGTTGCCTGAGCTGAGCGTGAAGCGGGCCTAGCGGCCTTCCGGTTTCAGCGCCGCCTCGACCAGCCGCTTGGCGTCCGGCCCCGCCCATTCGGCCGGACCATTCATATGGGCGATCAGGCAACCCTCGCCGTCGACCAGCATGGTGACGGGCAAACCAAGCGCCAGGCCGCGTGTCTTGAGGTTGTTGAACAGCGCCATGGTCGAGTCCCTGTAGTAGCCAAGCGCCTCGACACCCGTGTCCTTGAGGAACTTCTTCGGCTTGACGTCGTCACCGGCATCAACATTGACGGCAACGACCTGAAAGGCGTCGCTGCCCTTTTCTTTCTGCAGCGCGTCGAGCGCCGGCATTTCGGCACGGCATGGCGCGCACCACGTCGCCCACAGATTGAGCAGCACAGTCTTTCCGGCATGATCGGCAAGCGTCATCGGCTTGCCGTCAGGGCCGTTGAAGGCGAGGTTCCTGAGGGATTGTGGCGGATCCGCCGGCAAAAGTGCCGCAACCTCGCCGGTAGCCGCCGCCGCGATCTTCTTGGCACGGTCGCTCTTGGCGGCGCAGGCGACATCGTCCTTGCTGTCGCCGACCGCCACCGAGGCAGGCGGCGCCTTGTTGCCAGACCGGCTCTCGCTGACATATACCGCGACCGCGCCAGCCAGCACGCCCGCCACCAGGGCGGCAAGGATGAGGCGCGGGGCCGGGAAAAATCGATTACCGTCTGCCATGTTCTTTAAAACTGCTCCGAAATACGGGTTATAGCGATGAGCGACAAGAAGGCCAGCAACCAGATGTGGGGCGGACGTTTTGCCTCGGGTCCGGCCGCGATCATGGAAGCGATCAACGCGTCCATCTCGTTCGACCGCAAACTTTACGCGCAGGATATCCGCGGTTCGGTCGCCCATAGCGAGATGCTGGCGCAAACGGGCATTATTTCGGCGGCCGATCAAGAAAAAATCGCTCACGGACTGAACACGATTCTGAAAGAGATCGAGGCCGGCACCTTCGAATTCTCGACCAGGCTCGAAGACATCCACATGAATGTCGAGGCCCGCCTCGCCGACCTGATCGGCCCGGCCGCCGGCCGGCTGCATACCGCCCGCTCGCGCAACGACCAGGTCGCTGTCGACCTGAGGCTCTGGGTGAAGGACGAGTGCTTCCGCGTCGCGGAGGCGCTGAAGGGACTGATCGCCGCGTTCCTGGAGCGGGCCGAGGAGCATGCGGCAACCGTGATGCCGGGCTTTACCCATATGCAAACGGCACAGCCCGTCACTTTCGGCCATCACTGCATGGCCTATGTCGAGATGTTCGGCCGCGACCTGTCGCGGGTCCGCGATGCCATCGAGCGCATGGATGAGAGCCCGCTGGGTGCCGCTGCTCTTGCCGGCACCAGCTTCCCCATCGATCGCCACCAGACGGCCAAGGCGCTTGGCTTCCGCGAGCCGATGCGCAACTCGCTGGACAGTGTCTCAGACCGCGACTTCGCGCTCGAATTCCTCAGCATGGCCGCGATCTGCGCCACGCATCTGTCGCGGCTGGCCGAGGAGATCATCATCTGGTCGACGCCACAATTCGGCTTTGTCAGGCTGTCGGACTCCTTCTCGACCGGCTCGTCGATCATGCCGCAGAAGAAGAACCCCGACGCCGCCGAACTGGTGCGCGGCAAGACCGGACGCGTCAACGGCCACCTCGTTGGCCTGCTGACGGTGATGAAGGGCATGCCGCTGACCTATGGCAAGGACATGCAGGAAGACAAGGAATCGGTATTCGACGCCGCCGAGACGCTTGACCTGATGCTGGCGGCGATGACCGGCATGGTCTCGGACATGACGATCAACGCTGCCGCGATGAAGAAGGCCGCCGGTTACGGCTACGCGACGGCCACCGACCTTGCCGATTGGCTGGTGCGCACGCTCGGCCTGCCGTTCCGCGAGGCCCACCATGTCACCGGCCGCGCCGTGGCCCTGGCCGAAGGGAAAAAAGTCGGCCTTGAGAAGCTTTCGCTGGAAGACCTTCAGTCGATCAATCCCGGCATCACCGCCGACATTTTTTCGGTGCTGGCGGTGCAGAATTCGGTGAAGAGCCGGGTGAGTTTCGGCGGCACCGCGCCGTCGGAAGTCAGGAAGCAGATCCGCTATTGGAAAAAGCGGCTGGCCAAGGCCTAATGCCGGGGTGCAATGCACCGAGAACTCGGCTAAAAGCGGCGGCGGACAAAAGTTTCGGACGGATGGATCGATGACCGGAAGCAGGATTTTGGTGACGCTGACGCTGCTGGCGGCGATTGTGGCCGTCTCGGCCTGCGGCAGAAGGGGCGCGCTCGACACGCCCTACGAGGCTGCAGTGCAGGCGCGCAAGGACGCTTCGAAGGCCCATCAGCCAGTACCGCCGGAGCCGGAGAAACCGGTCGAGGACAAGAAGTTCCTTCTCGACCCGCTGATCTAAGGTGATGAGGCTGGGTTTGGTCCTTCCGAACCCGATCTCGCCGTGCTCCAACTTTCCGGAACCACTCCCGTGAACCATTTCGACTACCGCGACGGCGTGCTGCATGCCGAGGACGTGGCGATACCTGATATCGCGGCGAGCGTCGGCACGCCCTTCTACTGCTATTCGACGGCGACGCTGACCAGGCACTACCGTGTGTTCGCCCAGGCTTTTGCCGGACTTGATACGCTGGTCTGCTACGCCATGAAGGCGAATTCCAACCAGGCCGTTCTCAGGACCCTGGCCAAGCAGGGCGCCGGCGCCGACGTGGTGTCGGAAGGCGAATTGCGCAGGGCGCTTGCCGCCGGCATTCCTGCCAACAAGATCCTGTTCTCGGGCGTAGGCAAGACTGCGCGCGAAATGGATTTCGCGCTCAACGCAGGTATCCTCTGCTTCAACGTCGAGTCCGAGCCTGAACTCGAACTGCTCTCGGCCCGTGCGTCAGCGCTCGGCAAGGTGGCGCCGATCTCGCTGCGCATCAATCCGGATGTCGACGCCAAGACCCACAAGAAGATTTCGACCGGCAAGGCAGAGAACAAGTTCGGCGTTCCCTGGCAGAAGGCGCGGCAGATCTATGCCCGCGCGGCACTGCTTCCCGGCATCAAGATCACCGGCATCGACACCCATATCGGCAGCCAGATCACAGAGTTGCAGCCCTTCGACGACGCTTTTGCGTTGCTGGTCGAACTGGTCGGCGCGCTGCGCGCGGATGGCCATGCCATCGACCATGTCGATCTCGGCGGCGGCCTCGGCATTCCCTACCGCGTCGACAACAATCCGCCGCCCTTGCCGGACGCCTATGCGCGGATCGTCAAGAAGCACGTCACCGCGCTCGGGCTGAAGGTGATGTTCGAGCCGGGCCGGCTGATTGTCGGCAATGCCGGCATTCTGGTCTCGGAAGTGATCTTCGTGAAAGAAGGTGACGCCAAGAATTTCCTCGTTGTCGACGCCGCCATGAACGACCTGATCCGGCCGACGCTCTATGACGCCTTCCACGACATCCGCCCGGTGGTTCAGCCGCCGGCCGCCGCGCCACGCATGATGGTCGATGTCGTCGGCCAGGTCTGCGAGACCGGCGACTATATCGGCCTCGACCGTGACCTGCCCAGGCTGAAGGCTGGCGACCTCATCGCCGTCGCCACCGCGGGCGCCTATGGCGCGGTGCAGGCCGGCACCTACAACACGCGGCTGCTGGTGCCGGAAGTGCTGGTCGACGGCGACCGCTTCCATGTCGTGCGCCCGCGCCTGACCTATGACGAACTCATCGGGCTGGATTCGGTGCCCGACTGGCTGGCATAGAGGCCGCTGCTACAGCTTGCTCTGGATGAGCGCTCTTGTGTCGGCGATCCCGTCTTCGTCGCGGCGGTAGAATGTCCACTGCTTGATGCGCTTGGTTCGCAGCAGGCGGGCCTGCGTGAGCACACGCATATGCTCTGAGAGCGTCGCCTGCGTGACGCCGAGCTTTTCGGCGATCAACTGCGCGCAAACGCCGTCCTCGACCAGATCGCCATCCGCCTGGACCGGGAAATGCGCACGCGGATCCTTCAGCCAGTCGAGGATCTGAAGCCTGCGTTCATTGGCGATTGCCTTGAAGACATCAACCTCTTGCATTTAGCCATTTTGCCAAGTTACTAATTACTGTCAATCCCGAGGAGATCTCCATGTCGCAGGGCAGCACCGTCACACGCGAACGCATTGCCGCCATGGAACCACGCATCCGCCCCTATATCAGGCACACGCCGGTACTGCGCGTCGACATGGCCGATTTCGATCGCCCGCCGCTGGCCGTCGACCTCAAGCTCGAATGCCTGCAGCATTCCGGCTCGTTCAAGGCGCGTGGCGCCTTCACCAATCTTCTGGAAAGGCCGGTGCCCAAGGCTGGTGTCGTCGCCGCGTCCGGCGGCAATCATGGTGCCGCCGTCGCCTATGCCGCGATGCGGCTTGGCCACAAGGCGACGATCTTCGTTCCCGAGGTGAGCCCGCCGGCCAAGCTGGAACGCATCCGCAGCTATGGCGCCGAACTGATCGTCGGCGGCGCCCGCTATGCCGAGGCGCTGGCCGCCAGCGAGAACTTCGCCGAGAAATCCGGCGCGCTGCGGATCCACGCCTTCAACCAGGAAGAAACGCTGGTCGGCCAGGGCACGCTCGGCCTCGAGATCGAAGCCGACCTGCCCGGCATCGACACGCTGCTGGTGGCCGTTGGCGGCGGCGGCCTGATTGGCGGCATCGCCGCCTGGTTCGCCGGCCGCATCCGCATCATCGCCATCGAGCCAGAAGGCGCACCGACACTTTACCGTGCTCTCGAGGCCGGCCATCCGGTCGACGCGCCGGCCGAAGGGATCGCCGCCGATTCACTGGCGCCCAAGCGCGTCGGCGAAATGATGTTCCCGATCGCCGAGGCCTTCGTCGAGCGCTCCATCCTGGTCAGCGACGACGACATCATCGCCGCGCAGAAGGCGCTGTGGAACCGCGTGCGGATCATCTCCGAGCCGGGCGGCGCGGCGGCTTTCGCGGCGATACTGTCGGGCCACTATGTGCCGGCACCAGGCGAGCGGGTGGCCGTGCTGGTTTGCGGAGCGAATGCGAACCCGGCTACGTTCTGATTGAAACCATCGCTCTGTTTGAAACCATCACTCTGTTTGAAACCATCTTGGCCGGCTTCACGTTTTTTCGAACTGCCTCGCCTTTGCCGTGTTTGCTGGTATTCTTCGAGTCGTGAGGTTCGGGCTATCCTGCCCGCCCCGGAAGGCCGATGACGGAACGACCCAACATCAACGACGATCGCGCTCTTGCCGCACGTCTGGCCTTGAGCCGGCTGGCGACGCGGGCCGTCATGATTGTCGAACGCGGCTGGCCGCTGCTCTTGCCGCTTGTCATCGTTGCAAGCCTCTTTGTCAGTACCTCTTGGCTCGGCCTTTTCGCCCGGTTGCCGGATGCGCCGCGCATCGGGCTTGTCGCGGTGTTCGGCCTCGCCGTTTTGGCCGCGCTCTATCCGCTGCGCTTCTTCCGCATGCCGGGCGCCGCCGAGATCGACCGCCGCATCGAGGCCGCCAACGATCTGCAGCACAGCCCGGTGCTGGTGCAGACCGACCGGCCCAGCGGCAAGGAAAGCGGCTTTTCGCAGGCGCTGTGGCGCGAACATCAAAAACGCATGGCCGCGAAGCTCGGCAGCCTCGGCGCCGACCTGCCGCGCACGCGCGTGCCGGAACGCGACCCCTGGGGGCTGCGTGCCGTGGCGGCACTTTTGCTGGTCACCGCCTTCGCCTTCTCCTTCGGACCGGCAGGCGGCAGGATCACGGACGGTTTCAGCGCCCATGGCGCGCGCGACACCGTATCGCCGCGCATCGACGCCTGGGTGACGCCGCCAGCCTATACCGGCAAGCCACCGATCTTCCTGACCGCCCCGGTCTTGCGAACCATCGACGCCAACCAGGCGACGCCGGCTTTCTCCGTGCCCGAAGGCAGCGATGTCTCTCTGCGCGTCACCGGCGGCTCCGGCGAGGAAACACTTGTTTACGCCGACAAGAGCGGTAACGACCGCGCCATCGACCCCGCAGGCCCGCAAGCGGCCGCCACGGCCAAACCGGCGGCGCCCTCCAAGGTGCGCCAGTTCACCGGCAAGCTGACCGGCGACGGCACGCTGACGCTGAAATCGGGTGAAGACGAGCTTGGCCGCTGGGCTTTCGCGGTGGTGCCGGACAAGGCACCGCAGATCCGCTTTGTCGGCGAACCGAAACGGGCCGCCAACGGTGCCTTCGAACTCAACTACCAGATCGACGACGACTATGGCGCCGCGAGCGCGAAGGCGGTTTTTGCACTGGCCGATCCGCAGGCTGCGGGTGCACGTCCGCTCTACGGCCCTCCTGATATGACTTTGACGCTGCCGCGCCGTGGCGGCAAGACCAATGCGGCCAAGACCTCGAAGGACCTGACCGAGCATGTCTGGGCCGGCGCCAACATCAAGCTGACGCTTGTCGCCACCGACGATGCAGGCCACACGGCAACCAGCGAGACCAAGACCTTGCTGATGCCGCAGCGGCCATTCGCCAATCCACTGGCGCGGGCGGTGATCGAGCAGCGCCGGTTGTTGGCGCTCGACGCCAATGCCAAGCCGCGCGTGCTCGACCTGATGGACGCCATCACGCTGCGGCCTGAAGACACATTCGACAACATGACGCATTACCTCGCCATCATGAGCGCCCGCAGCCGGCTGAAGATGGCCGACAACGACGACCAGTTGCGCAGCGAAGTGTCCTACCTCTGGGAAATCGCGCTCGGCATCGAGGAAGGCAACCTTTCGGCCGCCGAGAAGCGGCTGCGCCAGGCGCAGCAGGCGTTGCAGGATGCCATCAAGAACGGTGCCAGCGACGCCGAAATCGAAAAGGCGATGAAGGAACTGCGCGAGGCGATGAACCAGTTCCTGCAGGAATTCGCCGAACGCGCCAAGCAGGATCCCAAGGCGCCGCAGATGCAGCAGAACGGCCAGGAACTGCGCCAGAGCGACATCGACCGCATGATGGACCAGATCGAGAATCTGGCGAAGTCCGGCGACCGCGACAAGGCGCAGCAACTGCTGTCGCAGCTGCAGGACATGATGAACAATCTCCAGGCCGGCCGCGAGCAGCAGGGCGGCCAGCAAGACAGCGAGATGAAGCAGCAGATGGACAAGCTGGGCGAGATCATGCGCCGCCAGCAGGAGATGATGAACGACACGTTCCGCATGGATCAGATGCGGCGCGGCGAGCGCCAGCGCGGCGAAAACCGCGACGAGCAGCTCGGCAACGGCGGTCAGGATCGAGACAAGCCCGGAACAGGCCAGGACCGCGATCCGCTCGCCCAGCCGAAGCCAATGACGCCGCAGGAATTCGCCGATGCGATGAAGCAGCTGCAGGAAGGCCAGGGCCAGTTGCAGAGCGATCTCGACAAGCTGAAGAAGAGCCTTGAGGGCATGGGGCTCGAGCCGAATGAAGGCTTTGGCCAGGCCGGCAAGTCCATGGGCAATGCCGAACAGGCGCTCGGCGAGGGCGAAGGCGACCAGGCCGTCGGCCATCAGGGTCGGGCACTGGAAGCGCTGCGCAACGGCGCCAAGGACATGATGAAGCAATTGCAGGCCATGCAGGGCGACCAGGGCGGCAGCCAGGAAGGTGGCCGCCAGCAGGACGCCGATCGCGATCCGCTTGGCCGGCCGCGCGCCAGCCAAGGCCCGGATTTCGGCGATTCGGTAAAGGTGCCGGACGAGATCGACGTGCAGCGCGCCCGCCAGATTCTCGAGGCGATCCGCAAGCGGCTCGGCAACGCGCTGAGCCCCGATATCGAGCGCAGCTACCTTGAACGGCTGCTGGAATTGAAATAGCAGCCTCAAAAAGCTCTTGAATGGTTGCAATTCCATGCCGAAACTCGGTGCCGTAACACCCATCCTGCGCATCTTCGACATTGCCAAGGCGCATGAATTCTATGTCGGCTTCCTCGGCTTCGCGGTGCAATGGGAACATCGTTTCGACGATAACGCACCGCTCTACATGGCTGTCGGCCGAGATGGCTGCGTGCTGCATCTGAGCGAACATCACGGCGATGGCGCGCCCGGAATTGCCTTGCGCATCAAGGTCGAGGACATAGCGGCACTGCACCGCGAATTGATCGGCAAGAAATATCGCTTCGCCAGGCCGGGCCTTGAGGAGACGCCTTGGAAAACCCGCGAAGTGTCGGTGGGCGATCCATTCGGCAACCGGCTGCATTTCTACGAGGAAATGCCGGCTTAAGGCGGCTGCGAGGCAGCGTCGGTAGGCTAAACGGCTGGCCCGCCGATGAACGCCTCGCGGATCGCCTCTTGCATGCCGTCGATCGCTTCGCCTGATGCGTTCGGGTTGCGATGCATCACGACATTCGAGGCATCGATGTCGCCAAAGCCGTCGGCGGCAGTCAGTTCGCGGCATCCGGCCGGAATGTTGCTGCGCGAGATCGGCGCGATCGCCAGGCCCGAGGTCACGGCAAGCTTCAGGCCACCGGTGGTGTCGCTGGTATAGGCGACACGGTATGCAAGACCGCGTTGCTCCAGCGATTTGATGGCAAAGTCCTTGCACCAGCCGGCCCGGTTGTAGAGCGCGATCGGCACCGGCCTCTCCTCGTGCATGTGATGCAGGCTCGAGGTGACCCAGACCGTCGGATCGTGCATCAGCACCTCACCACCGGAAAGATCCTGCCACTCGAACACCACGGCGAGGTCGAGCTCGTCAGCGGCGAGCGCTGCTATCTGTGCGCCCGAATGGGCGTAGCGCACCGTCACCTCGACCTTGGCGTGGCGTTTGGAAAAGGCGCCCAGCGCGCGCGACAGGATGGCGTGGCCATATTCCTCCGGAATGCCGATGCGCACCGGCCCGCCAAGCGGTGCTGCCGTCATCGAGGCCGCTGTCTCGTCGAGCAAGGAGACGATGCGGCGGGCATTGACGATCAGCTCGCCGCCACGCCGCGTCAGTGCCACGCCGCGCGAACCACGCTCGAACAGACTGTCGCCGACCAGGCCTTCGAGCTTCTTCATCTGCATCGAGACGGCTGACTGGGTGCGGCCGGCCTGCTCCGCGGCCTTGGTGAAATTGCCTGCTTCGGCAACGGCCACGAACGTGCGCAGCAGATCACTGTCGAGGTTTGGTCGCATAATTTCAGCCATAAGCAATTTTGATTGCTGGCATCATTCCAATTCGTTTGCAACATGTCAAACGCCGGACAATAGTCGCCTCACCCATTGGATATGCGGCTGCGAAATCAGCTGCGGACCAATCTGAAGAGTCCTCACTCGTGCCCGCTGCCCGAAACGGTGGCGGGTTCTTTTTAACCTGAAGCACGCTGCCTGCCGTCGTCATACTGGAGCCTGGAACCCACATGCAGAACCGGATGGTGCTCGGCATCCTGAGCCTATGCCTGGGCGTGCTGGTGTTCTCCCTGCAGGATCCTCTCGTCAAGGCGGTCTCAAGCGGTTATCCCGTGACCGAAGTGATGGCGATCCGCTCGATCGTCGCCTTGCCGATCCTGATTGTCCTGGTCCATGCCGATGTCGGATTGCGTGCGATCCTGTCGAAACGTTTCGGCATGCTGACAACGCGTGCCTTTATCCAGTTCACCTCCTACACGGTCTACTACCTGGCGATCGCCGCCTTGCCGCTGGCCGACGCTGTGGCGCTCTATTTCATGGCGCCGCTGTTCATCATGGCGCTGGCCGGACCGTATCTCGGAGAACGCGTCTCCTGGAAGACACTGGCAACCGTGCTGATCGGCCTGTTCGGCGTTCTGGTGATGTTGCGCCCGGGCGCCGGATTGTTCGACTGGGCAGCACTGCTGTCGCTCGGCTCGGCGGTTCTCTATGGCTTTTCGCAGCTCATGGCGCGCAAGATCGGCGACACCGAATCATCCACCGTCATGGCGTTCTATCAGAACGGCGCCTATCTGGTGGGCGCTGCCGTGGTTGCCGGCACGTTCCATCTCGCCGGCATAACCCATGCCGTTCACCCCAGCCTGGAGTTTCTGGTGCGGCCGTGGCTGTGGCCGACGCTGCCGGATTTCCTGAAGATGGCCGCCTGCGGCTTCGTCGCCTCAGCCGGCATGATCCTGTTGTCGCAGGCCTATAGGATGGCGCCGGCTAACCGTGTCGCCACCTTCGAATACACCGGCATCCTGTGGTCGCCGCTGTGGGGCTTTCTGTTCTTCGCCGAAGTGCCGCGCACGACAACCGTCATCGGTGCCGCGCTGATCATCGGCGCCGGGCTGCTCGCGCTCAATACCGAAAGGCGAAGAAGCGCTGCACCTGTGCGTACCGTCACCGATCCAGCCTGATCAGGCGAAGCAGACCAGCGCCCGTTCGACGCGTGACCGGATTTCGGCGAGCGTAAACGGCTTCTGCACAACATCGAGAATGATGCCGTTCAATTCCTCGGCGCGTTCTCGCTGATCGGCATAGCCGGTCATCAGCATGATTTTCATCGCCGGGAAAAGTGCCGCCGCCGCGATCGCCATCTCAATGCCGTCCATCTCCGGCATGCGGATGTCGGAGACGACCAGATCGTAGCCGCCCCGCGCCGACTTGATCAGCGAAAGGCCCTGCGCGCCGTCCGCCGCGATGTCTATAGAGTGCCCGGCACGTTCAAGTGCGCGAGCAGCCAGGGTGCGAACGGACTCATCGTCCTCAACGATCAGAAGCTTTGCCATGGGCGGCATATTTGCCGTCCAAAAGTTGACTTTTCCTGAAGGCCCCCGTCGGCGGATGAGGTCTTTTCAGAATTCGCTCCAGCGAACCAGTTGACCTCAGACGTCACCCTTGACGATGCCGACAAAGGGCAGTTCGCGAAAGGCGTGCGCCACGTCCATGCCGTAGCCGACGACGAAATAGTCGGGACAGTCGAAACCGACATAGTCGGCGGTCAGAGCGGTCTGGCGGCGCATCCGCTTGTCGAGCAGCACGGCGATGGAACAGCTTTTGGCGCCGCGCGATAGCATCAGGTCGCGGGTAAAGGTCAGCGTCTTGCCGGACTCGAGTATGTCGTCGATCAACAGCACGTCGCGGCCGGCGACCTCGTTGTCGATATCGCGCAGCACCCTCACCTCGCCGCTGCTGGTGCCGGCGCCATAGCTGGAGATGAAGATGAACTCGACCTCGGGCGACAGGCCGACATCATGCATGGCGCGGATAAGGTCGGCGGCGAAAATGAACGAGCCCTTCAACACCGAAATCACCAGCAGGTCGTGATAGTCGTGCTCGGCGATCTCCTTGGCGAGTTCAAGATTGCGCCGCGCGATCGCCGACGCTGAAAACAGGACCTCGATGTCCTTGCCACGTACAACTGGCATTTTTCGCCCCTTCAAGATGTTCGCCTAAAACCCCGTCGCCGTGGGTGTGTTGAGATTCAGGTCAGGCCGAGCCGAAAATGGCTGATACCAAGAACCGGAGCGGAGCGTACTTTTGGGTACGTGAGCACCGGAAGCGCAGGTATCAGCCGTTTGCGGGCCGGCATCATCTGAATATCAATACACCCTACTCGGCGAAGGTGACCGACACGGTCTTAACCCCGTTTCTAGGCACGTCGAGGCGGCTGGCAAAGCCAAATCTCTCGCGCGGCGCCAGCGGACTGCTGGATGTCCCCAACCTATAGCGGGTTACGCTTCCATCATTGCCGGTTACACGGATTTCCAGAGGCGGCAGCGGTGTAGCAGCAGCGCCGTCATTGACGGCCTCGCCATCAACGAACAGCAGCGCCTTGGCTCCAGACGCGTCGACGCGCGACGTGACACCCGAGATGGTGAGCGCCGATGGCGGCTCGGAAGCCAGGAATGGCGACTGCCGCACCAGCGCGTGCCCGCCGGAAACCCAGAACGCCGCGAGCGCCAGGCCTATGCCGGCAATCCAGAAGATTGGCCCACCGCGCGGGGCCGGCGCGCGTTCCGCCGGAGCTTCGGGCTTGCGCAGCATATCCATGCCTTCGATCGGCGGCGTCACGATCACACGCAGCGGCGGCTGTGAAACCGGCTCCACGTCGGGGACACCACGGGGCAACACCTCATAGTCGGCATCAACGACGTCGCCGGCCGAACCACGCATGAAGTGGCCCGGTGCGGCATTTGCCGCCGGACCGGTCATGATTTCGCCGGAAACCGGGCGCGCGGTTCTATCCTCAGCCATCATGGCACCAGTAATGCAGCACGTGTTCGCTTTTCGTTTCTTTTGCGTAAACGGAAATGGTTAACGCTTCCCCACCGGAGCCTTCGTGACGAGCCTAAACAGCCCAGGAATTAACTGTCGGTTAACCATGCCGGCCGATGGTCGTTGGAGAGAAAACGGTGGCGTATCGCCGCCGGGAATTTCAGGTCGCCGAAATTGATTCGCTTCGAAAATGTCGGCCTCCGCTATGGCATGGGTCCGGAAATCCTCCGTGACATCTCCCTGCACATTCCGGAGCGCTCCTTCCAGTTCCTGAGCGGGCCTTCGGGCGCCGGCAAGACAACCTTGCTGCGCCTTCTGTTCATGTCGCTGAAGCCGACGCGCGGCCTGATCACCATTTTCGGCAAGGACCGCTCGCGCATCTCGCGCACTGAACTGCCGCACCTGCGGCGGCGCATCGGCGTTGTGTTCCAGGATTTCCGCTTGCTCGACCACATGACCACCTACGAGAATGTGGCGCTGCCGTTGCGCGTGCGCGGCCGCGAGGAGGCAAGCTACCGCACCGACGTGACCGAGCTCCTGAAATGGGTGGGCCTTGGCGAGCGCATGCATGTGCTGCCGCCGGTGCTGTCCGGCGGCGAAAAGCAGCGCGCCGCGATCGCCCGGGCCTTGATCGAGCAGCCCGAGATCCTGCTGGCCGACGAGCCGACCGGCAATGTCGATCCGCCGCTGGCGCGGCGCCTGCTGCGCCTCTTCATCGAGCTCAACCGGCTCGGCACCGCAGTGGTCATCGCCACCCACGATCTCGGCCTCATGGAACAGGTCGACGCGCGCCGTCTGATTCTGGCCGGCGGAAGGCTGGATATCTATGACTGATCTGCCCGCCGAACATCTCGACGAAGAGGACGCCGAGGCGGCCGCGGCAAAACCACGCGTCCAGCGCAGGATGGCGCCGATCGTTCCGGCGCAGAACATCGCCGGCCGGGCACTGGTGCTGGTCATCGCCATCATGACCTTCCTGTCCTGCCTGACCTTTGGCGCGGTGACGCTGGTCCGCGATACAGCCTCCGTCTGGGAGAACCAGATTTCGCGCGAGGCGACGATCCAGATCAAGCCGGCCGACGGCCTCGACATGGAGGCGGCCCTCACCCAGGCCTCGCAGATCGCTGGCGAATTCCCCGGCGTGAAGGCGACAAGGATCATCGATCGCGACGCCACCGCCAGGCTGCTTGAGCCGTGGCTGGGCTCGGGTCTCAACATCGACGAACTGCCGGTGCCGCGCCTGATCATCGTCACCATCGACGAGAACAGCCCGCCGGATTTCGCGGCCATACGCGCGGCGATGACACCCAAGCTGCCGAGCGCCTCGCTCGACGATCATCGCACCTGGGTCGACCGGCTCGTGGCCATGGCCCGCACCACGGTGACCATCGGCATCGCGGTGCTGGCGCTGATGCTGTCGGCGACCGTGCTGACAGTGGTGTTCGCGACACGTGGCGCCATGGCGGGCAACGGCCACATCATCGAAGTGCTGCATTTCGTCGGCGCCGAGGCGCGCTTTATCGCGCGCGAATTCCGCCGCCATTTCCTCGTCACCGGCATGAAGGGTGCCGCGGCGGGCGGCGCGGCGGCGGTGCTGGTCTTCATCGTCTTTTCCTGGTGGTCATCGCGCAACATGGCAACGCCGCAGGCCGACCAGGCAACCGCTCTGTTCGGCAACTTCGCCATCGGTTCGGCGGGCTATCTCGGCGTCGTTCTGATGGTGCTGGTCATCGGCGCACTGACGGCGGCCACCTCGCATGCAACCGTCGTTGCTTATCTCAGTGACATTGATGTCCGTCAGCCGGATGCCGGCTAACATCGCGCTGAAGTCGAACCGGGGTTTGAGGACAACGACAGACACCAGGCAAGATCGATCACGGATGAAGAAACCCCGTAACGCAAAGTGCGCTTTTTCCCTACCAAAGGACACTTTTCAGGATTAACCATAGCATGATGGACGCGCGGGACTCGACCGGGACGGCTGGGCAGTTGCCAGTGGCGGGTGCGCGTTCGCATGGGCGCGCCGGGGCAAGCCGTTTGGGTTCGCTCTTGCGCACAGCCGCTTTTCTCGTGCTGACGCTGGCCGTGCTGTTTGCCGGTGGTTTCGGCTGGTTCGCCAACAAGGTCAGCCACCTCACAACGCCTGCAAATCCCGCCAAGGCCGACGCTATCATCGTGCTTACTGGCGGCCAGTCACGCCTGGACGCCGCGATGGAGTTGCTGGCATCCGGCAAGGGTGAGCGGCTTTTGATCAGCGGCGTGCATCCTTCCGCCAGCCGCCGCCAGCTGCAGGTAGCGACCGGTGGCGACAAGAAGCTGTTTTCCTGCTGCGTCGACATTGACCGGGCAGCGCTCGATACGATCGGCAACGCCGAGGAAAGCGCCAAATGGGTGGAGAGCCACGCCTATGGCACGGTGATCCTGGTCACCAACAATTACCATATGCCACGCAGCCTGCTCGAAATGGGCCGGCTGCTGCATGGCGCAAAGCTTGAGCCCTACCCCGTGGTCAATGCCAATCTCGAAAATGGCGGCTGGCTGACCAAGCCGGAGGCATTGCGCGTGCTGTTCACCGAATACAACAAGTACCTGCTGGCTTTGGCGCGCGGCATCGTGCCGATGAAGCCGACGCCGGATGGCCTTGCCCTGGCCGAGACCGCGGCCGGCGGCTGAGCCGAAGTTTCATTCCTTGACGGCGGCGCCGGAACTTCCCTTGAGACGTGCGATCTCCTGTTCGAGGCGTTCGATACGCTTGTCGCGGTCGGCCAGAGCCGCCGCCACGTCAGCCGCCTCGAAGCGCTGCGGAATATGTTGCGGGCAATTGGCATCCCAGGCCTTGACAGTGAACAGAATGACCTGCTCAGGCCGCGCCCGGTAGTCCTGCGGCATCAATCTCGCCATCAGTTCGTCGTCGTTTTCAACGACGCGCGCCGTGCCCCATATCTTGATGCGCTGCCGGTGGGCATAGTCGATCAGGAACAGGAAGGCCTGCGGGTTGTCGGCCAGGTTGCCCTGGCTGATGAACTGCTTGTTGCCGGCAAAATCCGCGAAGCCGATCGTGTGTTCGTCCAGCACCTTGAGGAAGCCGGACGGCCCGCCACGATGCTGGATATAGGGCTGGCCCTCGCCATTGGCCGTCGACAGGAAGACGCTGGTCTGCATCCCGATGAACGCGGCAATGTCAGGCGTGATGACTGACTGCCAACCGCCGCGCTCTTCGACGCGGGCATAGGACTGGCGCGAGCCCTTGCGTGCCTGGATTGCCTTGACGGTCGGCGTGAAAGCGACGTCGCTGGTGAAAGCATGCGCGTTCATGGGTGCCTCCTGCCCCTGACGGGGTGCTAAAGCCCGAGCGCCGACAATGAGGGATGATCGTCCGGGCGGCGGCCGAGCGGCCAGTGATATTTGCGATCGGCCTCGCCGATCGGCAGGTCGTTGATGCTGGCAATGCGCAGGCGCATCAGCCC
The DNA here is from genome assembly GCF_015500075.1 of Mesorhizobium sp. INR15. Classification (NCBI taxonomy): domain Bacteria; kingdom Pseudomonadati; phylum Pseudomonadota; class Alphaproteobacteria; order Hyphomicrobiales; family Phyllobacteriaceae; genus Mesorhizobium; species Mesorhizobium sp. INR15. The sequence continues at coordinate 1,775,117 of NZ_CP045496.1, read as the reverse complement.
GTGTTCGTCGAATTCCCAGTTTTCATTGCCGTAGCTGCGAAACCAGGAGCCGCTGTCGTCGCGCCATTCATAGGCAAAACGGACCGCTATCCGGTTGCCATGGAAGGCCCAGACCTCCTTGATCAGCCTGTATTCAAGCTCGCGGCTCCATTTGCGCGTCAGGAATGCCTGGATGGCGTCGCGGCCCTGCAGGAATTCGGCGCGGTTGCGCCAGCGGCTGTCCGTTGTGTAGGCGAGCGCGACGCGCGCCGGGTCGCGGGAGTTCCACGCGTCCTCGGCCATGCGCGCCTTCTGCGCTGCGGTCTCGGCGGTGAAAGGCGGTAGCGGCGGACGGCTCTCGGACATGGGATTCCTCGCGATAACATATGGCTGGGGCCGGCGGACATCGCCAGCCCTCGCCGGATTCAGGCAGCATCGCGGGCAGAAACAACCGGAAAATCGATCTCCGTCTGGGCAACCTCGTTGATATAGTTGGTCCAGACGTTCAGGGCGACATGCTGGACGATCTCGATGATCTGCGCCTCGTCGTAGCCCGCGAGCCTTACGGCCGCGAGATCAGCATCGCCAACATGGCCACGGTTGCGCGCAACCGCGACCGCAAAACGCACCGCCGCGGCTGCCTTGGCATCCGTCGATCCACCGTGGCGGTTGGCGAGCATCTCGGCTTCGTCGAGCCTTGCGAGATTCTTGCCAAGATAGCTGTGCGCGGAGAGGCAGTAGCTGCAGCCGTTGATTTCAGCGACAGCCAGCGCGATACGCTCGCGCGTCGGTGCCGGCAGGCGGCCCTTGGCAAGCGCTCCCGACATCGCGAGATAGCCCTCGAGTGCTGCCGGGCTGTTGGCAACCATCCGAAACAGGTTCGGTACGACACCGAGCTGCTTCTCGACAGCCTGCAGCATAGGCTGGGCGGCTGCGGGGGCGTCGGCAATGGATGACGGCGTGACGATGCGGGGCATGGGAAACGTCCTTGTTTGAGTGGTCACCCCTATATGCATCCTTCCATTCGCCGGATGTAGATGGCATAATTGCAAACTATCATTCCAATTTTTGGAAGAAGTGATGGATCGCCTCGAAGCCATGTCCCTGTTTGTCGCGACGGCGGAGGCCGGCAGTCTCTCCGCCGCTGGCCGCCGCTCAGGCACCCCGCTTGCAACGGTCAGCCGCAAGATTTCCGATCTCGAGCATCATCTCGGAACACGCCTGTTGAACCGTTCAACACGGCGGCTGACGTTGACCGATGCAGGGCACGCCTACTTCGCCGCTTGCCGCCGTATCCTCGACGAGGTCGGAGAGGCCGAGCGGACCGCCGGCGGCGAATACAGCACGCCAACCGGCGAATTGATCATCACCGCGCCGATCGTTTTCGGCCGCCTTCACGTGCTGCCGGTGGTGACCGCGTTCCTCGCTGCATACCCTCGGGTGGATATCCGGCTGACGCTCGGCGACAGGATCGCGCAGTTGGCCGAAGACCATATCGATCTCGCCATTCGCATCGGCCACCTACCGGACTCGCGCATGGTTGCCATCAAGATCGGCTCGATCCGGCATGTCGTCTGCGCAAGCCCTGCCTATCTGGCCGAACACGGCACGCCGAGGACCCCACTGGATCTTGAGACGCACAGTTGCATCACCTTCGAGGGTCTGAGCTCCCTCGCCACATGGACCTTCGCTAACGACAAGGCTGATTTTCCTGTCCAGGTGCACTCACGGTTGCGAGTCAACACCGCCGAAGCGGCGATCGACGCCGCTGTCGCCGGCATCGGCATAACGCGCGTGCTCTCCTACCAGATCGTTGGTGCCGTACGATCAAGAGCACTCAGCCCCGTTTTGCAGGTCTTCGAACCGGAGCCATGGCCCGTCAACCTCGTCCATGCCGGCCAGGGCCGGCTACCGGTCAAACTGCGCGCATTCCTCGATTTCGCGGCCCCACGCCTGAGGGAGCGGCTCGCGCAAGCGACATGGCAGGGCTAGCCATCACGCCGTTTCCTTTTTGCACGCGCTTGGTGTAACCAACCCCACGCTTCCTCACCGGGCCTGCCAAATGCTCTATATCCGATCGCTGACGTTCAACTTCGTCTTTTACGTCAACCTGATCGTCCAGATGATCCTCTGGACCCCGTACTATTTTCTCTCGCCGCGCCACCGTGCGTGGTTCGTGCCGAAATTCTGGTCGCGCACCTCGATGTGGCTCTACGACAAGATCGCCGGCACGAAGAGCGAGATCACCGGGCTTGAAAACCTGCCGCAAGGCTCCTTCATCCTGGCGCCGAAGCACCAGTCGTTCTGGGACGCCATCGCCTTCTTTCCCTTCCTGCAGGACCCGCTCTACATCCTCAAGCGCGAGCTGACCTGGATCCCGTTCTTCGGCTGGTACATCCTGAAGATGCGCATGATCCCGGTTCATCGCGGCAGCCGTTCAAAGGCGCTGAAAGCGGTGCTTGCCGCCACCAAGGAGGAAATGGCCCGCAACCCGCGCCAGCTCATCATCTACCCGGAAGGAACGCGGCGCGCGCCCGGCGACGAACCGGCCTACAAATACGGCATCGTCGAAATCTATTCGCAGCTCGGCGTTCCCGTGGTGCCGGTCGCCCATGTCGCGGGCCTCTACTGGCCGCGCCGGAAATTCCTGCGCTACCCTGGCACGATCAAAGCGCGTTTCCTGCCGCCGATTCCACCTGGCCTTGGCAAGGACGAATTCATGGCGCGGCTGATCGGCGAGACCGAGGCTGCCTGCGACCAGTTTCTCATCGACGTGGCGCGAGGACCGAACCCGCCAGCCTTGCCGCCGACAGCGGTGAAAAGACTACAAGAGCTGGACGCCGCGGCAAAAGCCAAGGCCTGAGCCGTCAGCCGAAGACCGCCAGTGCCGTGGTCAGCACCAGCGTCGCGGCAAAGACCAGGTTGATGATCCGCGAGGCCAAGGGCCTGCGCAGGAAGCGTGCGAACGCCGCGCCGACCAGAAGCCAAAGCACGTGGATCACAACGATCATCGCGGCGAGCACAGCCAGCTTCAGCCAAAGGCCGAGTTCAACAGCGCCCTGCTTCGAAGTGCTGCCGGCGAACACGGCGGCGATCGCCACGTAGGCTTTCGGGTTGGCGACAGCCAGCAGGAACCCGCCAAGCCATGTTGGACGCGCGGTCTCAGCGCTTCGCGCCGCCAGCGGCGGAGCAGTCGCGATCTTGAAAGCGAGATAGAGGATATAGGCAGCGGATGCGGCCACAAGCAGCGGCGTCAGCTTCGGTGCCGAGGCAAGCACCGCCATGACACCGGTGGCCACGACAAGCAGAACGGCGATCGTGCCCAGAATGACGCCACTTGTGTATCGCAATGAGCCCCGCAACCCGAAGGCGGCGCCAATGGCGGTGACGCTGATCGTCGCCGGCCCCGGACTGCCCATGACGACCGCCGACGCCAATACCAGCGCCAGCAACTGCCGCCATGCTTCAGGATCGGAAAATGCGGCCATTGGAAACCCTGTCTTGCCCTGTGCGAGAAACGCTAGGGCAAGACAGGCGAGGTGGTCTTGGACGATCGTGCGAGGCGTGAAATGTGCCGCGCTGAAGGCGTCAGGCGCTGGCTCTGTTGAGGTCGGCTATGTCATCCGCACTCAGCTTCAGTGACGCCGCCTTGATCAGGCTGTCCATCTGCGCGGGCTTGGTGGCGCTGGCGATCGGTGCGGTAACACCTGTCCGCGCGATCACCCAGGCAAGAGCCACTTCCGCCTGCTTCGCCGAATGCCTTGCCGATACCGCGTCCAGCGCCGCGAGAATGCGCATGCCGCGCTCGTTCAGATAGCCGCCGATATCTTCGCCGCGCTCGCTTTGACCGAGATCGGCCTTGCCCCGATACTTGCCGCTCAAGAACCCCTTGGCCAGGCTGAAATAGGTGATGACGCCGATATCCTCGGCCATGCACAGGTCGCGCAATGGCCCATCAAAGGACGAACGGTCGTAGAGATTGTATTCCGGCTGCAGCACCTCGTAGCGCGGCAGGCTGCGCAGGCTCGCCACATCGAGCGCGGCGCGCAATTGCCCGGCATCGAGGTTCGAGCAGCCGGCATAGCGGATCTTGCCCTTGGCGAGCAGCTTCTCATAGGCGCCAAGCGTCTCTTCGTAAGGTGTGGATGGATCCGGCCAATGCGACAGATAGAGGTCGATGGCATCGATCTTCAGCCGCTTCAGCGATGCATCGACCGCCTTCTCGATATAGGCGGCGGAAAGATCCTTGTGGCCTTGCCCCATGTCGGAACCGACCTTGGTGATCACCACCACCTTGTCGCGGTTGCCGCGGCTTTTCATCCAGTTGCCGATGATGGCTTCCGATTCGCCGCCCTTGTGGCCCGGCACCCAGCGCGAATAGGCGTCCGCCGTGTCGATGGCGTTGAGGCCGCCGGCGACAAAGCGGTCGAGCAGGTCGAACGAGGTTTTTTCGTCGGCGGTCCAGCCGAAGACGTTGCCGCCCAGGACCAGCGGCGCAATGGAAAGGTCGGTGCGACCGAGACGGCGTTTCTGCAAGACGGATCTCCGTGACAGGGGATGGGCGCATGCCGCCCGATAGGGTTCGCAGCCTAAGCTAGGTACTGCTTCAGCGAGGTCAAAGGCCTGATCGGCTTTTTCCGCAGAGCCAAGGCCTCACAAAGGCGCGACCTGCCGCGCCACATCCTCCAGCCAATGGTCACGGATCCCGAGCGCCTCAAGATGCTTCAGTGTGCTGAGCACGTAGTCTTCGTTGTTTCCCGACTGGCCGACCGCACCGCGTATGACAGCCGCCGCGTCACTGGCGTCGAGCGCACCGGCATATTGCTCATGCTTGCGGTCGACGATGTAGGCTACCGCCTCGACCGTTTCGCCGCCATCGAGGCGGACCTTGAGTGTGCGCTCAAGGTAGACATCCGTGACCAGCTCGCGCCCGCGCAGATAGGCGATGACCTCGTCACGCAGATCGCCGGGAACGCGGTACGCCAGCCCGACGCAGGAGCCGCCATGGTCGAGGCCGAGCACCAGTCCCGGCCGCTGGCGGGTGCCGCGATGCACGAAGGAATAGACGCAGAGCGAGCGGCGGTAGCCATGCAGCCGGGCACGCTGCGTTTCGACATGCGCGAAACCGGGGCGCCAGATCAGCGAACCGTAGCCAAAAACCCAAAAATCGCCCATATCGCCATGCCTGATTGCAAAAGACTGGCACCACCGCACCGGAATCGGTGTTTTTTCCACCCGTCTCTGTCTACTTACGTTGTCTGAATCGGCAGTCCGCCTACAACACCCGTTGCGTTAACGAGAGCCACAGCATGACGTCAAGTGACGAGCGCCCGCAGAGAAACCGACGCCGCCTGTTCTGGCTGGTGGCGTTCATCCTCGTGCTCTTCGCCATCTACAGCGGCGGCTGGTTCTATCTGGCCGACAGGGTCAGGAGCGAGGCCGACAAGGCTGTTGCCAAGCTCAACAAGAACGGCATCGAGGCCGGTTGCGCCAACCTCCAGGTCAGCGGCTATCCCGTCAGCTTTACCGTCTCTTGTGACAACCTGGCCTATGAGGACGACAGCAAGAACATTGCCGCCTCCACCGGCAGTTTCAATGCCGTTGCCCAGATCACCCAGCCTCTGTCGCCCGTTGCCGACCTGCGCGGCCCGCTCAGGACTTCGGTTCCGGGCATGACGCCTCTGTGGATCGACTGGGATACGCTACAGGCCGGCATGAAGCTGTCCTGGCCCCTGCCCCGGCATGTTTCGCTGCAGGCCGAGGGACTGTCCGGCCAGACCGATCCGGCTGACGACACCGACCCGGTGCAATTGTTCAGCGCCGGCAAGGCATCGGGACAGTTGCAGCCGAACGGCGGGGATATCGACTATCTCGGCAGCTTTAGCGATCTCGAAATCGCCCCCGACGCCATCGGTGGACGTGTCTTGCCGCCGCTCGATGCCAGCGGCGACGCGACCCTGAAGAACGGCGTCGCGTTGATTGGCACGCAGGTCAAAAGCCTGCGTGGCCAGACAGTTCAGATCCGCAACCTCAACCTGTCGTCGGGGACCGCCCGTATCGCCGTTTCCGGGCCGCTGTCGGTCGATGCCGAAGGGCTGATCGACGCCGACCTGATGATCAAGCTGACGGATCCGAAAGCCGTGGCAGCGATCCTCGGCACCGCCATACCCGAGCAGAAAAGCCAGCTGGAACAGGGTTTCGCCGCGCTCTCGCTGCTCGGCAATGAACCATCGATGCCGCTGAAGGTGGTCAAGGGCAAGGCTTCGCTCGGCTTCATCCCGCTGGGCAAGATCAAGCCGGTCGAGTAGCGCTCCCATGGCAAGAGCGGTGAAGTTGCTGAGCGTTGGCGTCTTGACGCTGGATACGATCCTGCGCGTGGAGACGCTCCCCGTCCATCAGGGAAAGTTCATTGCCTCCGACGGCGTCCAGATCGCCTCCGGCATGGCCACCAGTGCCGCCTGTGCCGCGCGCCGTCTCGGCGCCGAAGTGTCGCTCTGGGCGAGCGCGGGTGATGACGCCGTTGGCGACCAGCTTGTTGCGGGCATCGAGGCGGAAGGCGTCGACTGCAGTCTCGTCCGCCGTGTTGCCGGCGCGCGCTCGGCCCTCGCCGCGATCCTGGTCGACGCGCATGGCGAGCGCATCATCGTGCCGTTTTACGATGGCAAGGCGCAGGCCGATCCCGAAGCCCTGCCCTTGCCCGATCTCGCGGCATTCGACGCCGTGCTGGCCGACGTGCGCTGGCCGGGTGCCGCCGCGCTTGCCCTCACCGCCGCGCGCGCCAGCGGGCGCCCGGCCATCCTCGATGCCGACACCGCGCCTCTGTCAGTGCTCGAGCGGTTGCTGCCGCTCGCCTCGCACATCGTCGCCTCGGAGCCGGCGGCGCGCATTGTCTGCGGCCAAGCGTTGGACCCTGAGACCGCTTGCGCCGACCTCGCCTCGCGCACCGACGCCTTTGTCGCGGTGACCGGTGGCAGTGCGGGAACCTGGTGGCATGACAGACAGGCCGGTTGTGTGCGCCACGTCGCGGCGCCAAGGGTCAAGGCGGTGGACACGCTGGCAGCCGGCGACGTCTTTCACGGCGCCTTTGCCTTGGCGATGGCCGAAGCCATGCCGGCCGAACAGGCCTTGCGCTTTGCCAGCGCCGCCGCCGCGCTCAAATGCCAGCGCTTCGGCGGCAGGCTGGGCGCGCCGGACCGCGCCGAGACAATGGCCATGGTCGCGGCGACCTGGCCTGCAACGCAACAATGATAAAGGGGGCTGAGATTCAGGTCAGGCCGAGTCGAAAATGGTTGATACCGAGAACCGGAGCGGAGCGTACTCTTCGTACGTGAGCACCGGAAGCGTAGGTATCAGCCATTTGCAGGCTGGCCTCACCTGAATATCAGCTCCCTTTCGGATGTTCGACTGCCTGGCGACCGAAGTCAGGAACATCGATGTCCTGGCCGGCCTCGATGATCGAGCGGCGCACGGCGCGGGTGCGGGTAAACAGGTCAAACAGCTTTTCGCCATCGCCCCAGCGGATCGCCCGCTGCAGGAAGGCAAGATCCTCCGAGAACCGCGCCAGCATCTCGAGGATGGCATCCTTGTTGTGCAGGCAGACATCGCGCCACATGGTCGGATCGGAAGCGGCCAGACGGGTGAAATCGCGGAAGCCGGAGGCGGAATACTTGATGACTTCCGTCTTGGTCACCGATTCCAGGTCATCGGCGGTGCCGACGATGTTGTAGGCGATGATGTGCGGCAGGTGCGAGACGATGGCCAGCGTCATGTCGTGGTGCTGCGGGTCCATCGTGTCGATGTTGGCGCCGCAGCGGCGCCAGAATTCCGAAAGCCTCTCCAGCGCGTCGGGATCGGTGTCCGGCAGCGGCGTGAAGATGCACCAGCGGTTGTCGAACAGGTCGGCAAAACCCGCATCCGGGCCTGATTTCTCGGTGCCCGCCAGCGGATGCCCGGGAATGAAATGCACGCCCTCAGGCACGTGCGGCTGCATCTGCGCGATAACCGATGCCTTGGTCGAGCCGACATCGGTGAGGATTGCGCCTTTCTTCAGGGCCGGCGTGATTTCTTCCGCCACGGCGCCGGAGGAACCGACCGGCACCGAGACGATGATCAGGTCGGCATCGCGGACCGCTTCCTCCGCGTCTGTTGTATAGGAATCGCCCAACCCAAGCTCTTGCGCCCGCGCCAACGTGGTGGCGCTGCGTGTCGAGATGGCGACATGGCCGGCAAGGCCCTCGCGCCGGATGACGCGTGCCAGCGACGAGCCGATCAGGCCGATGCCGACCAGCGCGATCTTTTCAAACATCGGTGATGCCATGGTGTTCTAGCTTTTCAGGAATGTCGTGAGCGCGGCGATGACGCCGCGATTGGCTTCTTCGGTGCCGATGCTCATGCGCAGCGCATTGGGAAAACCGTAGCCGGAAACGCGCCGCAGGATGTAGCCGCGCGCCGTCAGATAGTCGTCCGCCGCCGCCGCCGAATGTTTCTTGTCGTCGGGAAAGTGAACGAGAATGAAATTGCCGACGCTTGGCGTCACCCTCAGCCCCAGTCCAATCATCTGTTCGCTCAGCCAGGTCAGCCATGTTTCGTTGTGCCTCACGCTGCGCTCGACATGGACGCGGTCGCGGATCGCCGCGATGCCGGCCTCGATCGCGGTGGCGTTGACGTTGAACGGGCCGCGTATCCGGTTGATGGCATCGACGATATGCGCCGGCGCGTACATCCAGCCGATCCGCGCGCCGCCGAGGCCGATCTTGGAGAAGGTTCGGGTCATGACCGCGTTCTCGGCGCTTCCCACCAGTTCGATGCCGGCTTCATAGTCGTTGCGCCGCACATATTCGGCATAGGCTGCGTCCAGCACCAGAAGCACGTTCTTCGGCAGGCCGGCATGCAGGCGGCGCACCTCGTGGAACGGCACATAAGTGCCGGTCGGATTGTTGGGGTTGGCGAGAAAGACGATTTTCGTGCGCGGCGTCACGGCGGCCAGAATGGCATCGATGTCGGCGCGCTCATCGGTTTCCTTGATCGTCACCGGAACGCCGCCCGCCGCCTGGATGTAGATCTTGTAGACCATGAAGGCGTGTTCGGTGATGATGGCCTCATCGCCAGGCGCCAGATAGGTCTGCGCCAGCAGGCCGAGGATTTCGTCGGACCCGTTCGAGCAGATGATGTTCGCCGGGTTGAGGCCATGCACTTCGGCGATCGCCTCGCGCAGGCGCCGGGCCGTGCCATCCGGGTAGACATCGAGCTTGGCGGCAACCTCGCGCGCGGCCTCGATTGCCTTCGGCGAAGGGCCAAGCGGGTTCTCGTTGGCCGACAGCTTGTAGACTCTGTCGACACCGGCGGGCGCGGCACTTTTGCCGGGCACATAGGCCTCGATGTCAAGGATGCCCGCGCGCGGTGCTGGACGTGCCTTGTCAGGTGTCTGGGTCATTTTGCAAAATCCGTCGAGGACCGCCTCCATCCGGAAGCCGCAGCGGAAATACAAGCCATGGCTTGCAATGTCGAGAGGCGGCGCGTCCGCCAGCCGGCTGACCGTTGACGCCGGGCCGCGTCGGTCCTAGAAGAGATGCGAACTTCCGTGGTGATTTGGCCGGTCGGCTTGCAGCCACGTTAAACAACTTGCTAAAGGGCCGTTTGCATCCTGTAACCGGCTTTGCAACGGCACTGCCGGTTTTTTGTTGTCCGCGCGACCGCTACGTGGACTCAAAGTGAGATGGATGCCATGGCCGCCCTGCGCGCTGGAAAAACCAACAACGAAGCCGACCAGCCGTCGAGCCCGGTGTTGCGCTTCGGCGCCGACAAGCCGCTGAAGCTCGATGCCGGCACGCTCCTGTCGCCGTTCCAGATCGCCTACCAGACCTATGGCACGCTCAACGACGCCCGCTCCAACGCCATTCTCGTCTGCCACGCGCTGACCGGCGACCAGCATGTCGCCAACACCAATCCGGTGACCGGCAAGCCCGGTTGGTGGGAAGTGCTGATCGGCCCCGGCAAGATCATCGACACCAACCGCTTTTTCGTCATCTGCTCCAACGTCATCGGTGGCTGTTTGGGATCGACTGGCCCGGCCTCCACCAATCCGGCCACCGGCAAGCCTTACGGCCTCGACCTGCCGATCATCACCATCCGCGACATGGTGCGGGCACAGCTGATGCTGGTCGATCATTTCGGCATCGAGAAGCTGTTTTGCGTTCTCGGCGGCTCGATGGGCGGCATGCAGGTGCTGGAATGGGCGTCTAGCTATCCCGAGCGCGTCTTCTCGGCGCTGCCGATCGCAACCGGCGCGCGCCATTCCTCGCAGAACATCGCCTTCCACGAGGTGGGCCGGCAAGCCGTCATGGCGGATCCCGACTGGCACGGCGGCAAGTATTTCGAGCACGGCAAGCGCCCGGAAAAGGGCCTGGCGGTGGCGCGCATGGCCGCCCACATCACCTATCTGTCGGAAGCCGCCCTGCACCGCAAATTCGGCCGCAACCTGCAGGACCGCGAAGCGCTCACCTTCGGCTTCGACGCCGACTTCCAGATCGAAAGCTATCTGCGCCACCAGGGCATGACCTTCGTCGATCGCTTCGACGCCAATTCCTATCTCTACATGACCCGTTCGATGGACTATTTCGACCTCGCCGCCGACCATGGCGGTCGGCTGGCCGATGCCTTCGCCGCGACAAAAACCCGTTTCTGCCTGGTTTCCTTCACCAGCGACTGGCTGTTTCCCACCGAGGAAAGCCGATCGATCGTGCATGCGCTGAACGCCGCCGGCGCCTCGGTGTCTTTCGTCGAGATCGAGACCGATCGTGGCCACGACGCCTTCCTGCTCGATGAGCCGGAACTGTTTGCCGCCATCAACGGCTTCATCGGCTCGGCCGCGCGAGCCAGAGGGCTTCCGCTATGAGCGTCAACGACACCCAGCGCGTCGACCTTGAGGTCGTCGCCGATCTGATCCCGCCGCAATCGCGGGTGCTCGATGTCGGCTCCGGCGACGGCTCTCTGCTCGAATTGCTGCAGGTCACCAAGCAGATCGACGGCCGTGGTCTCGAACTGTCGCAGCGTGGCGTCAACGAATGCGTCGCGCGCGGCCTCTCCGTCATCCAGGGCGACGCCGACAAGGATCTCGAATTCTACCCTGACAAGGGCTTTGATTTCGTCGTCCTGTCGCAGACCTTGCAGGCTACCCGCAACCCGAAGCTGGTTCTCGACGAACTGCTCAGGATCGGCGAGCACGCCATCGTCTCCTTCCCCAATTTCGGCCACTGGCGGGTGCGGCTGTCGCTGTTCATCAAGGGCCGCATGCCTGTGACCGCCGACCTGCCTTATTCCTGGTACGACACGCCCAACATCCACTTCTGCACCATCCGCGATTTCGTCAACCTGTGCGACGAGCTTGGCGCGACGGTGGAAAAGGCGACCGCGCTCGACGCCAACGGCCAGAAGATCGGCCTGTCGATGCCATGGTGGTTCTGGAATTTCTTCGGCCAGCAGGCAGTGTTTTTGCTGAAGCGCTAGAGAGCGCCGAACCGCTACTTCAGAACATCCGTGGCCTTGTGCGGATGTTCGACGCCGTCGGCGAACACCACATTGGACAGGGAATTGTCGGTACGCAGCGCCAGGATCTCCTGGTAGGCCGGAGAGCCATACCATCCGCGCACATGCTGACGGTCTGGAAACTCGATGATGATGAGGTGGCCGGGCCAGTCGTTCTCGACCGCCTCGACATCGCCGCCATGAACCAGGAAGCGGCCGCCAAACGGCTCCAGCGTGGCATCGATCCTGTGCAGATATTCGACGAGCTGCGGCCCCATCGTGGCCTGGCGCATATGGGCAACTGCGTAAGCGGTCATGGCGAAACTCCCTTTGGCCTCGAAGCCGAACCGCCGGCTTCGTGAGGGCAATCTGACAAAGCATGGGGCGTCAGTCGATTACGCCAGAGGTAATGGGAATACGTACTCGACAGAGGGGATCAGCGGTCGAGCTCGGGGAAATACGGATCCGACAAAAGCCGTCGGTCGCGCTCGCCCTGAAGGCAATCGATCGGTGCTGCCGCATCGGCCGGGATGATCCTGGCCTCACCGCCGATACCGCTCACTTCGAGGACCAGCTTGCGGCGAATGGCAGTCGAGAACTCCGACGCCGCATAGATCGGCAATACGAACGAACCGGGACCTCCGGTCACGCATTGCGCATAATACTCGTCGAGATGTTTGAAGGTCGGCGACGGGCTGATCAGGATCGGCAGGCCATTGACGACAATGCCTTTCGCCACCGCCGCATCACGTGTGGCGGTGACAGGCGGCCCAATGTTGTTGGGGCCGTCGCCTGAAATATCGATGACGCTGCGCTCACCCTCGAAGCCGGTTCCGTCGAAAAGATTTGTGCCGAAAGCAAGTGCGCCGGAAATCGAGGTGCCGCGAAAACTGCGGAAAGGTCGTGCGGCTATCTTGTCGGCGAAGGCGTTGGCGCTCTCGGCACTGTCGATGATTTGCCAGGCCACCACCGCATCGTCACGCACCGTGCCTGCCCATTCGAAATAGGCGATCGCGATACGGCCGGTAGTGCCCTCTCGAACGGCCCTGATGAAATCGGCATGACGCAGCGCCTCGACATACCCGGCGCGCTGCAGGGCGAACTCCTTCTCGTCCATGGACAGCGAGATATCGACGGCCAGCACAAGTTCGACATCCACGGCGACGGCCTTGGCCGGCACGGCAAGAGGTGCCGCCTGGGCGCAGGTCAGGCAGGCAAGCAAGCTGAGGGCGTCAAGCATGGCAGCGACCACAGGCTCCAGGTCGCCGACCTTCCCTCCTGATCGCGGCGAAAATATAGCTTCGCCGGCGCTGCTACTTCTTGCTCTTGCGACGCACCACCGGCGGCGGGTCGATCGCCCCTGCCCTGACACGTGCAGGTTTCAAGGCCGGCGCATCGGTATCCTTGACGATCGTCAGCGCGCGCGGAAAGAACTGGTTGTTGTGCAAGCCGCGTCCGATGTTGAGGATCGCGGTTCCGGGCACACGCTTCTCCAGCATCGACAGCACGCGCCTCAGCGACGGTCCGTCGAACGCGTCCAGGGCTTCATCGATGATCACCCATTTCGGCTTGCGCAAGGCGAGCCTGGCGAAGGCCAGCGAGCGCTGTTCGTCGTCACCCAGTTCACGCTCCCAGCGGGCGGTGCGGTCGAGCGAGGACGACAGTCTTTCAAGACCAACCTCGGCAAGCACCGCCGAAATCTCGGCATCGCTCGCGGGATCGACACCATAGGGGTGATCGAGCACCTCGCGCAGCGTGCCCAACGGGAAATAAGGCGTGCGGGGCACGAAGATGGGTGCCTCCCCCGCCGGCAGGCCGATCCGCCCGCTTCCCCATGGCCACAGGCCGGCTATGGCGCGGAAGAACAGCGTCTTGCCCGCGCCCGGCTCGCCGGTGATCATGACACGCTCGCCGGGATGGATCTCGACATGCTGGTCGGCGAGCTTGGTGCATCCGTCCGGCGAGGCGACCTGAAGGCTCTCGAAGGTCAGGCTGCCATTTGCATTCTCGCCGAAGGCGATGCGCTTTTCCTTGTCGTGCAGCACATCGGTTTCCTCGAGCGCGATGCGGAAGTCGGCAACGCGCATCAGCGTGGCGCGCCAGTCGGCGATGCCGCCGATGTTGTTGATGAACCAGCGCAGCGAAGAGTGAACCTGGTTGAACGCACCGACCGCCATCATCAAACCACCAAAGCTGATGTCGCCCGAGAAATACACCGGCGAGGCCACCAGGATCGGTGCGACAACGGTAATCCAACCATAGGTATCGGTCACCCAGGACAGGTTGATCTGCGCCGTGTAGATGCGCCGCATCGCGCCCAACACCGTGCCGAGATCAAGTTCGAGCCGATGCCTGGCATCGGCTTCGCCATGATAGAGCGCGATGGCATCGACATTCTCATTGACGCGCACCATCGAGGACCGGAGCTCCGCTTCCCGTGTGTAGCGATCGCTGTTGAGGCTGATCAGCGGGCGTCCAACCAGCCAGCTCAGCCAGGACGCGGTGCCGGCATAGAGGAACGCCGCCCAGACCATGTAGCCTGGTATTGCCAGCGACCAGCCGTTGACGTGGAACACAAAGCCCGAAGACAACTCCCACAGCACGCCGACAAAGGACACGAGCAGGATGAATGACTGCAGCAGGCCGACGCCGAGGTCCGTCGACAGATCGGAGAGATGCGCGGCGTCCTGCTGCATGCGCTGATCGGGATTGACGCCGATCGCGCCGGCATTGGCCAGGCGAAAGGCGCGTGCCGGCCGCATCCACTGGTCGATCAGGTCGAGCGTTAGCGCCTCGCGCAGCTTCAGCCGGATCATCTGGTTAAGCCAGGTCTGGCCGATATTGAGCACCAGAAGGCCGCTGGCGATGGCCGCGAAGACAAGCAGTTGGTGCAGGAAGGCCGCCATGTCGCGGCGTGCAAGCGCATCGTAGAAAGGCTGGTTCCAGCGGTTGAGCAGGACTTGTCCAGCCGAGGTCGCGATAATGACGGCCATGATGCCAAGGGACATCCAGAGCAGGGTTTTGCGAACCGGCGATCCCGCCAGCGCCCGCCTGATCGTCGCCACCTGATCTCGCAGGCTGCTGGCTTCGACCGCAGCCGATTGGGCCGTGGCGTCGGTGTCCGGATGATCAGCCATGGCCAAGGTCCTTGCGCTCAGAAACAGTGCTGAAACCGGATGGAGAAACCAGCAGCGATCACGGAGTTGTCACCCGCCGGCCTGACGGCATTGCGTCCGCGCCCTCGGCAAGCCGGCCAAGCCGCGTCGCGCCATGCGGTGACAACACCGGCATGAAGACACGGCGCGAGGCACGCTGGGCGACCGGCACGCCTTGATAGAGCCGTTTCTGCGCCTCGACGACGATGACGCCGGAAAAGATCGGCCACAGCCGCCGCCCGACGCGTTCCAGCACATTGTGAAAACGCATCATGAAACGGCGCCGCGATGGCGGGAAGAACAGCGCGTCCGACCAGGAGGCAGGGGTGAAATTCGCCTCGCGCAGCAATTCGGTGAGCTGGCCGCGCGAAAACGGCCGGCCGTTGCCGAACGGCGTATGCTCGAAGCGCGCCCACACACCCCGCCGGTTGGGCACGACAATGACGACCCGGCCAGCCGGCGACAGCACTCGCCAGATCTCGTTCAGCGTTTCACGCGGGTTTTCGACATGCTCGAGCGAGTGGACAAGCAGCATGCGGTCGATACAGGAATCGACCAGCGGCAGTTCCTCGTCGAAGACAAGCGCGGTCGCCGTCGGCCCCGTCGCCGGCCAGACCACCGCGCCCTGCGTCGCCGGCATGAAGGCAAAGACCCGCTCAGCGTCGGTGCCGAACCGCTCCAGCCATGGCAAGGTATAGCCGAGGCCGACCAGCCGCTCGTTGGGCACGGCTGCCCATATCGATGACAGCGCCATGGTGATCGAGCGTTCGGCGAACCGGCCGAGCGTGGTCGAATAGAAGGAACGGAGATCGACGATGTCGGAATGCATGCGAGGGATGTAGCCGCGATATCGGCCAAGTTCAACAAAACGTCCAAGGCGACGCGACTTTGCGGAGCGTCATCCGACATACCGGGAATGTCATTTCGACATTCCGGGATGACATCCACCCGCAAGCGCCCTATGTCTGCGGCAACGAATGGAGCAATTCGATGCCGGTCGAAATCGAACAATTCATGTGCCGCAGCGACAATTTCGGCGTGCTGGTACATGACCCCAAAAGTGGACAGACCGCGATCATCGACGCACCCGAGGAGGCGCCGATCCTGGCTGCCCTCAAGCGCACCGGCTGGACGCCGACGATGATCCTGACCACGCATCATCACGCCGATCACGTCGAGGCCAACCTGGCCCTGAAGGAGCGCTTCAAGCTGCGCATCGTCGGACCGGAGGCGGAGAAGGACAAGATTCCAGGCATCGACGAAACCGTCGAGCAAGGCTCTGTCCTGCATCTCGGCGAAGAGCGGATCGATGTGATTGCAACGCCCGGCCATACCGCCGGCCACGTCTCCTACCATATGCCTGGTTCGAAAGTGGCATTCACCGCCGACACGCTGTTTGCGCTGGGCTGCGGGCGGCTGTTCGAATGCAAGCCCCCTGTCATGTACGAGTCCTTGAAGAAACTCGCGGCACTTCCCGCCGAGACCGCCATCTATTGCGGCCATGAGTATACGCTCTCCAACGCCCGTTTCGCCTTGAGCGTCGATCCGACCAACTCGGCGCTGAAGGAACGTGCGGCGAAGATCGAGGCCCTGCGAGCCGACAACAAGGCGACGCTGCCGACCACGATCGGCGAAGAGCTCTCGACAAACCCGTTCCTGCGCTGGCACGATCCGGCAATCCGCAAACATCTCGGCATGGAGACAGCCTCCGATGCCGACGTGTTCGCCGAGATCCGCAAGCGCAAGGACAATTTCTAAAGCATCGGTCCAAGTGGATGCCGGTTTTGGGAAAATCCGAGGCTCAAACGCAAGGACCGAACCCATGACCAGCGCGGCTGAAATCATCGCGATGCTCGGGTTGAAGCCTCACCCCGAAGGCGGCTGGTACACGGAAACCTTTCGCGATAGCGCCGGCGGCCCGCGCAGCCATTCGACGGCGATCTATTTCCTGCTGGAAGGCGATCAAAGGCCGGCCTGGCACCGCGTGAAGGATGCTGCCGAGGTCTGGCATTTCTATGCCGGCGCCCCGCTCGTGCTGTCGATGCATCAGGAAGACGGCGCAATGGCTAATCAGGTCATCGAACAGGTGCTTGGCACCGAGTTGTCGGCGGGCGAACGGCCGCAGCTCGTCGTGCCAGCGGGCTGGTGGCAATCGGCGCGCAGCCTGGGCGAGTGGACACTGGCCGGCTGCACCGTGGCGCCAGGGTTTGATTTCGCGGCGTTCGAACTCGCCGCGCCGGGCTGGCAGCCGAAACAATCTTAACTCAGTAAGAACCCAAACGTGATCGCCAGCTGGGCGGCGTAGTACAGCACCCAGACAGCCAGGCGCATCCAGGCCCGATGCGGCGAGATGGCGGCCATCAGAAACTTTTCCGTGGCAAGCAGCCCGTCCGACGCCATGAACAGAAGCGCGCCGCCGATGACCAAGACATTGCTGACCGTCAGCGCCGAAATGCCCATGGCGAGAATGGCGGCGATATAGACCGCGATCGGAACACACAGATCAGGGCCAACGCGGCGCCACAGCGCCACCAGCATGACCACGGCGAAAACGATCATCACCAGCGCGATCGCCCCGCGCCACGATTCGGCGCCAAGCAATGCCACGCCGCCGCCAGAGCGCAGGAACAACGCGACATAAACGACATGCGCGAGAAGAAAGCTTGCCAGTCCGCCGAGAAAGGCCTTTTCGCCGTCGCGTGACAGGAAGGCGTCACCGATGGCGCTGAGCGCCAGTGCGCCAACCAGCAGTAGCGGCCCGCCTTGCATTTGCGCCAACACGCCAAGCATGGCGACGGCAAGCGTCTTGGCGGCGGACCGGGCAAGCGTCGGCTGCATGCCGAGCGTGAAGGCGTAGATCACCGCCGCCACCACCGAAAAGATCAGCGTCGCATTGGCGTTGGCGTCGATGCCACCAGGAAAGGGCATCATGCCTTGGCTCCACTTTCAGTCGTGGCCGGCTTGCGCAGGAACAGTGATTTTGCCGCCAGCGCCGCGCCGCCGGTGATGAGCACGCAGGCCACGAGAATGCGCGGCGATGGTTCCGCGAAGCCAGCCGAAATCAGCACCAGTGTCGAAAGCAGCGGCGCCGCGTAGCTTGCCGCGCCTAGTACCTGGATGTCGCCGCGCTTCACGCCGATGTCCCAGGCGTAGAAGGCCGCACCCACCGGCATCAGGCCAAGGCCAAGCACCGCCAGCCACTGCCCAGCGCCATCCGGCAGCACGGTCTTTTCCAGCGCGAGGTGGCAGGCTAGCGAAAGCACGGCCGTCGCGGCGCAGAACCAGGTCACGATGCTGGTCGGCACCGATGGGAAGCGCCGCGACAGGAGCGAATAGGACGACCACAGAACCGCGCACACGGCGGCCATCGCATAGCCGAAGGCATAGCGGGCGTCGAAGGCGAGGCCACCACCCTTGGTGACGATCAGGAAGGTGCCGGCAAGGCCGAGCAGCGCGCCAACGACATGGTTCCAGGACAGGCGCTCGCCCGGCATCAGCGCCGAGCCGAGCACAATCAGCAGCGGCCACAGATAGGCGATCAGGCTTGCCTCCACCGCCGGCGCATTGCGCAGCGCGGTGAAATAGAAGAAGTGATAGCCGAACAGCCCGGCAATGCCGATTACCCAGACCTGCGGCGGTATCTTCTGGCTCTTGTCGGTGGCCGGCATGAACAGCCGCGCGACAAGCCCGACCCCGGTGCCGATGGTGAAGGTAATCGCCGACAGCAGGAAGGGTGGCACCGCGCCCGAAGCATCGGTGAGCAGCGCCAGCAGCGCCCACATGGCTACCGCCGAGAAGCCGATCAGTGTTGCGCGCCCCATGCCCGTCTCCGGCGGCGCGCCACGGCGCCTAATTTATTGCTTCGAAACGCCCCGCGCTGATGGTCAAGGTGCCGATCTGCGTTCCGACCGTCGCGTGGATCGGCGCATATACCCCGGTTTGGCCGAGCGGTGCAAACGTCACCATCATGCGGCTGCGGTCCTTGAGATAATTGAGCGCCTTGCGGCCCTTGCGATAACCCGACACGGGCTCGAAACCCATCCGGCAGGTGACCGTGTCACCCTTGTAGCCTGGCACCGAGATCGACCCTTTCGAGGCGTAGGTCAGCGTGAGATCGGCCCGCATCTCGCCGTCGTAGAACTTCACCTTGCGTCCGCAGACCTTGTCCAGACTGTCGGCATGGATGACGGTCGCCGCCATCGGGTCCAGCACTGCCGCCAGATCGCTGGCGCCCAGCGGCACCCAGTTGTTGGGGTCGCGCTCACCCGGCGCGGGAATGACCTGCGTCGAGGTTACAGTGCCATTGGCAAAGCGGATATCGACCACCGATGCCTTCTTGCCGGAGGTGTAATCGGCACGAAACGCCTGCGGCACCATTTTTTTCCCGGCAATCGTGCCCTTAGACGAGATGGTGCCACGCGTGTCGTCGAATAGCTTGGCCAGGCCGGCGCTGCTGACGCTGCCTTCGATCAAATAGGCGCCGTTCTCATAGCGGCTGGAAAACGTCGATCTCGCGATCGAAAGGCCAAAGAACGACACGGTGTATTCGCCCTTGAAGGATTCCGGTGAGGCAGCTGTCGCGGCAGACGGCAGGGCGATGGCAAGCAGGGCCGCAAGGGCGCAAGACGAACGAAGCATGGCGGGATCGGTCCTTGATTTTTGGCCGGAGGTGGGCAACTCCGGTCTGGCATGTCCCTGTGTGACCGCTTATAGGGTGAAATCCGGCGTTAATATGGAATGCCGGGCGCTTCCGTGGCGAAGCCGGAGCTTGACGCCTCGGCGAAATGCAACTATGGAACGCCAACTTTTTCCATAAGGCCGCCTGACCAGAACCGCGCGCCACCCGGCGTGGGCACAAAGGTTTGGCAAGCCCGAGAACTGAAGGTTAGAACAATGTCCCGCACCTGCGAACTCACTGCCAAGGCAGTCATGTCCGGCAACAACGTGAGCCACGCCAACAACAAGACCAGGCGTCGCTTCCTGCCGAATCTCGTCAATGTGACGCTGATCTCGGAAGCCCTGAACCAGAATGTGCGCCTGCGCATTTCCGCCAACGCCCTGCGTTCGGTCGAACATCGCGGTGGCCTCGATGCATTCCTGGCCAAGGCCGATGCCAAGGAGCTGTCGCAGCGCGCGCGCCTCCTGAAGAAGCAGATCGCCAAGAAGATCGCCGAACAGGCCGCAGCTTAACACGCCTTATAGGCGGGGGACGACCGCCCAGGTGTCGGATCGAAGCCATTCAAACCGGCTTCATCAGGTCCGATGCTCAGACAAGCGAGCGTGATCCGGTTTCGGCATGACGCTCCGCTGGTTCCATTACCCAGGATAAAAAAATGACTTCCTTCTCGAGATATCTGCCTTTCGTGGCCGCCATGGCGCTTGTCGTCGTGGCATCGAACATTCTTGTCCAGTTCCCGATGCAGGGCACGGTCGGCGGCCTGTCGCTGGCCGATATCCTGACCTGGGGCGCCTTCACCTATCCCTTCTCGTTCCTGGTCACCGACCTTGCCAATCGCCGCTATGGCCCCGCCGTGGCGCGCCGGATCGTCTTTGTCGGCTTCATGACGGCGGTGGTCTGCTCGATCCTCATCCCACCCTTCCTGTTCCGCCATGGCCTGATCGAGTTCGAGACGGCGGCAGACCGGCTGGTGCGCATCGCCGCGGCTTCCGGCGCCGCCTTCCTGTCCGCGCAATTGCTCGACGTGACCGTGTTCAACCGCCTGCGCCGGCAGAGCTGGTGGCGCGCGCCAATCATCGGCACCCTGGTCGGCTCGGTGTTCGACACCGCCGTATTCTTCACCATCGCTTTCTCGGCCGCTTTCGCCTTTGCTGGTCCAAGCGACAGTTTCGCACTCGAAACCGCGCCACTGATGGGTGTGTTCCACGTCGACGCCATGCGCTGGGTCTCGTGGGCGCTGGGCGATCTCTCGGTCAAGCTGATCATCGCCGTGGTCGCATTGATCCCTTACCGGTTGCTCGCTGCCCGCTGGAGCCAGCCGGCTGTTGTGGCTTAGGCCGTGATCCCGAACCGAAGGACCGCTCCAGCGAAAAGTGAAATCCGGTTTTCGGAACTGATTGCGGCCAAACAGGGGGTTAGCCTGTGATCCCCTGGGTCCAGCTTGATTCAGCCAAGACGCCCGATGGCGCACAAGAACTTCGGCTGAAGCAGCGCGGCTCCGAATTCTCCATCATGCTCGGCACCAACGAGCTGATGAACAGCCGCCTGAGCGGTTCCGAGGAGGCGCTGGCGAAACTGTCCTGCGAGCGTATCGCCACCCGCCGCCAACCCCGAATGCTGATCGGCGGGCTGGGCATGGGCTTGACGCTGCGCGCCGCCTTGGCCGAACTTCCCGGCGATGCCGCCGTTACAGTCGCCGAACTGGTGCCCGCTGTCGTCAGCTGGGCCCGAGGCCCGATGGCCGAGGTCTTTGCCGGCTGCCTTGACGATCCGCGCGTTGCCGTTCGCGAAGCGGATGTCGGGAACCTGATACGGGCGCAGCCAGCCGCCTGGGACGCCATTCTGCTCGATGTCGACAACGGCCCCGAGGGCATCGTCCACAAGGGCAATGATGCGCTCTACGGCGCGGTCGGGCTCAGCGCCGCGCGCGCCGCGCTCAAGCCGGGCGGCGTGCTTGCAGTCTGGTCACAAGGCCCGGATGCGGGTTTTGCGAGACGGCTTGGCCAGGCCGGCTTCGCCGTCGAGGAGGTCAAGACGCGCGCCAACGGCAAGCGCGGCGCGCGCCATGTCATCTGGATTGCCGCCAACAGGCCGCGCCCCTGACGGAGGCCGTCCCGCGCGCGGGATGGCCCATCGGTTTGGTCGGCAGACTAGTTCGACCTCGAGAGTTCCGCCGCAAGTGCCTCCAGCAACCCACGGCTCCCCTCTTCCCGTCCCTTGGCGGAATCGACGCCGTCAAAGAACACGCCCTGTTCGGTATAGGTCAGCCGCGTGCCTTCGCCGGCGGGGGTGAGTTCGACAGTGGTAAGGGAAGCCGACATCGGCTGCGGTCCGATTGCCATCCGGTAGGAAAACACGATGCGCTGGTCGGGAACGATATCCTGGAACTGCGCGTCGAGCCGGACTTCCGGACCGCCGCCGTAGCTGAAGCGCGACACCTCGCCACCGCCGACGCGAAAATCGAAGGTGAATTCGGCGATGGCGAACCCGTCGCCGTCGATCCGCCAGCGCCGCACCGTCGCCTTGTCGGCGAAGGCGTGGAAGACGCGTTCGGGTGATTGCGGATAGGTCCGCTCGATGGTGAAGGTGGAGTGGATGACGGAATGCTCGTTTTTCGTGGGGGCGATCTGGTTCATTTCTGCTCTTCCTTGTGTTTGTCCTGAAGTGTTGAAGTCGTCTGATCCGCTTCCGCCAGGATTTCGCCGAGGCGGTCGAGGTTGCGTTCCGCCGGGATGCGGCGCTCTGCGATCCAGTCGGCGAGTGGAGCAAGCCCGCCGGGTTCGATACGGCAGGTGCGCACGCGTCCGATCTTCTCGCTGCGGATAAGCCCGCAGGCTTCCAGGGCCTGAAGGTGCTGCAGCACGGCGGCGAAGGTCATGCCGAACGGTTCCGCCAACTGACTGACGGTGGCCGGTCCGCGGCTCAGCCTTTCCAGGATCTGCCGGCGGGTGGGCTCAACGAGAGCCCTGAGGATGCTGTCGATCTCGGAATAGTTAAGCATGGACTTGAGTATTGCGCCGATCGCTTCAATAGTCAAGTCCACACTAAAGTGTTTTGATGAGCGTCGAGCGATGGCCAATCGACCCCCACTCCGTCGAGCTGCGCTCGCCACCTCTCCCCCGATCGACGGGGGAGAGGAAAAGCGCGAGCGTGCACCGGCTGGCTCCCTTCCTCTCCCTCCGGAGGGGGGAGAGGTGGCGCCGCGAAGCGGCGACGGAGTGGGGGAAACCCTGCGTCAAACGCGCCGTCGCCGCAGATACAGGGACAACAAGCGAGCGCGTAACCTCCGGCAAGCTGGCAATTTGGCGGATCTGATGAACCGTCGCCCCCCCACTGCGAAGCAGCGACGGAGTGGCGGAGACGTTCGGCCAGATCGAACCTGCCGTTGAAGACACTCAACTTTAGGTTCGCGGTAGGACCGCCGCTCAATCCTGGTGGAGAATGAATTCCAGGTAGAGATTGCGCTGCAGGATCGAGTGGTTGTCGTCGGAGATCAGCGACACCATCAGCGCGCCGTCGTCACGGGTCCAGACATCGAGCCCTTCCATGTTGTCGATCTGGTAGCTCATATCGGCTTCCAGCAGCACGGGCCCATCGGCGACCGCGCCCTTCTCGACGCTTTCGCCATAGATGCGCCGCAGCCGCATCCTGAGGCCGCCCGCCATCGAAAAACTGCGCTCCAGAAGCAACAGATCGCCGTCCGGCAGGAAGGCGCCGTCGGTGATATCGAAATCGCCGTTGCGCTTGACGGTGAAGACGCCCTTGTGCGGCCCTTCGATGATGGCGGCGTAGATGTTGCCTGATTTGTCGAGGCTCTTTTCCGAGACGACCACCAGCCCGCCCTGATGCTGGCCGTTGACGTTGGCATGGGTGACGGTCTCGAAGCCGCGATTCTGGCGAAGCTCCAGGGCCGGCACCAGGAAATCCAGCTGCTTGAGCGGCGCCTTCATGTCGTCCGGGTTGATCTTGAACTGGGCGACACGGTGGTTGCGCTCGAAGCCGACCGTGGCGATGCCGTCCTGGACCGCAAGGCCCTCGGCATCGACCTCCCACTTCTTGTCGATCGGCTGGCCGGCCTTGTCGACCATTTGCTGCATGCGGAAATTCTGGATGCCGGACGGGCGCTTGTCGGCGTCGCGGGCGACCGTGCCGAAGAACCAGAAGCCGGTATCGGCGACACCGATGAAATCGCCGCCCGGGTTCAGGAAGCGAAAGGCGGACAGCGCGCCGAAATCGCGCATGCGCGAAGTCATCTCCAGCCCGCCGACGAATTCGAGCGGGCCGAAATTCTTCTCATCATGACCGATGTGGAAATTGCTGATCGGGCGAGCCGAGATTTCGACGGGTTCGACCGAGGCCGAACCGGTGGCAAGGGCTGAAGCCGCGCCGGCAAGCAGGGCCATGGCGGCGAAAACTGTCCGAAAGCCGCCGCGCGACAGGATCATCCGGCGCGCCGAATGCCGCCGCGTCGCGTATCCTTCGCACTCTCCTCGCCAAACAGCGAAGCCAGCTGCTCGGTCATGGCGCCGGCCAGTTCCTCGGCGTCAACGATGGTGACAGCGCGGCGGTAATAGCGGGTGACGTCATGGCCGATGCCGATGGCCAGCAACTCGACCGGCGAACGCGTCTCGATCAGTTCGATGACCGCGCGCAGATGCCGCTCGAGATAGTTACCCGGATTGACCGACAGCGTCGAATCGTCGACCGGCGCGCCGTCCGAAATCATCATCAGGATCTTGCGCTGCTCGGGTCGCGCGATCAGGCGGTTATGCGCCCAAAGCAGCGCCTCGCCATCGATATTTTCCTTGAGCAGGCCTTCGCGCATCATCAGGCCGAGATTGCGTCGCGCCCGCCGCCACGGATGGTCGGCGGACTTGTAGATGATGTGGCGCAGGTCGTTCAGCCGGCCGGGATTCGGCGGCTTGCCATCCTTCAGCCACTTCTCGCGCGCCTGCCCGCCCTTCCAGGCACGGGTGGTGAAGCCGAGAATCTCGACCGAGACACCGCAGCGCTCCAGCGTACGCGCCAGGATGTCGGCGCAGGTCGCGGCGACCGTGATCGGCCTGCCACGCATCGAGCCCGAATTGTCGAGCACCAGCGTCACCACCGTGTCGCGGAACTTGGTGTCGCGTTCCTGCTTGAACGACAGCGGCTGCATCGGATCGATGACCACCCGCACCAGCCGGGCCGGATCGAGATAGCCTTCCTCCAGGTCAAAGTCCCAGGAGCGGTTCTGCTGCGCCATCAGGCGGCGCTGCAACCGGTTGGCCAACCGCCCGACGACGCCGGACAGACTGGCAAGCTGCTTGTCGAGGAAGGCACGCAGCCGGTCGAGCTCTTCCTCCTCGCACAGTTCCTCGGCGCCGACCGTCTCGTCGAAGGCGGTGGTGAAGATCTTGTAGTCGATTTCCTTGGGCAGATTGGTAAAGGGATTGTCGTTGCGCCGCGCCTCGCCCGGTGTCTCGGCATCGGCGTCGTCATCATCGGACAGGTCGTCGGCGGTGGCGTCTGAGGCTTCGGTCTCGGATGATTGCTCGTCATCGGCGGAAGCCTCGGCATCCTCGGACTGCGACTGTTCCGAGCCGGAATCGTCCTCGCCGCCCTCCTCGCTCTGCTCCTCGCCTTGCGGCTGGTTGTCGTCGTTGTCGTCGCTGTCTTCCGTCTCCTGGTCATCGCCGAGTTCCTCGGCCATTTCCATGGAGGCGAGCATCTCGCGCACGACGCGGGCGAAAGCCTGCTGGTCTTCGAGCTTGGCCGACAGGCCGTCGAGATCGGCACCTGCCTTCTCTTCGACCCAGGGGCGCCAGAGATCGACAAGCCGCTCGCCGCTCTTCGGGATCGGCCGGCCGGTCAGCTTCTCGCGCACCATCAGCGCCAGCGCTTCCTCGATCGGCGCGTCGGCCTTGTCCTTGACATCGACGAGATTGGCCTTGGCGTATTTGTCCTCGAGCATCGAACCGATGTTGTCGGCAACGCCCTGCATGGCGCGGCTGCCGATCGCCTCGACACGGGCCTGCTCGACCGCGTCGTAGATGGCGCGGGCCGCCTTGCCCTCCGGCGCCAGCTTGGTGTGGATGCGCGCATCATGGCAGGCACGCTTCAGCGCCATGGAATCGCCAAGGCCGCGGGTGATCGCGATGTCGGTCTTCGTCGCCTTCTTCGGCAATTCGGGCAACCTGGCACGGCTGCCAGCGAGCGCCGGCCGGTCCTTGGCGAAACCGACTTCGAGCTCCTTGTCGCCGGCAATGGCGCGCATGCAGACGGTGACGGCGCGCTTGAAGCTGTCGGCTTCAGAACCCGTCTTCGACTTGTTGCGCGTGTTGTCGCCCGGACCCGCCATCGATTATTCCCTGGAGCGTGATTTTGTCCGAAAGGGTCTATGACCTTTCGGCATCACGCCCTTAGCCTAGAACCACGTTGGCAGCGCTCTCCGGCAGGTCCTCGCCGAAAGCGCGCTGGTAGAACTCGGCAACCACCGAGCGCTCGAGCTCATCGCATTTGTTGAGGAAGGTCAGCCGGAAGGCCATGCCGATATTGCCGAATATCTCGGCATTCTCGGCCCAGGTGATCACGGTACGCGGGCTCATCACGGTCGACAGGTCGCCATTGATGAAGGCCGAACGCGTCATGTCGGCGACGCGCACCATCTTGTTGACGATGTCCTTGCCCTTGCCGTCGCGGTAGTGCTTGGCCTTGGCCAAGACGATGGCGACTTCATTGTCGTGCGGCAGGTAGTTCAGCGTGGTGACGATCGACCAGCGATCCATCTGCGCCTGATTGATCTGCTGTGTGCCGTGATAGAGGCCGGTCGTATCGCCCAAGCCGACCGTGTTGGCGGTCGAGAACAGCCGGAAGGCCGGATGCGGACGAATGACCCGGCTCTGGTCGAGCAGCGTAAGCCGGCCCGACGATTCCAGCACGCGCTGGATGACGAACATCACGTCCGGACGGCCGGCATCATATTCGTCGAAGCACAGCGCGACATTGTGCTGGTAGGCCCAAGGCAGGATGCCGTCGCGGAATTCCGTGATCTGCAAGCCGTCCTTGACGACGATCGCGTCCTTGCCGACGAGATCGATACGGCTGACATGGCTGTCGAGGTTGACGCGCACGCAGGGCCAGTTGAGGCGGGCGGCGACCTGCTCGATATGGGTCGACTTGCCGGTGCCGTGATAGCCCGACACCATGACGCGGCGGTTGTAGGCAAAGCCGGCGAGGATCGCCATCGTCGTGTTCTTGTCGAACAGATAGTCCGGATCGATGTCGGGCACATGCTCGCTGGTTACCGAATAGGCCGGCACCACCATCTTGGACTCGAAACCGAATTTTTCCTTCACCGACACGGTTGTGTCAGGCAGGTTGGCGATGTCGCGATCGACCTTGTTCATCTCTATCAACGTCTCCACGGGCGAAACGATTGATTTCGCCGGCAACCAATTTGTTCGGGCGCGGTCTTAAAGCCTTTTCCAACCTTATGAAAGTTGGAAAACGACACGAACCGTATGGTCGCTCAGCACAGGCCTGCCTGTTTGAGCACGCGATAGGCCTGAAGCACATCGCGGAACCGGTCTTCCGAACCTCTATCGCCACCATTCGCATCCGGATGGTGACGCTTCACAAGTTCCTTATAGCGCGCCTTGATGTCCTTGCCAGTCGCCTTTGTATCAAGGCCAAGCGTTTCCAGCGCCTTGGCCTCAAGCGGCTTGGCCGTGCGCACCCGCGCCTCGCGCGGATCCTTGGGGCCTTTGAACAGGTCGAAGGGGTCACGCATGCGGTTGTAGTAGCCAGCGCGGCCCGATCGCAACTGCGCCATATCGGGTGACGAACGCGTCGAAGGGGCCGTGGCGCCCATCTTCCAGGTCGGCCGGTGGCCGGTCATCGCTTCCTTCTGGAAGCGCGCAACCTCGGTGTCCGGCACGCCGGAGAAATAGTTGAAGCCCTTGTTGTACTCACGCACATGGTCGATGCAGAATCGGAAATACTCGCCCTCCTTCATCCGTCCGACCGGCGCGCGATGGGTGCCCGCCTCCTTGCAGCCATCCCACTGGCAGATCGGCGAATGCGACTTCACCTCCGCATCCTTGTCAGGGCGGACGCGAATCTTTTCGAAATATTTGGGGTACGGCTTCATTTCACCCATTTATGGGGCGTTCGCGGATGCGAAACAAGAATTGACATTTTCACGTTGATCGCCCTAACCGCTGAATCGCGGCATAAAGCAGGCGATAGGCGGATTTTGTCGCGGGCGTGGGCCATTTCTGAAACCGATTCCGGTTTTCGAAGGCCGCGCCAATCATATCTGGTGAAGGGAGATGGCGATGTCCATACAGGCGACCATGGAAGACAAGCTGAACAAGGCGTTTTCGCCGGAGCGGCTGATCATCATCAATGAAAGCCACCTCCATGCCGGCCATCACCATCAGGACTCCGATCACCACGGCACCTATGACGGCACCGGAGAGACGCATTTCCGCGTCCGCGTCGTTTCGCCTGTCTTTGCAGGCATGAGCCGCATCGACCGCCACCGCGCCGTCAACGACCTTCTGTCCGACGAATTGAAGGCCGGTGTCCATGCGCTGGCGATCGAGCCGGCGGCCCCCGGCGAAAAGACTCGCTGGTAGGCCAGCCCTTACCTTCCCGTAGGCGCGTTCAGATTATCGCTTCGATGAGGAACGGCCCTGGACGCGACAGCGCGCTGTCCAGAAGCGCGTCGAACCGTTCGCAGGTATCGGCGCGGGCCGCCTCCACACCCATGCCCTTCGCAAGCGACACCCAGTCCAGCGACGGATGGTCGAGGTCGAGCATGCGCCTGGCATTCTCACCGATCGCGTTGACCCCGACATTGCGCATCTCGCCATGCAGGATCGCGTAGGTGCGGTTGGAAAAGACGATCGTCACGACGTCGAGCTTTTCCCGCGCCTGCGTCCACAGGCCCTGCACCGTGTACATGCCGCTGCCGTCGGCTTCCAGGTTGATCACCTTGCGGTCGGGACAGGCGATCGCGGCTCCCGTCGCCATCGGAATGCCGCCGCCGATCGAGCCGCCCGTGCCCATCATGTAGTCATGCGGCGCGGCAAAGGCCGACAGGGCGAAGAAGCGCCGCGCCGAGGTGACAGCTTCGTCACAGATGATCGCATTGGCCGGCAGCTTGCGCGCCACCGACAAGGCGATCGCGTCGTCCGTCAGCTTTCCGCCCGGCGTCGGTTCGTCGGGGAAAGCCGTTGCGAATGAGGCCTGTTGCGACGGATTCACACCGAGCTCGTCACGAAGCGCTTCGAGTGCCGCCTTCAAATCCTGGCCATGGGCGGCCAGCGTCAGCACCTGGCAATCGTCACGGACAAGCCGCCCCGGCTTTCCCGGATAGGCGAAGAAAGCGACTGGCTCCCTGCCGCCGACCAGGATCAGCACATCGATATCCCGCAGCATCGCCGTCGCGGCATCGACCGGATAAGGAATGCGCGTCGGCGCGACACGCCCGCGCCCACGTTGCATCCGTGCGATCAGCACGTCGCTGAACAGACGGACATCACCGGCAGCCGAAATCTGACCGGCAATCTCCAGAGCATCGGCTCGCGCCGCAAGTCCTCGAACGATCATGCCAACGCGGCCCGAAGCGGAGCGGATCGCCGAGGCGACCTTGCGCACGGCCTCGATGTCGATGGCCGGCGGCGGCGGCAACGCCACCTTGGCGGGCGAAACCGCGTCGGCATCGCCCCAGGCGGCATCCGCCGGCAGGATCAGCGTGGTGACCGACGGCGGTGTCAGCGAGGCTCGAATGGCAGCCTCCGTGGCCGGCTGGACATCAGCCGGGCCATAGATGCGGCGGACCCAGCGCGACATCGGCGCTGCCAGGCCTTCGATATCACTGGTAAGGGGCGCGTCGAGCGGAAGATGATAGGAAGCATGGTCGCCGACAATGTTGATCATCGAACTGAGCGCACGCCGGGCGTTGTGCATGTTGGCCAACCCGTTGGCCAGCCCCGGCCCTGTATGCAGCAGCGTGGCGGCCGGCCGATCGGTCATGCGGGCATAGCCATCGGCGGCACCCGTCACCACGCCTTCGAAAAGGCCGAGCACGCAGCGCATCTCCGGCTTGCGGTCCAAGGCGGCGACAAAATGCATTTCCGACGTGCCGGGGTTGGCGAAGCAGACCGTCACGTCATTGGCCAGAAGCACGTCACACAGGACATCGGCGCCGTTCATGCAGTTCTCTCCGGTTTGACGGTCAGGAGCAATTCCAGGAAAAGTGTAAAGCGGATTTTCCATCCGGAACTGCGCCAAAACAAACAGTTGGAGCAATTGCACCCGCGAGCACGCCCACAGCAATATCCCGACGTCACTTTTGGTCTGATCCAGGCGACGGGATCAGCCGACCGTCGACTTCAGGAACGCCAGCGCGGCAGCGGTCAGCGCGTCGCCGTCCTCGCCGAAATCGTGATGGATCGACATATGCGAATAGGCGCTGCCGTCGAACAGCGTCACCTGAGTGCCTGTTGCGCGCAGGCGATCGGCAAAGACCTTGGAGTCCTCGCCACGGCCGGAGGCGTGCGAATAGGCGATGAAGGTCGGCGGATGCTTGTGGCCGTCGACATAGCTGGCCGGCGACAGCGCGGCCCATTGCGACGGATCGGAAAATACCCGCGCATAAGCCCGCACCATGCCGCCATTTTTGGCGAGTGCTGCGAGATCATAGGCCCTGGTGTCGTCGAGAAGCAGCGCCGCGACACCAGGCAGGCCGCCGCGCATGCCAGTCAGCGCAACGAGATGGCAACCGGCCGAGTGGCCCATGGCCACGATCCGCTTGGGATCGCCGCCATGTTTCGCGATGTTGGCCCTGATATACTCATAAGCCTGCTCGACATCGCCCGCCTGGGTGGCGACATCCGCCCCAGGCAGCATGCGATAGTCGATGGAAACGAAGCAGAAGCCGTTGCGGAGCAGGAAGGCAGGCTTGGCCTGCACTTGCGTACGCTTGCCGAACCGCCAGGCGCCGCCATGGACGAAGAAGAGGACAGCCATGCCGCTCGCGCCATCAGGCGCATAGACGTCCAGCTTGGCCGGGCCGTAGTCCAATGTTCTGGGCGATGGCGGCGACTGGTCCGCCAATGCGGCGACCGGCAACAACGCCGCCATCGAGGATAAAAGCAAGGTTCGCCGATCGATCATGCGGACAGAATTCATCGCGCATGACGCGAGTTCCAATGAATGATTGGTAATGACGCAAGGTCCTTGGACCGAGGTGCGTTGAGGTTCAGGTCAAGCCGAGCTGGAGTCGAAGACGGGCGCGAAGCGACCAAACTGGGTGGGTTCCGAGAACCGGAACGCAGCGGACATTGGGTCCGTGAGGACCGGAAGCGCAGGAAACCAACATTTGCAGGCCGGCTTCACCTTAATATCGACACGCCTCAGGCGTCGCCGGCCGGCCTGATCCTGAGCCTGGCAATGCGGTTCTTGTCGCGCTTCATCACGACAAAGCGCTTGCCGTGGAAGGTGAAGGCCTGCTTCTCGTCCGGGATCGACTGCGTCTCGTGGATGACGAGCCCGGCAATGGTCGTGGCCTCCTCGTCCGGCAGGTTCCAGTCCAGCGCCCGGTTCAGGTCGCGGATCGGCACGGTGCCATCGACGACGACCGAGCCGTCGGCCTCCTGCTTGACGCCCTGGATGTCGACATCGTGTTCGTCGGCAATCTCGCCGACGATCTCTTCGATAATGTCTTCCAGCGTCACCAGCCCTTCCACCTCGCCATATTCGTCGACGACGACAGCGAAATGCGCCTTACGGCGCAGGAAGGCGTTGAGCTGTTCCTGCAAGGTCGTGGTGTCAGGCACGAACCACGGCTTTGATGCGATCTTCATCACATCGATCTTGGAAAAATCGTTGCCGACATCGTTGAGCGCGCGCAGCAGGTCCTTGGCATGCAGCACGCCGACGATGTTGTCGAGCGAGCCTTTCCACAGCGGCATGCGCGTGTGCGGGCTTTGCAGGATCTCACGTACCACGGCTTCCGGCGGGTTGTCGGCATTGACCGAACGCATGTTCGTGCGGTGGACCATGATGTCCGAGACTTCGAGCTCCGCGAGGTCGAACAGCCCTCCAACCCGGTCGCGGTCCTCGCGCACCATCTGGCCGTCCCGGCGGAAGTCGTCGACGGCGCCACGCAATTCATCCTGGGTGGAGCGCTGCGGCTCGATGCGCGACAGCTCATAGCCGAAGGCCGCCAAAAGGCGTCTGCGCAAGATGATCGCCAACAGCACCAAGCCGGCAAGGACAGCAATCACGATCCAGCCAGCATCGGTCATCACAGGCGGCTCTCTTGCCGACCCGGATGGTTTTCCCTGAGAAACGACAGCACTTCCGATGCCGGCACATCCTTGGCGATGAAGGACTGGCCGACGCCGCGCGTCAGGATGAAGGTCAGTGCGCCGCGCGAGACTTTCTTGTCCTGGGTGATGAAGGAGAGCAGCGCCTCGGCATCGGGCAATTCGCCGGGAATATCGGCCATGCGCCACGGCAAGCCAACGGCGCGCAGATGTGCCTCAACCCGCGCCGCGTCGTCGGGGCTGGCCAGATTGAGCCGCGAGGAAAAGCGATGCGCCAGCGCCATGCCGATGGCCACGCCCTCGCCATGCACGAGGCGGGCACCGTCATATTGGGTGGCCGCCTCCAATGCATGGCCGAATGTGTGGCCGAGATTGAGCAGCGCGCGGTCGCCGGTCTCGAACTCGTCGCGAGCGACAACATCGGCCTTGGCACGGCAGGCTTCGGCGATGGCTTGCGTCCGCTCAGGGCCTCCGGCGAACACCTGTTGCCAGTTCGCCTCAAGCCAGGCGAAGAAGTCCGGGCGGTCGATGAGCCCGTATTTGGCGAGTTCGGCATAGCCGGCGCGGAATTCGCGCAGCGGCAGCGTGTCGAGCACGCCGGTGTCGGCCAGCACCAGCTTGGGCTGCAGAAAAACGCCGACCAGGTTCTTGCCGCGCGGGCTATTGATGCCGGTCTTGCCACCGACCGAGGAATCCACCTGCGCCAGCAGCGAGGTCGGTAACTGCACGAAATTCATGCCGCGCCGCACGATGCCGGCGGCAAAGCCGGTGAGATCGCCGATGACACCGCCACCCAGCGCGATGACGACATCGCCGCGCTCCAGCTTTGCCGCCAGCACACCGTCGACCACCTCTTCGAGATGCGCGAAGCTCTTGGTTTTTTCACCGGGAGGCATGGTGATGACGGCGGGCTGGATGCCACCCTTTTCAAGGCCAGCTTTCAGCGTTTCGAGATGCGCGGCGGCGACATTGTCGTCGGTGACGACAGCCGCGCGCGTACCCGGCAGCCGCCGCGAAATCTCGGCGCCGGCGCGCGACAGCAGGCCGGAGCCTATCAGAATGTCATAGGCCCGGTCGCCGAGCCCGACTTCGACAATAACCGGCTTGTCTTCGCTCATGAATTGGCCTCGCCAACTGGCGTGATTTCGGCAACGCCAAGATGGCCGCAAAGGGCATCCAGCACCTCGGCCGCGATGATCTCCTTGCGGTCGTCGCGGGTTGGAACGGTGACGTCCGCCGTCGCGTAGACCGGATAGCGTTCATCCATCAATCGTTCCAGCACGGCGCGCGGATCAGCGCTTTTCAGCAATGGCCTGTTCTGCTTTTTGGATACCCGCTCCATCAAGAGATCAAGTTCCGCCTTCAGCCACACCGACACACCATGTCCGGCGATGGCTTCGCGTGTCTGCGCATTCATGAAGGCGCCGCCGCCGGTCGACAGGACTTGCGGGCCGTTTTCCAGCACGCGCAGGATGACACGCTGTTCAAGGGCCCGGAATTCGGTCTCGCCATAGCGTTCGAACAGTTCCGGGACGGTCATGCGCGAGACGCTTTCGATCTCCTGGTCGCTGTCGATGAAGGGCAGCGACAGCATGGCCGCCACCTTGCGGCCGATCGCCGTCTTGCCAGCGCCCATCAGGCCGACAAAGACGATGGAACGATTGCCCAATTGGCCGAGCAAGGCGGCATGGCTTTCATCAGGAGGATTTGCAGGCAGCGCGTTCATCAGACCTTGATGTTTGGAGGACCCTCTTTGCCGGCGTATCGACATCAAAAGCCTGTTTGCGTCAAGCGTTGCACGTCCTTTGCGCCTTGTAGAGCTGGGAAAAGCGCCAGCAACGGAAGTTGCTGGTCAAGATCAGCTTCATCCTTGAATTGGCCGGATTGGCGTCCCATAAGGACACAGGGTTTGGAAACGCAGAACGAAAAGACGGGCGAAACTTGATGCCGACACTGTTCCGCTTTGTCGTGACGCTGACGATTCTGGCCGGCATTGCCTATGGCACGATGTTCGCGCTGGCAATGTTCGTCGAGCCGAAAAAGACGGAGATGAGCGTGCGCATTCCGCCCGAGAAGCTGAACCCCAAGAAAAACTGACCCCCAAGAGAAAAACTGACCTCAAAGCCATGAACAGCGCCGCCCGCATCGAGGCTTTTCTTGAAATGATGAGCGCCGAGAGGGGCGCCGCCGAAAACACGCTGTCTTCCTATCGCCGCGACCTCGAAGATGCTTCGCAAGGGATCGGCTGCGGCCTCGCCGGCGCTGGCGCGGCTGATATCCGCGCCTATCTCGATGATGTCGCGGCGCGCGGCTTTGCCGCGACATCGCAGGCGCGCAAGCTGTCGGCGATCCGGCAATTCTTCAAGTTCCTCTACGCCGAGGGCCTGCGCGGCGACGACCCGACCGGCACTCTGGACAGCCCAAAAAAGGGCCGGCCGTTGCCCAAGACGATGAGCGAGGCCGATACCGGCCGGCTGATCGATCGCGCCGCACTGGAAGCCGGCGATGCCTCGCTGAGCAACGGCGACAATCTGGCGGCGCTACGCCTGCACGCGCTGGTCGAGGTGCTTTACGCCACCGGCCTGCGGGTTTCCGAACTGGTCGGCCTGCCGGTGACCGTGGCACTGCGTGACGATCGCTTCTTCATGGTGCGCGGCAAAGGCAACAAGGAACGCATGGTGCCGCTGTCGGCCAAGGCCCGCATCGCGATGCGCGCATGGCTCACGGCGCGGGCCACCGTGCCTGCCTTTGCCGACAGCACGTTCCTGTTTCCCGCGGCGTCCGACAGCGGCTATCTCTCACGCCAGGTCTTCGCCCGCGACCTGAAAGGGCTCGCCGCCCGGGCCGGCATCGCTTCGGCGAAAATATCGCCGCACGTGCTTCGCCATGCTTTCGCCAGCCATCTCCTGCAGAACGGCGCCGATCTCAGGGCCGTGCAGCAATTGCTTGGCCATGCCGACATTTCGACGACACAGATTTACACACATGTCCTGGAGGAGCGGCTGGTACGACTGGTCAACGATCATCATCCGCTTGCCGACTAGGCCTCATATCGCTATGTGAGGACGACGTTCCACCGCCCGGGGCCCTTGATTTCAGGGTTCCGCCAGCCATTGCCTTCCGACGTATCGGTCCGCCCAAGAATGTACAATTACCTCGATTTCGAAAAACCGGTCCAGGATCTTGAAGGCAAGATTCTCGAGCTGAAGAAGCTTGCCGAGAATGGCGAGGCGGTCGATGTCGGCGATGAGATCAGCCGTCTAGAGAAGCGTTCTCGCGATGCGCTGCGGGACGCCTACAAGGCGCTGACCCCGTGGCAGAAGGTGCAAGTGGCGCGCCATCCCGACCGGCCGCACTGCGTCGACTATATCAAGGGCCTATTCAGCGACTTCACGCCGCTCGCCGGCGACCGCAATTTCGGCGAGGACCAGGCTATCCTTGGCGGTTTTGCCCGTTTCCGCGGCGAACCGGTGGCGATCATCGGCCAGGAAAAGGGCTCGGACACGACCAGCCGGCTCAAGCACAATTTCGGCTCCGTGCGGCCGGAAGGCTACCGCAAGGCGGTACGCCTGATGGAACTCGCCGACCGGTTCAAGATCCCGTTGGTGACGCTGGTCGATACGGCGGGCGCCTACCCCGGCGTCGGCGCCGAGGAACGCGGCCAGGCGGAAGCCATCGCCCGCTCGACCTCGGCCTGCCTTGGCCTCAAAGTGCCGTCGATTTCGATCGTCATCGGTGAAGGCGGATCGGGCGGCGCCATCGCGATCGCCACCGCCAACCGTGTCTACATGCTCGAACACGCCATCTACTCGGTGATTTCGCCGGAAGGCGCGGCCTCGATCCTGTGGCGCGACACGACGCGCTCGAAGGACGCCGCGACCAACATGAAGATCACCGCGCAGGATCTTCTGGAACTCAAGATCATCGACGCCATCATTCCCGAGCCGCTCGGCGGCGCCCATCGCGGCGCCGAAACGGTGATCACCGCGACCGGCGACCTCATCGCCAGGACGATGAAGGACTTTGCCGGCGCCAACACCGATTTCCGCGAGCAGCGCCGCGAGAAATACCTGGCGATGGGCCGCAGTCTCTGATCACGGTCGGGTGCTGGCGCCGCAATGTGGCGGCGTGCACCAATTTCGCCACAAAAATGCCGCTGCATTGGGCTCAATGAGAGTACCGCAGGGGGACGCGCCGGCACTTGCGGTAAGGAATTTTCAAGGTTAACGGGCTTAGGGTCTGTTATGTTCAGTGTAGCAGCCGGGACATGAAAAGCCCTGGCGCCAGAGAAAAGACGATAGCCGTACCCATGTTCGCCAAGCTTGCCCACACCGGAATCCTGATCGCTGCTCTCGGCGTCGCCGGCTGCAACGATTCCTCGATGAAGGACTTTGCCCCGGAAGCCAACAAGCCGTTGCCGGACAAGATCCTGGCCGACATGAAGGCCAAGGGCATGATTCGCACCTCCTCGGTGATGGCGCGCATCTTCAAGGAAGAAGGCAAGCTCGAGATCTGGAAGGCCAAGACCAACGGCCGCTACGACATGGTCGCCAGCTACGAAATCTGCAAATGGTCGGGCAAGCTTGGGCCAAAATACACCGAAGGCGACCGCCAGGCGCCGGAAGGCTTCTACACGGTCCGCCCGGCGCAGATGAACCCGCGCTCGAACTATCACCTGTCGTTCAACATCGGCTTTCCCAACGCCTATGACCGCGCCAATGGCCGCACCGGCGCCAATCTGATGGTGCACGGCGCCTGTTCATCGTCGGGCTGCTATTCGATGACCGATGCGCAGATCGAGCAGATCTATGCTTTTGGCCGCGATGCGTTCCAGGGCGGCCAGACCGAGTTCCAGATCCAGGCCTTTCCGTTCCGCATGACCGCCGCCAACATGGCGCGCTACCGCAACGACCCGAATTACGATTTCTGGAAAATGCTGAAGGTCGGCTACGACAATTTCGAAGTCACCAAGGTGCCGCCGAAGGTCGATGTCTGCGAGAAGCGCTATGTCTTCAACCAGGTGGCCGCGGACGGCCAGACCTTCAATCCGACCGGCGCCTGCCCGGCGACGACCCAGCCGGATTCCCTGAAGAGCGCCTACAACGCCTACCAGACCACCTATGACACCGCCTTCAACGGCGCTCTCAAGGCCAGTGTGCCGGCGCCCAAGCCGACCATCGCCGGCATCAAGGAAGCCAGCATCGTATCCGACTGGTCCAAGAAACGCGCTCGCGGCGAGCGCGTGCCGATCGATCCGCCGTCGCTCAATTCCGATGGCTCGGTCACCGAAACCGCGCGCATGGGCCGTATCGATTCGCCGACAGGCCGCAAGATGGCAGCATTGGACGCCGAGAAGGCCGCCAAGCAGAAGGCCGAGGAGCAAAGGCTTGCTGCGATAGAAACAGCCAAGGCGCAGAAGGAAGCAGCCAAGGCGCAGGCTCTTGCCGAAAAGGAAGCGGCCAAGCGCGCTGCCGAAGCCCCTGTCGCCACCGCAACCATCGCCGCGCCATCGGAAGCCGCTCCCGCAGCCGAAACGCAAGCCGCGAATGCCGATGAAAGCCGGGTGTCGAAGCTGAAGAACAAGCTGCTCGGCATGTTCGGCGGCTGACGTTTTCACCTTGGCCAAACGCGCTTCTGTCTACGACCTCAAGGGACTGAACTGCCCGCTTCCCGTGCTCAAGGCGAAAAAGCGCCTGGCCGCCATGGAGCCGGGCAGCCGGCTCTGGCTGGAGACCACTGACCCTCTCGCCGTTATCGATATTCCGGCCTTCTGTGCCGACAGCGGCCACCAGTTGGTGGAGACGGCAGCCGTGACCGGCGGCCATCGTTTTCTGGTCGAACGCGGCGAACAGCGCCCATAGATCAATGACCGTAGGGCTTTACCGCCCGGCGATCGCCAGCGGGTTGTTTTCCAGCGCGGCGCGGTCGGGTGTGTCGATCGACGGCCGGTTGGTGAAGGCGGCGAACAGCCGACGGATATAGTCTTCCGGCATGTCGAGCGTGATCAGCACCAGCCGTGTGCCGCGCTGGCTATCCGGCCAGGACGCGAGCTGCACCGGCGGATGCAGGATTTTCTGCACTCCATGGATAACCAGTGGCCGCGACGGATCTTCCCGCAACTCGATGACGCCCTTCATGCGCAGCAGGCGCTCGCCATGAGCCGAGCGCAGGAGGTCAAGGAACATCTCGATCGCGGAAAACGGTACTGGCCCGTCATGGACCAGCGAATAGGAACGCACGCGTGAATCGTGCCTATGGCCGTGGTCATGATCGTGGTGATGCTCGTGATCATGATCGTGGTGGTGATGCTCGTGATCATGCGCGGCTTCTTCGCCCAGCCAGCGCCGCACATCGGCGGATTTGGTTGCCGGGTTGTAGAGGCCGCAGTCAAACAACGCCGCGACGCCGGTCGTCGCATCATCGGCATCGAGCACTTCCACGCCCGGATTGATCTGCCGCAACCGCGCCCTCAAAGCCTCGGCGTCGCGCGCGTCGGTGACCAGATCGGCTTTCGTCAAAACAATGCGGTCGGCGACCGCCACCTGCTTCACCGCCTCGACATGGGCATCGAGCGTGGCGTTGCAATTGATGGCATCGACCAGCGTTATGACGCCGTCGAGGCGGAACGCCTGGACCAGTGCTGGATGCGCCATGATCGACTGCAGCACCGGCGCCGGATCGGCAAGGCCCGTGGTCTCGACGATGACGCGGGCGAGCTTGGCGATGCGGCCCGTCTGCAGCCGGTCGACAAGGTCGGCCAGCGTGTCGACCAGCTCACCCCGCACCGTGCAGCACAGGCAGCCGTCGGAAAGCTGGATAATGCCGTCGGAAGCCTGCTCGACCAGCAGGTGATCGATCGCCACCTCGCCGAATTCGTTGATGATCACAGCCGTGTCGGCCAGTGCCGGGTCTTTCAGCAGCCGGTTGAGCAGCGTCGTCTTGCCGGCGCCGAGAAAACCGGTCAGCACGGAGACAGGGATAGGAAAGCCAGCCATCGGCCTAGTTCGCCGCCTTGACCGGCTGGTCGCCTTGCGCCGCGGCGGCACCCGAAACGACGGGATTGCCGCCGGCCGGCGCTGGCCTGTCGGGCCGCCAGGCCGGGATCGGCACATCGGCATATTCCTGGCCGCCCTGGCCGAGCATTGCCTTGGGCGCGGGGCCGGTGGCGCCGCCGAGGCCAACGGCAACCAGCGTCGGCACATGGTCGAGCTTTTCCTGGTAAGGCGATTTGGGCGCGTCCTTGGCGGCAGCGGCAGGCGGCGCCTCGGACTGCTCTTCCGGAGCCTTCTTCTTGCAGATCTCGTCATGCATGTCGTTGACCGACACGGTGTCGCCATAGGCCGCCAGTGTGGCGACGCTCGCCGCACCGGTGGCGGGCGTGTCAAACCCCTCATCGAGGAGTTTCGCCGCCGTTTCAGCGCGGGTGACCGCCGACTTCTCGCCGAGCACCACCGCAACCAGCGTGCGCCCGTTGCGGGTCGCCGAGCCGATCATGTTGAAGCCTGAGGAGCAGACAAAGCCGGTTTTCATCCCGTCAGCGCCGGGATAACGGCCGATCAGCAGATTGTAGTTCGGAATCGCCTTCTTGCCGACGGCAAGACCTTCTATCGAGAACCACGGTGCATATTGCGGAAACTCCCGCCGGATCGCCATCACCAGCACCGCCAGATCGCGCGCCGTCGTATATTGGTCCGGTGAATAGAGCCCGTTCGGGTTGACGAAATGCGTGCCATTCATGCCAAGCCGTGTCGCTTCGGCATTCATCCGCTCGGCAAAGGCTTCCTGCGAGCCGCCGACATTTTCGCCGATAGCCATGGCGATGTCGTTAGCCGATTTGACCAGCATCATCTTCAGCCCATTGTCGAGCCGCATCACCGATCCAGGCTTGAAGCCCATCTTGCTTGGCGGCTCGGCGGCCGAATGTTTTGTCACCTTGATCGGCGAATCAAGCTGGACCTCGCCGGCCGCGATCGCCCGAAACGTCACATAGGCGGTCATCAGCTTGCTCAGTGATGCCGGATACCAGCGCTTGAACGCATCCTGGTGCTGCAGGATCTTGCCGCTGTTCAGGTCGAACAGGATCACCGGATTGGCCAGTGCCGGACCGGCCGCAGCCGAGAGCGCGACCGCGCCAGCCAACAATAGTTTGAGGAAATGCCTGTGCCGCATGATCAAATCCGAAATCGCCTCTTGCCGTAGTCGCCCCTGGCTCCGTAAGATTTCGTTACGTGATCGCCAGCAAAATGAGTCCGCCCCTCAAAACCCGGACCACATTGTTGCGGTGCTATTTACTCTATGTGACGCCAACATGGCAAAGTGCTGGATGATCACAATTGCAAGGCAGCGGACAAAAGCCGCCTGCCCCAACAGCGAGATGGAACCATTATGCCAATCCTGAACCGTGCCGCCGAGATGCAGGACGAGGTCGCCGGCTGGCGCCGCCACCTGCACCAGACGCCAGAGCTGAATTTCGATGTCTTCAAGACTGCCGACTTCGTCACCGAGAAGCTGAAAGCCTTCGGCTGCGATGACGTGGTAACGGGCCTCGGCAAGACCGGTGTGGTCGGCATCATTCGCGGCCGCAAGGGCGAAGGCACGACCGTCGGCCTGCGCGCCGATATGGACGCGCTGCCGCTCAACGAAATCACCGGCAAGCCATATGCTTCGACAATTCCCGGCAAGATGCATGCCTGCGGCCATGACGGGCACACCGCCATGCTGCTGGGCGCCGCGAAATACCTGGCCGAGACGCGCAACTTCGCCGGTTCCGTGGCAGTGATCTTCCAGCCAGCCGAAGAAGGCGGTGGTGGCGGCAACGAGATGGTCAAGGACGGCATGATGGACCGCTTCGGCATCTCCAAGGTGTTCGGCATGCACAACATGCCCGGCCTGCCGGTCGGCCAGTTTGCCATCCGGCCGGGCCCGATCATGGCGGCAACCGCCGAATTCACCATCACCGTCAAGGGCAAGGGCGGTCACGCCGCCATGCCGCACGGCACAATCGACCCGATCGTCATCGCCAGCCAGTTGGTCGGCGCGCTGCAGACGATTGCCTCGCGCAGCACCGATCCGGTCGAGGCCGTGGTCGTGTCGGTGACGAAATTCCATGCCGGCGACGCCTACAACATCATTCCGGAATCCGCCGAGATCGCCGGCACCGTGCGCACCTTGCGCAAGGAGATCGCCAAGAAGTCGGAAGAGCGCATCCGCGCCATCTGCGACGGCATTGCGACCGCGTTCGGAGCCAAGATCGAGGTCGACTACGACACCAACTATCCGGTCACCTTCAACCACCCGGAAGAGACGGTGTTCGCCAGCGATGTCGCGGCAACAGTAGCCGGTGATAGCCATGTCCATCGCGCCATTCAGCCGGTGATGGGCGGCGAGGACTTTTCCTACATGCTGGAAGCCCGGCCCGGCGCCTTCATCTTCATTGGCAATGGCGACACGGCGGGCCTGCATAACCCGGCCTACGACTTCAACGACGAGGCCATCCCGCACGGCATGAGCTACTGGGTGAAACTGGCGGAAACCGCGCTGGCCGCCTGATATCCGCTACCGAAGGAGCCGGCCGATTGCCTTCGGCCGGCCTCTTGGCGAAACGATCCGAAGCGGCTATGTGTCGGGCCGCGTGGTCCCGTAGCTCAGTAGGATAGAGCGGCAGATTCCTAATCTGTAGGTCACAAGTTCGATTCTTGTCGGGATCACCACTCAGTTTCCTAAAATGGTGGCTATGATTGGTGCCAGGAGCAGGCACTGTATTTTCGGATTGGACTAGGTTTAGACCAACCCTGTTGACCTGCCGCCAGCAAAGAAAAACCCGCCGTGGCGAACCAGGGCGGGTTCTTCATTCAAAGAGAGAAAATTGATTCAGGCGACCCTGACGACGAAGTGCTTCGTCACCGGCTCGATGATCTTCCAGGTTCCCTTGAAATCGGCTTCCACCACGAAGGCATCGCCCGCGCTCACTTCAACCGGTGCGCCACCGTCTGGCGTGATGATGATGCGGCCGGCGATCATGTGCACGAACTCATAGTCGGTATAGGTCGCGTGATAGGTGCCCGGCGTCGCCTGCCAGGTGCCCGACATCACCTTGCCGTCCTCGGTCGTGTGCTGGACCGCGGTTTTCATCGTCGGCTTGCCCTCGACCACGACCCAGCCGGCCAGGTCACCGGCTTCCGCGTTTTCGACGGCGCCGAATTTGAGGATCGTCTTGTCGGTCATATCAGGGCTCCGTTTGGTCGTCGCTGAGGCGTCTTTGCCTGCTGGGTCAGATAGCCGATGCCCCCGACCCCGGCAACCAGTTCCGGGCAACCGGTGCGATCACTGCGAAGCGCCATGAGCCGCGAGCATGCGCCGCGCGCTTTCCTCGTCGGTGATCAGGATCGTCGGCGCCACCAGCGTCATGGCACCGAGCAGCGCTTCCGTCTTTTCCTCACCGCCCGAGGTCAGGATGCGGATCGGCGCCTTGCGCAGCCGGTCGACATCGACCGACATCACCAGGCTGTTGATGGGATGGTCGACCAGATCGCCATTGCGGTCGAAGAAATGGAACAGAAGGTCGCCGACCGCTCCGCGCGCAAGCAGGGCCTCCCGGTCCGCTTCCCTAAGAAATCCTCCACGAGAGAAGGTGGTGGCCGAAGCGATGCCGCCGACGCTCAGCAGAACGGCATCGAGCACGTTGGCCATTTCAAAAACCTCCTGCAGGCCGCAGCGCTCGACCAGCGCTATCTTGGTCTCGACGCTATCGACGACGGCCGGAGTCGGGATCAGGTAGCCGTCGCCCTGGAAGATCTGGGCGAAGCGCCAGGCGAACTCGGCCGGGTTGTATCGGCGCACGACGCCGACGCCGCCAAGCAGCGAGATGACCTTGAAGTCGGCAAGCGACTTGGCACTGATGAATGGCAGGCTTGAGAACAGCGTCTGGCCCCAGCCGACGCCGACACGCATGCCGGATTTCATCGTGTCCGACAGGAAAGCCCCTGTCTTTGCGGCGATCGCCGGGATAGGATCGGCATTGGGGGCCGAGAGGGGCGCCACCAGCGCCTGCTGCAGTCCAAAAGTCCTTTCCAGCGCGCGCTCCAGCCGGACAATTTCGGACAGCTCGCTCTCGATGGTGATCTTCACCTCGTTGCGCGACCGGGCGTCCGCCAGCATGCGCACGATGGTAACACGGCCGACGCCGAGCACATCGGCGATCTCGTTTTGCGTCATCTGCTCGACGAAATACATCCACGCGGCACGAATCCTGAGGCGATCCGTCCGGCTTTCGCTGACGACCTGTTCGGTCGTCTCGCTTGCGCCTCGACTGTCTCCGCTATCGCTCTGTCGCCGCCTGCCCACGCCTGTCTCTCCCCTGCGGCGATGGACGAGCGCGCCGTCGCCGATTCTGCCTGCTGGTTTACTATCGCCTATTGATCTACCAATCGATAGGAACAATGTAGGGTTAACAGCCGGCCTGTGCCGGCTGCGACTGATAGACGTTTCGAGGCGACCGA
The DNA here is from genome assembly GCF_015500075.1 of Mesorhizobium sp. INR15. Classification (NCBI taxonomy): domain Bacteria; kingdom Pseudomonadati; phylum Pseudomonadota; class Alphaproteobacteria; order Hyphomicrobiales; family Phyllobacteriaceae; genus Mesorhizobium; species Mesorhizobium sp. INR15. The sequence continues at coordinate 1,731,964 of NZ_CP045496.1, read as the reverse complement.
TGCTCCGACAAATCTCCAGGGATGTCCGCGTCAACCTGAAAGACCGGCTGCGCGATGTCCGTCATGTCATTCGACAGAGCCGTCATGACGGCGACGCTACCGCCTTGCGCGAGGCCACCAGCCATCTGCCGCCGTTTCCGGGAAAGGGTATCGAAGGCCTGCTCAGCCATGCCGCGAGCGCGGTCGACGAGGCTTTGTCGATCGCCGAACAGCTTGTCCCGCATGAGCGCCCGGCCAAGGTGGACGGCACGACCGTGAAAAGCCTGGCGACGTATTTTCCGAGTGGCGATGACGATCGGCAAGCGGGCGGTGAGCGCCTGTTCCGGCGTGACATGTATTATCTGACCAAAGCCGTGCTTGCCGGCATGAAGATCGACAATGCCCGCATCCACGAAGCCAATTTCGCCGCTGTCCATGCCGCGATGCGCAAGCGGCATGCCGGTCTGCTTGTCGCTGTGGAGCAAGGCTCCGACGCCGCCATCCGGCTGCCCTCGATCGCCGCCGCCTGTTCGGCGCTGCTGGTCGAGTGTCTGAACCACCGGCCCATCCGCTTCGCCGAGACAATGCCGGAAAGCCCTGCCGATCTCAGGGAAAACGACCGGGACCTCGATATCCGCAGCCTAGCGCCGCTGGCGCTCGCCTGCGGGCTGGCCACCATCGGCAAGGACGGCTTGCCCGAGCCCGACATGCTGGAAATCGCGGTGATGGCGGCCGGCATTAGGCACGACCGCATTGTTCAGGCCAGCGCCAAGGCGGATCCGATCAGTGAATTGGCACCTGTGCTGGCGACATTGCTCGCCCATTTGCCCTGACCGGAGATGTCTGCTTAAGCTGAACCTTCCGCCGCCATGCCGGCGACCGTCTTCTTGGCGCGCTGGATCGAGGCCGGGCTCATCGAGAGCTCGGTCAGCCCCATCTTCACGAAGATCGGGATGAGGTCTGGACGGCCCGCGGCTTCACCGCACATGCCCACCATGATGCCGGCGGCGACGCCGGCCCTGGCCGTCAGCTCGATTGCCGACATGACAGCCGGATTGGTGACATCGTTGAGCTTTGCCACCGTCGGGTTGAGCCGATCGGCGGCCATGATGTACTGGGTCAGGTCGTTGGTGCCGATCGAGAAGAACGATACTTCCTTGGCCAGCGCCGGCGCAATCAGCACAGCCGCCGGCGTTTCGATCATCACGCCGAGGTCGAAGGCGGCGTGAGCCACCCCTTCGGCCTGAAGTTCCGCCGCGCATTCCGCGACCAGCACACGCGTCTGCCGGACCTCGCTGATATCGGCGACCATCGGCAGCATCACCTTGATGTTGCCGTGCACCGCGGCGCGCAGCAACGCCCGCAGCTGACGCTTGAAGATGTCTGGCCGGTCGAGGCACATGCGGATACCGCGCCAGCCGAGGAACGGGTTTTCCTCATCGGGAAATTCGATGCCGGCAATCGGCTTGTCGCCGCCAATGTCGAGCGTGCGCACGATGACCGGATGCGGGGCAAAGGCCTTGGCCAATGCGGCATAGGTTTCCGCCTGCATGTCTTCCGAAGGGAGATGCATATGGCGCATGAACAGGAGTTCGGTGCGGAACAGTCCGACGCCCATGGCGCCGGCTTCCAGCGCCGCCTCGATTTCCTCCAGCGAACCAATGTTGGCGGCGATCTCGATGACCGTGCCATTGGCGAGTTTCGGCGTCACCGTCTTGAACGCAGTCAACCCGGCTCGCTCCTTCGCCGCCGCTTCGACACGGCCGGCGAAATCGACGCGGGTCGCCTCATCAGGATCGACGATCACCTGTCCGGAATTGCCATCCAGCGCCACCTGGCTGGCCGTGCGCAAGGCATGGACCTGCTGGCCAAGGCCGAGCACCGCCGGAATGCCGTGCGAGCGGGCGATGATGGCGATGTGCGAGGTGGCGCCGCCATGGCCGCAGATGACGCCGCCGATACGCTTCAGCGGCGCGCGCGCCAGATCCCACGCGCCGATATCGTCGGCGATCAGAATCGCACCTTCGGGGATATGCTCGAGGCTGACGTCGTCTTGCCCAAGCAGCACCAGGCAGATCTGCCGCCCGACCGCATGGACGTCGTCCGCCCGCGCGTTGAGATAGTGATCATCGACCGCGTTGAAATCGGCTGCGATGGTGGACGCGGCGGTGATGACTGCCGAAACCGCATCGGTACCGCCCTTGATCAGGCGCTCGGCCTCGCCGGTCAGGCTGTCGTCCGCCGCGATGTCCCTGAGTGCGGCGATGATACCCCGGTCGCCTGCCGACAGGCTGTCCTGCGCCAACGTACGGTCCATGCGCGCCTGGACGGCGCTGACGGCGGCGCGGAACCTGTCGATCTCGCCGGCAATCTCGTCCGCCTGCAGCATGCGGCCCTGGCCGGCGATCTCCGGCGGGAAATGCGCGAAGGCCGGTCCGATGGCAACGCCCTCGCTGGCCGCCACGCCACGCAGGCTGCCTGCTGCATCAGCCACTCCGGGCGCAGCTTGAACGGCGGACGCCGCCATGGCTTCCTGCGCGGTACCGGTAGCCGGCTGGTCCTCGTCGTCGAGGCCAGCCTTGGGGTTTTCGAGATAGCCAATCAGGGCTTCAAGCGCCTCGATGGCGTCGGCGCCATTCGCCCGGATGGTGACTTCCTGGTTTTCCTTGACCGCCAGCAGCATCAGCTTGACGGAGCTCTTGGCGCTGACCGCCTTGCCGTCCTTCACCACCTCGACATCGGATTCAAAGCCCTTGGCGAGCTTGACGAACCGCGTTGCGGGACGGGCGTGCAAACCTTCGTGCACTCTGACGATGGTCGAGCGTTCCATGGCAAATACTCTGCTTTTCTTGGCGCCATTACCACCTCGGCAAGGCGCGGATAGTGTCAGGCGGCGATGGTGATGACCGCGCCGGTCTTCAGGGCGGCGACAAGCGCCTGCGCGTCGACCTGCGATGCGCAGATCTCGCCTGGCCTCTCGGCCTCGGTGGCGCCGTTGAACGAAATGACCACATGGCCCATTTCAAGGACCTTGCTCCATGCGCTGGAGCCGACCGCCGTAATCGTCGCCGATACGGGTCCAAGGGTGATCGAAGCGCCCTTGGCGGGCGCTCCGTCGCTGGGTCCGTGCTCCGTCTTGTGGAGCACGGAAACCTCGGCAAGCTCCGGCGGCGAGCCATCCGCGAACAGGATGACCACGCCCCCTTCGGCAAGATCCGCCACTTCGGGCCCGATGGCAGTGACCCGTGTTCTCAGCAGAACCGTCATATGGCGAACCTCATTCACGTTTATCCTAGAACACGATCAGGCTGACGACCCATGCGATCAGCACGGATACGGGGCCCATGATCTGGCGGCTGATAAGCACCGCCGGAACGCCGATTTCGATGGTCTTCGGCTTTGCTTCGCCGAGCGCCAGGCCAACCGGGACGAAGTCGCAGCCCACCTGGGTATTGTAGGCAAACAGCGCCGGGAGTGCCATTGCCGGTGAGATCGTGCCGTTGGCGATCTGCGGGCCGATGATGGCAACGCCGATGACCTGCGCGATGACAGCGCCCGGCCCGAGGATGGGTGACAGGAACGGCAGGCCGCAGATCGCCGAGATGACCAGCAGGCCGACGATGTTGTTGGCCAGCGGACCCATCGGCTGTGCCAGCACGTCGCCGATGCCGGTGTAGAGGATAAGGCCGATGAGCATGGTCACGAAGGCCATGAACGGCAGCACGTTGCGGATGACCTGGTCGATGGTGCGGCGGCCGGCGTTGAAGAAGATGCCGACGACGCGCCCCATGACCCGGCCGATCGTGCTGATGAAGCCGATCAGCCCACCCTCGCTGGGAAGGGCTGTCGGCGTCGCATTGCTGTTGCTTGAACTCATCGATGCTGCTCCCCCTGCGGTCGTGACCGCCTCGGATCCGTCGGCCATTGTAACATCGGCCGGCTTGACGCCCGAAACGTAGATATCCTCGGTGATAAACTGGGCCAGCGGTCCAGACTGACCGACCGGCGTCAGATTGACGGTCGGGATGCGCTTGCGCGGATAGACGCCGCATCGTGCGGTGCCACCGCAATCGACGACGACAACCGCCATTTCGCTTTCGATCGGCGGTGCCTTGAAGCCATCGACGGCTTCGGCGCCGGTCATGTCGGCGATGAGCTGCGCCACCGGATGAATGCCGCCGCCGGTGACGGAAACAACCTTGCTGCGCTGTTCGGTCGGCTCGATGACGAGCGGACCGCCCCAACCTGTCTTGCCGCGAGTGATGCGTACGGCTTTGTATGTCTTTGCCATGATGTCCTCCCCGCCCTTACAGCTCGACGCCCTGGCGGCGTGCCATGATGGCGGTGATACGTTCGGTCAGCATGCCCTTGAGCAGGATCACGACGAGGCCGACGATCGCGTACCAGATCGCCACCTTGACGTGATAACCGGCGACGACGAGGCCCTTCTTTTCCAGCTCCAGCAGAGCCACCAGGATGCCGCCCCAGACGAAATATTCGCCCGGATTGATATGCGGAAACAGGCCAAGCGGCGGGTGAACGTAGGACACGGCCGCGTCATAGAAGGCGGGCTTGTGCTTCTCTTCCAGGAACGATCCGAACGTGTAGGCCATCGGATTGGTCAGGAAGAACACCGCCAGCAGCGGCAGCAGGGTGTAGCGCGTCAGCGCGATTCTGCCGGCGCCACGCGCCAGGCCGTGGACGCGCTCCTCGCCGACCAGTTCGGTCACGGCATAGAAAGCCGTCATCAGCACCACCAGCGTCGGAATGATGCCGGTGACGAAGCCGGCGAACACTTCGCCGCCCTTCTGGAAGATGCCGATGAAGTACTTGCCGATGGCGGTCAGCCAGCCGAGCTGTTCCTCCTGCTGGACGTCTTTCAGCTTTTCCTTGAACTGATCGACGGTGATCGGTCCGCTGTCCGCCTGTGCGAGGACAACGAGATGGTCAGAGGCATGCTCGACCGCGAGCTTGCCATGCAAAGCAGCATCCGAGACCATGGTACCCGCGACATGCAGGTTGTGCACGGCTATGTCGGCATGCTGCGCCAACAACGAAAATACAGACATTTCTCCTCCTTATGCCGCCCTGCCGGGTATCCCAGCCGGCGCCGCGGCGTCCTCTAGGCCCTTGCTACGTTCAAACCGGACAGACCCGGCTTCTTCCCCGGCTCCGACTGTGCTTTGTCGATCTGTTCGATCGCCCTTTTCACGGCCTCGGCCACACCGGGTTCCCCCTCTCCCATGATTGCAGGATTGGACCGGACTCGATCGAGGGGGACACCCTCGAATTCCTCATGTCGCTTGAACTTGGTGAACACGGAACGGCCGCTCATCACCATCAGGCGGCGCACGATCAGGTCAGGCGTCACCACGACAAGCGCGATGGTTCCCTTCGCAAATCGGCCGCGAAAATTTCCGGCTCCGACAAAGCCGTCCTTATACTGGTCGGTGACGCCTCTGAAGACATCCGAATAGTGCCGCATCTGCAGCCAGACGCCGAGCGACTGCAGCGCCCAGACAATAACCAGCAGAAGCAGTCCCCACTGCCAAATCGCCATTCGGTTCTCCTCCCGAAGCCTATGTTGAACCGCACCTTGGACCGGCGCGCGACAACATCAAAGTGAGAACATTTGTTTCCGAGAATGTCAATATGTATGATATTGGCCATTGCTGCGGTCATCCACAGGGCGCCGGTTGATTTCAGCGGCGGCGCGGTTGTGATAACCTCCCACGGGAACAGGATACGTCGAACATGGACCTGCCCTTCAGGGATGAACTGGCCTTGATGCCTGACCTTCGCCACCGGTTGCGGCAGTTGCGCTGGTTCCGCGCTACCTTTCGCGGCAGCGCCAGGGTGGTCTCCGATACGTTTGGCGTGCGTTTCGAGATCGATGAAGCAAAGCTGACCAGGGCTTTTCTCGACTGGGTCGAGATCATGGAGGCGCAAAAGCGTTTCGCCGAGGTCGACAGGGCCGACTTCATCGTCTTCGCCGCCGGCCTGGTGCTGCGTGAACTGATCCGGCAGGCGCCGGCCAGGGAAATTTCCGGCCTGACGCATCTTGTTGAAACCGATGCGAATGCCGGCACGCTGGAAATCATCCGCTTCTGGCCTGAAGGATTCCTCTACACAAACTACTGCGTCTCGGTGATCTCGGCGATCTACGAGCAGGAATTCGGCAGTGCGCCCGATATCGACAAATGCGCCGACGACCTGCGCACCTGGTGGTCCTATCGCGAGAACGTCACCGAGATGCCTGCCTATGCGGTGGCTTTCCTCGACCGTTTCCTTGGCGCCGAGCCGAACTGGATCACGCCGGACCGGGCGCAATCGCGGCAGGCCATGCAACGGGCGCTCGGCGCATCCCGACCGGGCGATGCCATTTCCCGGGTCTGATTGCACCGATTTCATTGCTCCAGACCTGGAGTTACAGCCCGTCAGCTATTGAACATCTGACTTTTTGCCGATAGCGATGTGCAAAATTGACTTGGAGTGCGAAGCGGGTGACGCAATCAAGACCGATCATTTTCGATTGCGACGGTGTTCTCGTCGATAGCGAGCCGTTGGCCGCGAAGGCCTATGAGCGGGTCTATGATAAACATGGCATGCCCGGCGTCCACGGCGGCATCATCGCCCAATGCGTCGGCATGAAGCAGTCCGACATCATCGTCAGGATCCGGGAATTGACCGGCCACCAGTTTCCGGCGGCGGCCGACGCGGACATCTGGGCCGAGACCAAGGTGCTTTTCACCGAGGAGTTGAAGCCGACGCCCGGTATAGGTCCGTTTCTGGAAACGCTTGCCGGTGATCGCTGCGTTGCCTCCTCATCGTCCGTCGAGCGCATAAACCACAGCCTCGCGGTGACCGGGCTCGCGCGCTTCTTCGGCGAGGCGATCTACAGCTCCTCGATGGTCAAGAACGGCAAGCCGGCTCCCGATATCTTCCTCTTCGCCGCGGCAAAGATGGGCGCCGACCCGGCCGATTGCATCGTCATCGAGGATTCGCCCTTCGGTGTGCAAGGTGCGGTTGCCGCCGGCATGATCGCGATCGGCTACACCGGTGGCGGACACACCTACGCGGAACATGCTGCCCGGCTGCGGGCCGCGGGCGCCAACTTCGTCTGCGCTGACTGGCAGGAAGTGAGCCGGCAGTTGTCCGGGCTCGGTGTGCCTGCCTAGCGCAATTCCAGGAAAAGTGTGTAACGGTTTTCCCGGGAAAAGCGCATAGCGCTTTCCCTTGGGAATTGCGTAAAAACAAAGAGTTAGAGCGGGCCAGCGATTCTACCAAACGCTGAACCGCTCTAGCGGAAACTAGAGAGGCCGCGGCCATTCGCTGCGTGGAATCTTCTCTCCGACACGGAAGTTGAACGACAGGACCCTCGTCGCATCGGCGTCAACCTCGCACCGGAAGCTCAGCCGGTACCATGTGTTTGCCGTGCTGAAGGCAGTCTCCGAAGGGCTGAGAACATTGCCCGTCTTCAAGGGTATGGTCGGCAGCCACTTGGGAAAATAGTCGGCCACTTGCAATTCCTGGTTCAGCACGTTGGCGCAAAGGTTGGCAACGCGCTGATCGCGAGGCACGCCACTCATGGAGCTTGCGGCCAGAGCATCGCCGGTTGCGCCCTGCGAGTAGAGCTTTCGAACCCCTGGAAGGCCCGAAAAGATCGGCGATCCGGCAGCGGCGGTGTTCGGAGAACTTGACTTTGCGGGACTCCCATTTTGGGACTTCACCGCTTTTGCGGATTTGAATTTCGTCGGCTTTGCAGGTTTGGGCTTTGCCTTTTCGGTCGAGGCAGAAAGCTCTGGCTTTCCGCCGGTCTCGGCCGCCAACGGCGTTGGCGTCACGGCTATCTGCTTTTCGACGGGTTGTGCTGCCGGCTCTTGCTTGTCTGCCTGCTGTTTGTCCGTGTCCGGGTTAGCCTGCTTTTCCTCGCTTGGCGCGGGCTTGGCATCCGTCGTATCGGTCACCGGCTTCTCGTCAGCCTTGTTTGGCTCAGCCTGCTGCTCGGCGGTTGCCGGTGCGGCGGGCTGGCTCTCCGTGGGCTTTGGCACGGCAGAAGGCTTGGAAGCATCATCCTTGGCCGGCGACGGCGCGTTGTCCTGCGCGCCACCCCCGTCCAGGGATTTCTTCGGACCGGTATCTTTCTCGCCATACTGAAAAACGCGTTTCAGAACCTGACTGTCGTCTGGCTTGCGCGCCTGCTCAGGTGGTTTTTCAACCTTCGGCTCTGGCGGCTTCTCGGCTTTGGGCTTTGGCGGTGGCGCGGGTGCAGGTTTCGGTTTCGGCTGCTCGGGTGGAGGCACGAGTTCGACGTTTACCGGTTGCTCCTGCTGCGGCTGCTCGGGAGGCTTGGGCAGACCGTAGATCAGAAGCGCGGCGATCAGCACGTGCAGGATCAGCGATGCGGGCAAAGCCCACAACAACTTCCGACGCCATTCGCGCACTTCATCCATCATCCCGACCGATGTGGAATGAAATAGCGGCGGCTTCAAGCATAGGCACTGAATTGGCTCGATTTAGCCGCTGACAGGTTTGTGATCTGGATGACCGCGCGGAGAGAGCCGCTGACTTTGCCGCTAGCCGAGGATCCTGCTCACAAACGGTTCATCCAGCCGCGTCTCGCCAAACCAGTTCAGCCGGTTGATGCTGACGAAGCCGGCATCGATGGCAGCGTTTTCGTCGCCTGGCTGGCTGGCATGAGCCCGGCCGCGCGGAACGGTGATGACCGTGCGATCGCCGTCGCTCTCCACCACTTCGGCCTTGCGGCCGATCTTGTCGCGGCCGATGCGCGGCTGCCGGATTTCAGCCGGCAGCACGGTCGGCAGGTTGACGCTGAGCCAATGGCCTTCGGTCGCCCAGCCGGCGCGCGATTGCCACAGCGAGCCGATTAGTGCACCCAGCCATTTGTCATCGGCATCGCTGAAATCAGGATTTTTCACACGCGAGAAGCCGATCGCCGGCACGCCCCAGAAAGTCGCCTCCCGGGCTATGCCCAACGTCCCGGAATAGGCGAGATCCTCGGCAACGTTGCGGCCGTCATTGACGCCCGATATCACTAGGTCGGGCTTCCGCTCATTCTCGAATAGCCACGTCATGGCACTCACCACGCAATCGGCCGGCGTGCCCGAGCAGGAATACCAGTTCGGCCTGACGCGCCGCATGGTCAAGGGCCTGGCGATCGTCAGCGACGAACCCGCCGCGGTGCGCTTGCCATCGGGCGCCACCACCCACACATCGTCGCTCAGGCTGCTTGCCGCCGTGACGAGGCGGGCGAGCCCCGGTGCTTCGATACCGTCGTCGTTGCAGACCAGAATTCTCATTGATTGTTTCCCCTAGGCACCACGAAGCTCTGGCCGGTGCGGTATTGCGTGCGCAGCAGCGGAATGTGGCTTTTGAGCTGGTTGAGCTGATCCGGCGCGCAGGAATGGCCAAGCGCCACGGGGCGCCCCGCCTTGTCCCAGATATCGACATTGCCCAGGAGTGTCGGATGCGTGGGCATGCGCACCCAACCCGCCCTGCCCGCCTTGTGCAACAGGTCGGCGGGGGAGCCCGATGGCAGATGCCCGGTAAGCAGCACAGGAAAGCCGGCCAGATCGGCACGCGGCAACAGCCGTGAAGATGGCCCCGCCTCGCCCATGCCATCATCCGCAAGCAGCGGCATCGATGGCAGGGGATCGGCATCGGCCCAGTCGGCGGCGCCGCGCAGCCTTTGCCCCAGAATGTCGGAAACGCCGGGCCGCAAGGCTGCCGTCGCCGATATCTGCGCTTCGAGCGAAGCCCGCATGCCGGCGTGGATGGCGAATGGACCCGGCATGGCCGCGATCAATTCCAGCGAACGGCCCGACAGCGGTGTCGGTAGCAGGCAGCCCCTGGCATGGCCCGCGATCCAATCGGAAATGGCCTGCGCCCGCATCGTGCCCGGCACTGGATCGGCGCCATAGGATGCGTCAAGCACAAGCAGATCGCATTGCGGGATCGTGTCCATGACAAAGACATTGCTGTCGGGCACCACGTCCGCCGAATAGGCGACGCGGTTCTCGCCATCGTCGACCGCAAACCAGACACCACCGACGACGTGTCCCGACTGCCCGGTGCGGACAGTGAGATTGCCCATCTTCAGCGTTTCGCCAGGCTCGAAAAGCTCTATGCGGTCGCCAGGCAGGGGAAATCGCCGGAGGTCTTCAGGGTCCGCATATCCGGCAAGCGTTGCCGGTCCCTCTTTCAGCGTTTCCGCCGTCATCAGGATCCGCCCTGCATAGCCTCGTGACAACAGCCAGCTCAGCGCTCCGATGTGGTCCTCGTGCGCATGCGAAATGAACAACGCGTCGATGTCGGCGAGCGAGCCATTGAGCGCCGGGTAATATTCGGCCCCGGACGCGCCGACCTTGATGCCGGCGTCGAGCAGAATATGGTCGTTGCCGCTTCTGACAGCGACGCTCGTGCGTCCCTTCTCGCCAAAGCCGCCAAGCAAGTCGATGAGCATCAAACTGCCGGCTCCGCCGGAATGAGCCAGCCGGATTTGATCCGCAGCCGCGCCTGGCTTCCGCCGGCCAGCGAGACCGGATCCGGCTGTTCGAAATGCAGCACCAGGTCGGGGCTGGCGGCGGGCGAAAACTCGATCCGCGCGGCGCCGCCTCGATAGATCGCGCGCTTTACGGTGCCGTCCACACCAGGCTGATCACCGCCAACAACTTCCAGATCAGCGGCCCGGCAACAGATCTTGGCACCGGCGCGCGGCGCTTCCCCAGCCCTGCAGCGAACCACCAGTCCCTGGCCGAGCACCCGCACCTTGCAGTGGCCTGATGTCTCGCTGCCCAGCACCTCGGCGGGAAGCAAAATACCTTGCGAAATGAAGGAGGCGACCATCTCGTTTGCCGGCTCATGGTAGAGCTCGCGCGGGGTCGCAAGCTGTGCCAGGCGGCCACGATCCATTACCGCGATGCGGTCGGCCAGCGCCATCGCCTCGGCCTGATCATGGGTGATGTAGACGATGGTCGTGCCGGTGCGTTTGTGAAAGGCGGCGAACTCGTCTTCCATCGCGGCTCTCAGATGCACATCGAGATTGGCGAGAGGTTCGTCGAACAGCACCAGCGAAGGAGCCGCGACCAGGCAACGCGCCAGTGCCACACGCTGGCGCTGGCCGCCGGACAGGTTGGCCGGCCTGCGGTCGCCCAGGCCTTGCAGGTTGACCAGCGCCAGCGCATCGGTGACCTTCTGGCGAGCGACGGCCTTGTCCAGGCCGGCCACCTTCAGCGAATAGCCGATATTCTCGGCCACGCTCATATGCGGCCACAGCGCATAATTCTGGAAGACGATGCCGACCCGGCGCTTTTCCGGCGCAACATTGCCGCCCTTTGCCGAGACGATCTCGTTGCCAATCCGAATTTCGCCTGACGTCACTTTCTCGAAGCCGGCGACAAGCCTGAGCAATGTCGTCTTGCCGCAGCCGGAGGGTCCGAGCACCGCCAGGAACTCACCATCCCTGACATCGATTGAAACATCCTTCACCGCGTCGAACTCGGCGAAGCTCTTGGTCACATTGTCGAGGGTCAATCTCGCCATGGCAGAACTCCGCTGGGAAGATGGGGGCCGATGAGATTGGTCACCAGCATCAGCACGAACGTGACCGCCACGGTGATCACCGACATTGCCGCCGCGTAGTTGGAATCGCCCCCCTGTTCGAAGGAGAACATCACCACGCCGATCGTTTCCGAGCCCGACGACCACAGAAGCGCCGAAACCGTCAGTTCGCTGAGTGCCGTCATGAAGATCAACAGACCGCCGGCGATCGCGGCCGGTGCCACGAGCGGAAAGATGATGGTGCGCATGCGCATGAACAGGCCGGCGCCCGCCACTTGCGCGGCTTCCTCCAGCGCCCGGTCGATCTGGTGATAGCCGCTGATCGTCGGCCGCAAGGCCAGAACCAGGAAGCGGGCAAGGTAGGCGTACAGAATGATCCAGACGGTGTTGTAGAGCTGGATGCCTGTCAGCGGGATCGGCCGCAGGAACAACAGCAACGAGGCGATGGCCAGCACAACGCCGGGCAAGGCATAGGGCAGTTCGACCGACAGATTGAGCAGCCGCACCCAGCGCTGCTTGCCCCAGGCTATGAGATAGCCGATCGGCACGGCGACAATGACCGCGAAGAAAGCCGCCGCGATCGACAGCCAGAAGCTGTTGAAGAAAGCGCGGCTGGCGGCGGCATGTTCGAACAGGACGAAACGATAGTTGTCCAGCGTCGCCGTCGTGGCATTGAGCGCGATGCCATAGCCCGGCACCAGCGAGGTCAGGACGAGCCCAAACAGTGGCAGCACCAGCACCAGGACAATCAGCAGCCACATGCCGATCTGGACAGGGAGCCGCCAGCGCCCAAGTTCGTAAGGCTCGGCCGGCAGCGAGGTGGAACTGATGCGGTAGTCGCGGCGGCGGCTCATGACCTCCTGGGCGAGAATGCCGGCCATGGCGATGATGCCGATCAGCACCGAAAGGAATGCCGTCTCGCCAAGCACGGCCGGGCCGCCGCCCGCAAGCCTCTGGTAGATCAGGGTCGGCAGCACGAGATAATTGGCCGGAATGCCGAGAAAGGCCGGAATGCCGAAATTGCCGACGCAGGAAACGAAAGCCAGCGCCGCCGCCGCCATGATGGAAGGCGTCATCAGCGGCAGCACGATGGTGAACAGCACCGAGAGCCATCCGGCACCACCCGCGCGCGCGGCTTCGACCAACTCGCGCGGCAGCTTGCGCAGGCCGGCGCGCACCAGCAGGAAAACCAGCGGCCCATATTGCACGCCCAGCAGCAGGATGATGCCCGAGGTTGAGTAGAGCGGGTTCTTCGTGCCGAGCGGCGGTGCCGCGCCAAACAGCTTGAGGAATGGGCTTGCCGGACCGAACAGTTGCAGCCAGGCAAGCGCGGTGACCTGCGGCGCGATCATCAGGGGCATGACGTAGCAGAGCACGAGGGCGCCGCGGCCACGGATATCCGTCAAGGTAATAAGGACCGCCACCAGCGTTCCCGACAGCACCGCGAGCAAGGTGCCGCCGATGCCGACCACCAATGTATGCCAGGTCGCTATCCAGGTCGCGGGGCTGGCCAGGCCGGCCTCTATGGCCACGCTGGACACGGTGCCGCCCGGTGCGACGATCTCCTTGAGAAGGCGCAGCATCGGCAGCAGCGACAGCACGACGATGACAGCAGCCACCGCCAGCGTCAGGGCCAGTTCCTGTCCCAGACTTTGCTTCACCCTTGTGGACATGATTGCTTTCCCCGGATCGGCCTGGCGGCGAAGGCGGGACGCCACTGAAATGGCATCCCGCCGGAATTGCCGCGCACCTTGTTAGCCGCCGAACAGTTCCGAGAACTTCGCCTTGTCGGCATCGGTCTTGGCGACGATTGCCTTGGTGTCGAAGGACATCACCTTGACCTTGACGCCTTCCGGCAGCCATTCGGGGCGGCCAACCGAGGCCCGCGCCGGCAGATAGCCCATCGACAGCGCCAGCTTCTGGCCTTCGTCCGAGAGGATGAAGTCGACGAAGGCCTTGGCGCCCTCGACATTCTTGGCGGTCTTCATGATAGCGACCGGCTCGGTCACTGCAGGCACGCCCTCGCTTGGGAACACGAACTCGACCGGTGAGCCCTTCTTCTTGGCATTCATCGCCATGAAGTCGACGAGAATGCCATAGGGCTTCTCACCTGATGCCACCGACTTCAGCACCGCGCCATTGCCGCGCACGCTGACGGTGTTGTTGGTCTTCAGCTTCTGGAAGAAATCCCAGCCGTAATTGGTGTCGCCGGCGAAGCCCGACAGCAGGTAGGCAGCAGCACCCGAATAGAGCGGGCTGGGCATCACAAGGCCATCGGCATAGGCCGGCTTGGCAAGATCGGCCCAATGCTCGGGCTTTTCAGCGGCAGCGGTGTTGTAGACGATACCGGTGGTGATCAGCTTGCTGCCGAAATAGGTCTTGTCGGCGTCATAGGCGTCAGCCTCGATGCCATCGAGCTTGGCTTCGGGGTAGGCCATCAGCCGGTCGTCTTTCTTCAGCAGCTCCATGCTCACCGCGTCCGCGATCAGCAGCACGTCGGGCTGTGGGCTGCCGGCCGCGAACTCTGCAGCCATCTTGGTGAGGATGTCGCTCGTGCCGGAGCGGTAGATCGTGACGTCGATGCCGGGCTTCGCCTTCTTGAAGGCTTCGACGGTCTTGGCCGCATCGGCTTCCGGCTGGGACGTGTAGAGCGTCAGCGTTTCGGCGCCGGCGACGCCGGCAAACAAAGTTGCCGCGAGCGCCAGCTGGCTGGCCAGCAGCTTGATGAATAGCGTCTTCATGAGACCTCCTGTCTTGTCTGCGCATGAACGGTCCGGCCCTTGGCCGGTTCCCCGTCTCTTCCTCCCTGCACGGCGCATATGACTGGTGGATGACACAGCGCGTGAAACCCACAAAATATGTTCATATGTACATTGTCAATTACAAATGATCACAATTGTGCAACAATCGAGGTGCCCGCGAGATGGCGCCGGTTGACATCCGGACGGTGTTTCTCCGATGACGGCTATGCGGCCAGGCGATGGCGCATGAGGGGAAGGAAACGATGCCTGCGGAAGAACCCAAGTCGACTCGTCCCGCATTGCCGATGGTGTCGTCGGATCTCAACGTCAAGACGGCCTGGCTCTATTATGTCGAGGGTTTCACGCAGGAGCAGATCGCTGAGAAGCTTGATGTTTCCAGGGTAAAGGTCATGCGCACGCTGGCCGCCTGCACGGCTGAAGGCATCGTCGTCACCACGATCAATGCGCCAACCGCCGAGCAGGTGGCGCTTGAGCGCGCATTGGAGACGCGTTGGGGTCTCAACGCCGCTGTCGTCATCCCGACCCCTTCGGCCCACGAACACCTGGAGAAGGCCATTGGCCACGCTGTCGCCGCCTATCTTGGCGCGCAGATGCAGGATGGCATGACGCTGGCGATCGGCGGCGGCGCGACGCTGCATGCCAGCTTGGGCTTTCTTGCCCGCCGGCAGCTGAAACAGGCGTCGGTGGTGGCGCTGGTGGGCAGCCTGCCGCATTCGCAATGGATCAACCCGTCGATCGTCGCCGCCAAGGTCGCCGATGTCTTCGAGGTCGACAGCTATCAGATCCCGGCTCCGGTGACGGTCGACACCTCGGCGCTCCGCGATCTCCTGTGGGCACAGCCGGCCCTGCAGGACGTGCGCCAGCGTGCGGCGGCCGCCGACATCGCGCTGCTCACCGTCGGCGACATGTCGCCCGACGCGACGATCTTCCGGCACGGCATCGTGCCCTCGTCGCTGATCGCATCGCTGAAGGCCAAAGGTGCTGTCGCCAACATGCTGTGCTACTTCGTCGACGCCGCCGGCCGGCTGGTCGATCACGAGATCAACGGCCGTGTCATGGCTGTCGACCTCGACGTGGTCGGCCAGGTGCCCAATGTCGTTCTGGCCGCGGGCGGGAAACGCAAGGTTCCGGCGATCCTCGCGGCGCTGAAGGCCGTCAGCACCAACGTGTTGATCACTGACAGCGACACCGCCACGGCGCTGCTGGCCAGAGGCAGCTGAGCCTCAAGGTGTGTCGAGATTCAGGTCAGGCCGAGTCGAAGACGGCTGGTTCCGAGAACCGGAGCGGAGCGTACTTGAAGTACGTGAGCACCGGAAGCGCAGGAAGCTGCCGTTTGCAGACCGGCATCACCTGAATATCAATACACTTTAGATCAGGCCGCGTTCGCGCAAATAATCCTCGACGCCGACATGCGTCATGGATTCGAACTCGGCGATGGCCTCGGCCACCCGCCTGCGCTGTGCCGCCAGCAGCGTGAACACCTGCTTCATCTCACCGGAAACGCCAAAACGGCTCCAGCGCTCGGCAATATGCGTGGGCAGGCCGATATCAGCGCAGAACGCATCCAGGCTCTCATAACCCAGGTTGACCACAAGCTGCTTCGTCTCCTCCGCCGACATGCGCGGCTCGAAGGCATGATCATGCAAGCGCTGCGCCACCAGCTTGATGTCCGATGGCGACGCACCCATGACCTTGCCGAACAGGGTTTTCACATCAGACGGGTCGAATGCGGGCATGCTGGCCTCCCTTGATCGCAATCCACTGGGGAACATGGGTCACGGGTCGACACCTGACAAGGCGTTTCTGTCGTAAGCCGGCGCATTATAGGCGCCGGCTTGAGCCGGTGGCCTAGACCAGCATGCCCATCGGGTTTTCGATCAGCCGCTTGAAGGCGACCAGCAGTTCAGCACCCAGCGCGCCGTCGACGGCACGGTGATCGGTTGACAGCGTCACCGACATCACGGTTGCGATCTTGATCTCGCCGTTCTTCACCACCGCCCGCTCCTCGCCGGCGCCGACCGCCAGGATCGTCGCATGCGGTGGATTGATGACCGCGGCAAAGTCCTTGATGCCGAACATGCCGAGATTGGAAACCGCCGTCGTGCCGCCTTGATACTCTTCCGGCTTCAGCTTGCGGCTGCGCGCGCGGCTGGCCAGGTCCTTCATCTCGTTGGAGATCACCGACAGCGTCTTTTCGTCGGCCTTGCGGATGATCGGCGTGATCAGGCCGCCAGGAATGGACACCGCAACACCGACATCAGCATGCTTGTGCTTGACCATGGCGCCTTCAGTCCATGAGGCATTGGCATCGGGCACCGCCTTCAGTGCCATCGCCATCGCCTTGATGACCATGTCGTTGACCGACAGCTTGTAGGCGGGCGCATCACCCTTTTCGGTCTTCTTCACCGGGGCTGCCGCATTGATCTGCGTGCGCAGCGCCAGCAGTGCGTCGAGTTCGCAGTCGAGCGTCAGGTAGAAATGCGGGATGGTTGTCTTGGCCTCGACCAGGCGCCGCGCGATGGTCTTGCGCATATTGTCATGCGGGACCAACTCATAGGAGCCCGGCTCGAACAGTTTCAGCACCTGCTCGTCCGACATGGCCTTCGGCGCGGCGGCGGGGGCTGTTGGAGCACTCGCTGGTGCGGCCTTGGCGCCGCCGGCAACCGCCGCTTCGACATCGGCCTTGACCACACGGCCGTGCGGGCCAGTGCCGGTGATACCAGACACAGCAAGACCCGCTTCGCGCGCCAGACGGCGTGCCAGCGGAGTCGCGCGGCCGCTTGAAAGGTGGCTGATCTCCCCCCTTGTGAGGGAGATGGCCGGCAGGCCAGAGGGGGGCGCGACAGAATGCAACGCAGGCGGGACAGCGCCCCCCTCTGTCGACTTCGTCGACATCTCCCCCACGAGGGGGGAGATTGGCGCCTTGTCCTGCTTTGCCGAAACAGCCCCATAGGCCTCATCGTCGGCATAGATCCACGCGACGGCAGAGCCGACCGCGATATCCACGCCTTCCTTGCCCGTGATATCGCGCACGATGCCGCTGGCTGGCGCGTCGATTTCCATCGCCGCCTTGTCCGTTTCGATTTCGAACAGGAGGTCGCCCTTCTTGACCCTGGCGCCTTCCTCGGCGAACCAGCGCGAGATCTGTCCGGTGGCCATATCCATGTCGACCTTGGGAAGAATGACTTCGGTCGGCATGGGTCAGCGCACCCCTTTCACGAGGTCGCGGGCGGCGGCGATGATGTCGGGAACCTGCGGCACAACAGCCTTCTCGAGCTCCGGATTGTAGGGGATCGGCGTCTCGGCGCCGCCCAGCCGCACGATCGGCGCGTCCAGGTAATCGAACGCATCGCTCTCGGCGATCATGGCGCTGACCTCGGCGCCGATGCCCAGTGTCTTGACCGCTTCGTAGACGCACAGAAGCCGCGAGGTCTTCTTGACGCTGTCGATGACGGTCTGCTTGTCCATCGGCCGGATGGTCCGGAGATCGACCACTTCGATGTCGATGCCCTCGGCTTCCAGAACGGCTGCCGCCTCCAGCGCCTTGTGCACCATGATCGAGGTGGCAACGATGGTCAGGTCCCGGCCTTCGCGGCGGATGTCGGCCTTGCCGATCGGCACCGTGTAATAGCCCTCGGGCACATGACCCTTCATCTTGTAGAGCAGCTTGTGCTCGAAGATCATCACCGGATCTGGATCGGCGACGGCGGCCAGCAGCATGCCCTTGGCATCGTAGGGCGTCGCCGGCTGGATGACCTTGAGGCCGGGCACATGGCCGAGCCAGGCCTCAAGGCTCTGGCTGTGCTGCGCGGCGGCACCCGTGCCGGAACCGGCGGGGAAACGCATGACCACCGGGACGGAAACCTCGCCGCCCAGCATGAAGCGCATCTTGGCCGCCTGGTTGACGATCTGCTCCATCGCCAGCGTGGCGAAATCGGAGAACTGGAATTCGAAGATCGGCCGCATGCCGGTCATCGCGGCGCCCACCGCGACGCCCGCTCCACCCAGCTCCGAAATCGGCGTGTCGATCACCCGCTCGGCGCCGAAGCGCTCGACCAGATCGCCGGTCACCTGGAAGGCACCGCCATAGACGCCGATATCCTCGCCCATCAGGAAGACCCGTTCGTCCATGTCCATGGCGACTGCCATGGCTTCCTGAATCGCCTGGGCGTAGCTTAGTTCACGCACCATCGCGTCCATCACGCCTGCTCCGTATAAACAAAATTCTGAACGTCTCGGATGTCGGGGGACGGGCTGGTCTTGGCGAAGTCGATGCCTTCGGCGATTTCCTGCGCCACCGCGTCGCGAATCGCCTCGATGCCTTTCTGGTCGACAAAGCCGAATTCCTGCAGCTCGTTTTCGAACAGCGTGATCGGATCGCGGTTCGACATCCAGTCCTCGATCTCTTCCTTGGTGCGATAACGGTTGCGGTCGCTCTTGGAGTGACCGCGATGACGGTAGGTCTTGGACTCGATCAGTGTCGGTCCCTCGCCTGCCCTGGCGCGCGCCACGGCCTGGTGCGAGGCCTCGGCGACCTCGGAGAAGATGTTGCCGTTGACGATGACGCCGGGCATCGAATAGGCGGCGGCCCGGTCGGCGATGTTCTTGACCGCGGTCGAGCGCGCCGTCGAAGTCGACATGCCGTAGCCGTTGTTCTCGCACACGAAAATCACCGGCAGTTTCCAGATCGAAGCCATGTTCAGCGCCTCGTGGAAAGCGCCCTCATTGTTGGCGCCATCGCCAAAGAAGGACACCACGACCTTGCCGGTCTTCATCATCTTGGAGGACAGGCCCGCACCGACGGCGATCGGAATGCCGCCGGCGACGATGCCATTGGCGCCGAGATTGCCCTTTGCGACATCGGCGATGTGCATCGAGCCGCCCCGGCCCTTGCAGTAGCCAGTGGTCTTGCCGAAGAACTCGGCGAACATGCGCTTGACCTCGGCGCCCTTGGCAATGCAGTGGCCATGGCCGCGATGGGTCGAGGTGATCTGGTCATCCTCGGCCAGCGGCATGCAGATGCCCATGGCGCTGGCCTCCTGCCCGATCGACAGATGCATCGTCCCGTGAATGAGGCCACGCGTGTAGCACTCCTCCGCGCCCTCCTCGAAGCGGCGGATAAGGTACATCTTGTAGAGCACGTCTTTCAGCTGCTCGGCGCTGTACTGGCGATAGACAAAGGGCAGGTTGGCGCGGCTGTCCGCGACGGCTTTGCTGGCTCCAGCCATGATCACGCTCCCTCGGTGCCGTAAACGAGCTTGTCCTGGCGGGCGCGCAATTCGGCGATCTTGGAGCCCGGCGCGGGAGCTGCGTTGGCGTAGGTGATGAGCTCACCCTTCTTGATCGGCGCGGTGACCGAGCCGCCTTGCAGCAGGCCGCAAGGAACCGCTTTGGCGGCGCGCGCTTCCGCCGCCGTCATGATCCAGGCGCGGTAGCAATATTCGCCGATCGCATCGAGCTTCTCGCCGGGCTGCATATCCTTCTTGGCCACAGCGCAGACCTCGGCCACCGGCTTTGCCAGCGGCACCATGTCGGCCTTGCCGTAGAGCACGACGCGAGCGCAGGTCAGCGGCACTTCGAGCGAGGTCAGATGATAGGGTCGGTGGAAGGTGAAGTACGGACCCTTGCCCATCTTCAGGTCTTCCATGCGCTCCGAGATGCGCGGATGCGACATGTCGGCGACGACGAAGACGCCGGGCGCGACACCCTTGCCGATCGAATAATCGACGACGCCGACCCGGGACAGCACGCCGCCATCCTTTTCCGGCACCAGCACCTTGGACAGTTCACCAAGCGTCGCCGCCGGGCCGTGCATGCCAGGCTTGTCGGGAACCAGCCCGGTGGCATTGGCGATCGCCGCCATTTCGACCATCGTCTTGGAACCGTCGACGAACTCGACCAGCATGCGCACATTCATGTGCCGGCGCCTGGCTTCCTCTTCATAGGCGGGAGGCGTCGCGTCGATGTTGAGCGGATTGTTCTTGCCCTTGCCGGCGGCGACGATCGGATGGCCCATGGCCGAGACGAATTCGATCAGCTCCATGCAGGAAGAAGGCTCATCGCCCGCACCCAGCGAATAGGTCACGCCGAGCCGGTCGGCCTCGCTCTTCAGATAGGCGCCAATGGTGACGTCGGCCTCGACATTCATCATCACCAGATGCTTGCCGTGCTCCATGGCGCGAAGCCCGATCTCGGCGCCGACGGCGGGAACGCCGGTGGCGTCGATCACCACGTCGATCAGGTCATTGTTGATGACCAGGTTGGCGTCGTTGGTTACCGCGACCTTGCCGGCTTCCATGGCAGCCGTCATGGCCGAGGCGTTCGACACTTCGCGCGCATGGCCGGTTTCCTGGAAGGCGATGTCGACAGCCTTGCTGGCCGCCGGCAAATTCAGTTCGGAAATGGCACCGATCTCGATGCCCGACATATGGGCGACGCGGGTGACGATGTCGGTACCCATTTCGCCGGAGCCAATCAGGCCGATGCGGATAGGCTTGCCCGACTTGGCCCGCACCTCAAGATCGCGGGCAAGGCCCGTCAACGAAACATTGGAAGCCATACCGCTCATTCCTCCCACTTGCATGCTGTTCAAGTGCCTGACGGGTATTGAACATCTGTATTTCTGTCAAGACTAATGTCCAAAGTTGCGCATTTTATGGACCCTTTGCAGAGGCCGGCTGACGGCTGCGCGTCAGACATGGAAAACCGGACGCAGCGGCCTGCTTGACCACTCCGAAGACGGCAGTCCGTCGAATTGCCGACAGGATCTCGCAACGGCAAAACGAGAATCCGGCCTGTAGGCCGGCTACTTGATGCCGGCCCGCATGAAGCTCTGCACGAACTGGCGCTGGAACAGCAGGAAACCGATCAGCAACGGCGCCGATGTCATTAGGGCAGCGGCCGAGATGATGCTCCACTGCACGCCCTGGTCGGGCGAAGCAAAGACCTGCAGGCCGACAGTCAGCGGCCTGGTCGAGACCGAGTTGGTGATCACCAGCGGCCATAGCAGATTGTTCCAGTGATAGCTGACCGACACCAGCCCATAGGCGACGTAGATCGGGCGCGACAGGGGAACGTAGACCTTGAGCAGGATGCCGAGCGGTCCCGCCCCTTCGACGCGCGCGGCATCGTCCAATTCCTTGGGCACAGTCAGGAACGCCTGACGCAGCAGGAAAATGCCGAAGGCCGAAGCCATGTAAGGCAGCCCCATGGCCAGCACGGTGTCGACGAGCCCAAGCTTGACCATGGTCCGGTAATTCTCGACCAGCAGCACCTCTGGCATGATCATCAGTTGAACCAGCACCAGCATGAACACCACCGTCTTGCCGCGGAAATCGTAGCGGGCGAAGGCATAGGCCGCGAGCGTGCAGATGACGAATTGCGAGATCAGGATGACCGTGATCAGCACGAAAGTGTTGAGGAAATAGCGCGCGAAGGGAGCCGCGTTCCAGGCCTGGATGAAATTGGCCAGCGTCAGCGGCGCTGTGAGGTCAAAGCGCACCTCATACTCGGCCGGATGGAACGCCATCCAGACCGCATAGAGCAGCGGCAGGATCCACAGCGCGCCGAGGAGATAGCAGCCGATGACCTCTATGGCGTGCCAGAAGCCATGTTCGCGCGACTGTATCGGCTGGGGAAGAGCGGTGACGGTCATTTGTAATGGACCCTCCGGTCGAGAATGCCGAACTGCACGAAGGCGAGCGCGGCGAGCAGCGCCAGCAGGACCATGGTCAACGCGGCGGCATAGCCGGTATCCCAGAAGCGGAACGCGGTCTGGTAGATGTAATAGAGCAGCAGCGTGCTGGCATTGTCAGGCCCACCACGGGTCATGACGATGACATGGTCGATCAGCCGGAACGAGTTGATGATGGCGTTGATCAGCACGAACAGCGTGGTCGGCATCAGCAGCGGGAAAGTGACGCGGCGAAAGAAGTACCAGCGGCCGGCGCCTTCTAGCGCGGCGGCCTCGCCGAGCGAAGGACTGATCTGCTGCAGCGCGGCCAGGTAGAAGATCATGAAGAAGCCGGCTTCCTTCCAGACAGCCAGCACCATCAGGCTTCCCAGCGCCGTCGAGCCATCGCCCAGCCAGTTGCGCTCGGCAAAGCCGAACAGGCCGAGGAAGCGGTCGATGAGCCCGTAGCCGGGCGTGTAGAAGAACAGCCAGATGTTGGCCACGGCGATCATCGGCAGGATGGTTGGCAGGAAGAAGGACATGCGCAGCAAGCCCCTGCCGCGTATGGACGAATTGACGATCAGCGCCATCAGCATGGCCAGCCCGATCGCCACCGGCACGGTACCGATGGCGTAGATGGCATTGTTCTTCAACGCCGACAGGAACACCGGGTCGCTGAGCATGTCGGTGTAGTGGCCGACGCCGACGAACTTTGCCGGACGCACGCCGCGCGGCGTGTTGTAGAAGCTGTTGACCAGCGTCATCACCGCCGGGACGTGCGTAAACGCCGCCAGCAGCACGACCGCCGGCAGGAGCAGCGGCCATGCGGTGATCTGATTTCGTCCCTGTGTCACGAAACAGCCTTTCCTGTCGGCGACGGGGAAGCCGGGCAGCGGATCCGTTTCGAACCGCCGCCCTTCTGGTCGGTCAGCGGTATTCCTTCAGGATGCGATCGGCTTCCTGCTGTGCGTCGGCCATTGCTTGCGCCGGTGTCTTGGAGCCGGTGAGCGCAGCCTCAATGCCATCGTCGACGACGCGGGCGACACGCTGGTTCTCATGCGTGGAAAGCTCCGGCACCATGAACGGAATCTGGTCGTGCGGAACCGCGGCACCTGTGAATTCCTTGACATAGGCCTGCATCGCCGGCGTGTTCCAGGCATCATCGCGCGGCGCGATATAGCCGGTCTTGATGCTCCATTCGGCGGCCTGGTCGGCGGAGGTCAGCCACTTGACGAACTGGAAGGCCGCTTGCTGCTTTTCGGGCGCGGTGCCGTTGAAGATGAAGATGTTGCCGCCGCTGGTCGGCGCGCCGCGCTTCTTGTGCTCGGGCAGCATCTGCACGCCGAAGGGGAACGGCGCGTTGGTCTTGACGTTGGTCAGGTTGCCGCTGGTGGTGGTGATCATGGCGGCGCGGCCCTCGAAGAAGTCCTTCGGGTTGGTCGCCCATTCGATGACGCCCGGCTTCATCACCTTGTGCTTGAGCGCCAGATCCGTCCAATATTGCAGGCCTTCGACCACCTCTGGCGCGTCGAAATGGGTCTTGGTTCCGGAGATGTCGGCGATAGTGCCGCCATTTTGCGCGACATAGCCCTGCAGCAGCCAGTAGGAGGTCAGCGACGACGGCACCTGCATGCCCCATTGCGTAACGTTGCCGCCGGCGTCCCGCTTGGTCAGCTTGGTAGCGAAATCGACGACCTGTTCCCAGTTCTGAGGACCGACATCGGGATCAAGACCTGCCTGCTTGAAGGCATCCTTGTTCCAGAAGAAGATGGTGGTGCCACGCTGGAACGGAATGCCCCACGTCTTGTCTTCGCTCTTGCTGTTCAGCATGAACACCGGCGAGAATCCGGCGAGCCAGGCTTTGTCGTCGTCGGTCTTGATGAAATCGTCGATCGGCGCGACAGCGCCTTCGTCGATCAACGTGAAAACGTCGGCTGACAGCATCACCGCCAGCTCCGGCGGCTGGCCAGCCTTGAAAGCTGTCAACGACTTGCTGATCGTCTCGGAATAGGTGCCGGAATAGATCGCCTTGACCTTGATGTCGGGATTGGCCGCCTCGAACCTGGTGATCAGGTCATCGACGATCTTGGTCACCGGACCACCGATGGCGACGGGATAATAGAGGCTGATCTCAACCGGCGCCGCTTGCGCCACGCCGAAACTGAGACCTGCTCCAAGCAACGCGGCGCCGATCCACCTACCACTTACATTCAGCATCGTTTCCTCCGATTTTTTGGATGCTTGTTGATCGCGAATTCAAGGGCCACCGCGTTCATCGTTTACCGCGTTGGCCATTCGGCGGTTCAAGGCACCGCGCGCAGCGCGCGCTCACCCGTCGCCGCCTGACCGACCAGCGCCCTGCGCTCGACCCGGTTGCCGTCCTTGTCGTCGAAGACATGCATGGCGTCTGGCAGCCAGCCCAGCCGCACCTGGTCGCCCACCGACTGGCGGCGGATACCTTCCACCCGCACCTGCAGCAGCTGGTCGCCAACGCTGCATTCCAGAATGCTGTCAGCGCCATGATATTCGATGCCGCGGATGACGGCTGCAACGACGCCATCCTGCTCGATCCTGATTTCTTCGGGCCGCAGCCCGAGCGACAGCCCGTCGCCATTGCCCTCGACCAGCGCCGGCCCCGACGATCCCTTTACAATGGCGCCTGCCGGGCCATTGGTGAGCGAGACGAGGTTCATCGGCGGCGTGCCGATGAACCGGGCCGCGAAGGATGTCGCCGGCCGCAGATACAGCCCTACGGGATCGGCCTTTTGCTCGATGCGTCCGCCGCGCATGAGGATGACCTGATCGGCGAGGCTCATTGCCTCGATCTGATCATGGGTAACATAGACCATGGTCATGCCTAACGCTTGCTGGATGGTCCGGATTTCCTTGCGCATTTCATGGCGAAGCTGCGCATCGAGATTGGACAGCGGCTCATCCATGAGGCATACCGCCGCTTCGGCGACGATCGCCCGACCGAGGGCGACGCGCTGTTGCTGACCGCCCGAAAGCTGGGAGGGCTTGCGGTCAAGAAGCGCCCCCAGCCCCAGAATGTCGACCGCCTTCCGCAGGCGGCGCGTCCGCTCCCCGGCCGGCACCCGCCGCACCTTGAGGCCGAACAGGATGTTCTCGGCAACACTGAGATGCGGGAAAAGGGCGTAGGACTGGAACACCATGGCAAGGCCGCGCTTGGCCGGAGGCAGCGCGGTTACATCCTTGCCGCCGATGAATATCTGGCCGGAGGTGACATCATCGAGCCCGGCGATCAGGCGAAGCGTCGTCGACTTGCCGCAACCCGATGGCCCGAGAAGCACGGTCAGGGAACCAGGCCTTACCTCGAAGCTGACATCCTTGACGGCGTCAAAGGTCGCCCACCTCTTGTTGAGATTCCTGATCTCAATGCCGGACATGGCCGCCTCCCTCTCCCCGAGAACTTCCAGCCTGATCCCTCCGGAACCAGCGCGGCAATGCGCGCGATCAAGCCTGGCGATCCGCTGACCGCCAAAATCGAATATTGAACTATCTTTTATATGTCAATACAATTGTACACTTCTGAGGCAGCGTCGCATCAGACACGAGAGACCCGCAAAAGAGAGATCCATGGCCTCGATTCGAATTATGCAGATATCCGACACGCATTTGTCGCCGCGAACGCAGCGCTTTCACGAGAACAACGAACTCATGGTCGATGTGCTCAAGGCCGCCGATCACGACCTGATCATCCATACCGGCGACATCACGCTGGACGGCATCCGTTTCGAGGAGGACTATCCGTTCTGCCGCGAGTTCCTGCAGCGGGCCGGCAAGGATATCCGCTATATCCCCGGCAATCACGATGTCGGGGACAATCCGCGCCTGTCGCAGCCGAAGACGGTCATGGGCAGCGCGATCAGCCCGACCAGGCTTGAACGCTACGAGCGTTACTACGGCGCTGACAAATGGTCGATCGATCAAGGCAACTGGCGGCTTCTAGGCATCAATTCCCTGCGTGTCGGTTCAGGGCTTGACGGCGAGCAACAGCAATACGACTGGATTCATGAACAGTTGCAGACACTCGGTGACAGGCACCTGGCGCTGTTCTCGCACCAGCCATTGTTCGTCGATACGCCTGAAAGCACCGAACTGACCTACTGGACCGTCGACCCGATCGGCCGCGAGAACCTGCGCGAACTCATGCAGCACCCGCAGCTGAAAATGATTGCTAG
The DNA here is from genome assembly GCF_015500075.1 of Mesorhizobium sp. INR15. Taxonomy (NCBI): domain Bacteria; kingdom Pseudomonadati; phylum Pseudomonadota; class Alphaproteobacteria; order Hyphomicrobiales; family Phyllobacteriaceae; genus Mesorhizobium; species Mesorhizobium sp. INR15. The sequence goes on along the minus strand of NZ_CP045496.1, from coordinate 1,705,769 downwards.
CGGGCACCTGCACCAGCAGCGTTCGCGCGGACATGACGGCATCCGGCTTGAATGGTGCTCGTCCATCGCCTTCACGACGCGCGAGGAACTGGTGCCGGAAATGGGCGGCAATCGAGAGGTAGGCTATCTCGAACATGTGCTCCATGACGATGGCGGTATCGAGACGCATGCGGTGACCATCTCGGGCTTCGTCAACAGCTACCTCGATGACTGCCTGCTCGAGGTCTATCCGAAATACTGATCTTGCCACTTCGCACAAGTGGAAGGCGCCGGATGGTCCGGCGCCTCATTTCCTCTCTGGTATACCGGTCTAGGCGACAGCCTGCTCAAGCGTGTCGTCCAGTTCCGACAGCGCGCCCGCGGGCACGGCGGCATGGCCCATCCAGTTCAGGCAGGTGACCGAGGCGATGCCGGAATCAATAAGGCTGTTCTCGTCTCCCGGCGTCGTCGCGTAATTGCGGTCGGCCAGCGGCTCGATGCGGGCGCTGCGGGCATCTTCGGCATGAATGACGACCCGTGTCGCGCATTTGTCACGCCCTATCCGCGCCGCGCGCATGGAAGCCGGCACAAGGCGCGGCAGGTTGACGCTCAGCCAATGGCCCTCCTGAGCCCATTCCTGTCTTGTGTTCCAGAAGCCGGCGATGCGTGCGGCCAGCCACGCGACATCGTCTTCGCCATAGGCCTGGCTGTCGCGCGGCATGGAAAACGCGACACCCGGGATGCCGCACAAGGCAGCCTCGCGCGCCACCGCCATTGTGCCGGAATACGATACGTCCTCGGCAACGTTGCGCCCTTCATTGATGCCCGACAGGACAAGATCCGGTTTCGAGCTGTTCCGGAACACCCAATGCATGGCAGCAATGACGCAGTCGGCCGGCGTACCGCTGCATGAATAGCGGCGGGCCGAGACCTCTTCCACGGTAAAACTCTGCCGCAGCGTTATCGAATGACCGAAGCCGCTGCGGTTTCCACTCGGCGCGACGGTCCAGACATCGTTGCTCAGGAGCGCCGCCGCCCGTTCCAGGATCGCCAGGCCTGGCGCGTCAATTCCATCATCGTTTGAGAGCAGTATTCGCATAGTGGGTCCTTCTATCCTGGCAAGCGCTTTCATAATTAGTACATTTATGCCATATAGGAAATTATTGTACAATTATGCACCAGAGATTCTGGGCAGCTTTTTCAAAAGCCCAGAGGTTTCCGAGCCGGCCAGATCACCATTGGATGGTGAGATTTCCCTGCGCCTGTAAATCGTTTATGGGGATACGTCTCGAGGGGAGCGGCATGACAGGTGTGGAAAAAAAGCCGAGGCGGACGAAATTCCAGTCCGACCAGGACGAGCTGAAGCTCAGGGCCGCCTATCTCTACTATGTTGAAGGCCTGACGCAGGAACAGGTCGCCCAGCACCTCGCGATCAGCCGCATCAAGGCCCTGCGCCTTCTGGCGGCAACGCGCGAGGACGGCACGGTGCAGATCACCATCAATTCGCAGGCTGAATCGCTGATCCGGCTGCAACGCGAACTGGAAAAGCACCTCGGACTCACGGAGGCGATCGTCGTGCCCGCCTCGAGCCAGGATGAGGAAAGTGTTGCCGCTGTCGTGGGACATGCCACCGGCCGCTACATCTCCGAACAGGTCACCAATGGACTGTCTATCGGGGTTGGCTGGGGCGCGACGCTGCAGGTCTGCATGCGGTCGCTGATCTGGCGCGAGGTCGACGACATGACGGTGATCTCGCTCCTCGGCGGCCTCACCCACGCGACCGCGCACAATCCGTCGGCCGTCGCCTGGCGCTTCGCTGAATTCTATCGCACGGAACTCTATCAGATTACCGCGCCGGTTTTCGTGCCCGACCGGGATCTGGCCGATGCGCTGTGGAAGCAGGACGATCTCAAGCAGCTCTACGAGCGGGCGCGGGCCGTTGACATCGCGCTGCTGAGCGTCGGCGACGTCAGCACGCAGGCATCGATATTCCGCCGCGGCATCCTCAACTGGTCGGACGCCAAGAGCCTGAAGGACAAAGGCGCGGTCGGCGATGTGCTCTGCCACTTCGTCGATGCCGACGGCAATGTCATCGATCATCCCGTCAACCATCGCGCCATGGCCATCAACCCCGCCGATATCCGCAAGGTCCCCAAGGTCATCATCTCGTCTGGCGGCGTGCGCAAGATCCATGCGATCCGCGCCGGCATCGCCGCGACCAACGCCAGGTTTCTGATCACCGACGTCGCGGCCGCGCAGGCCTTGCTCGAGCTCGCACCCCTCAGCCAGAACGCTTGAGCGAGGTTCAAGCGTCCCTGTCATGATTGTTATGAGTGATGGCTCGTTCGCAGGAATGTCAGTGCGTACAAGGCGCAGATGCGGCGAAGATGTAGGTCAGGCCGCTCTTGCCCGATGCACCGAGCAGAATATCTCTGCGTAGAAATTTCTCTATCGCCCTAAAGGGCCGCGTTATCGACATTGATCTGCTTGTAGCGAATTTGACTTCATCCTATGGGATGGACTGTCTATCTCGAGACTAGGCGAAGTGTTGATGGGCTTAAAATTGTTTAAAGGCGTGGTCGACCTGCTCAATCAGAATCGGCCAGTCAGAAAGCTCAAGGCGTTTCGCAATGCTTTGATTGAGGGCAATTTCCGTGCGCGCGGAACAGCCGAAGGCTTGAAATTCGCCGAGCAGCTGCGGCAAACCGGCTCGAGACGATCCTGCTTCGTCATTGCCTTCAACACGCCCTGGGTCATCGATGCATTGACCCAGGCCTGGCAACTGCACTCGTCCGGTATGACACTTGTCGTTGTCGACAACTCATCGAACAAATCCGCGCGGACAATCATCGCCAGCATCTGCCAGGCGCGAGGCGTGGCCTATTTCCCTTTGCCCCGAAACTGGGAAATCAATCCCAACCGGTCACATGGAACAGCCATGAACTGGATATTCCACAATATCGTCCGGCCACTGCGGCCTGAGTTTTTCGGCTTTCTCGACCATGATTGCTTTCCAATCACCGCGGTCGATATACCGAGCCGGCTCGAAGGAAAGACCGTCTATGGCACGAAATACCAGGCGAAACCGGGCCATGAAGGCTGGTTCTTGTGGGCGGGGTTCTGTTTCTATCGATTCTCCTCCGTGGAGGACCTCGACATGGATTTCACGCCTCGCTTCATCGACGGAATGGACACCGGCGGTGGAAACTGGACCGTGCTCTATCGGCGGCTCCACGACGATGCGGTCGCGGATGAAGCAAGAACGACAATCCGTCTCAATCTCGACGGAACCCAAGCGGATCATGTTGCGATGGGTGGCGCCTTCTTTCATGTCGGAGGCGCCTCATATCGAGGATTGATCAACACGAAGCATTATCGGAGACTGATGTCCGATCATTTGTGGGACACTTATCTCGGCGGGCGTGACAATCGCATCGTCAAGGATCTCTGACGCGACCTCTGCTCCGGCGGATGGCAGCGCTAGCTAGGCGCCGATGGCGCCCAGAAAATCGTGGAAATGCACCACCACGCCATCCCTGTCGATGAAGATGACGGCATAGGCCGGCGGCTCGTGACCGAGGCTCCAGCTGCCGGAAAAATCGAGCGCGGTCTGGTGGTTGGTGCTGCGCAGCGTGCTGACCGGAATGCCACGCCAGCTGCCGGCGATTGGCCGGTGGACATGTCCGGCGAAGATGTGACGGACATTGCCGTGCCGCTGCAGCACCTCATGAAAGGCATCGGCGTCGGCAAGCCGGACATCGTCGAGTTCCGGCATGTGAATCCTGAACGGCGGATGATGCATGAAAACGAATGCCGGCCGGTCACCCGCCTCTCGAAGCTTTTCATCCAGCCATGCGAGACGTGCCTCGCATAGTCTGCCTTCGACATGTCCGCTCTCCAACGTGTCGAGCAGGATCAGCCGGCCTTCCCCGCTGTCGACGATGCTCTGGACAAAACCGCGTTCAGCAACCGCATCCGGGAACATCTCGAGAAACAGCGTCCGGTCATCATGGTTGCCCAGCAGCAGCCGGCAAGGCGGCGCAAATTCCGCCAGTTTTTCCTTCAAGGCGGCATAGGCAGCGCGCTCGCCATCATTGGTCAGGTCGCCCGAAATCACCACCAGTTCGGCATCGGCATGGTTCTTGCCGATATCGGCAAGGCAGGCTTCCAATCGGGAGAGCGGATTGGAGCCGTACAGAAGTCCGCCCGGCGGCAGCAGGTGAGGATCGGAGATCTGGATGATTTTCATGGATATGACTGTTGAGTTACTCGCAGGCTGTGCCGAAATTGGCCTGAAAAAGCTCTACTGTGCTGTCCAGCCGCCGTCCATCGGCAAGGTCGTTCCGGTGATCTGCTTGGCGGCATCCGAGCACAGGAACAGCGCCAGCGCCGCCAATTCCTCGACGGTGACGAACTCCTTCGTCGGCTGCGCGGCGAGCAGCACATCATGCTTGACCTGTTCCTCGGTCATGCCGCGTGCCTTCATCGTGTCGGGAATCTGCTTTTCGACCAGCGGTGTCCAGACATAGCCGGGCGCGATCGCATTGACGGTGACGCCGTCCAGCGCGGCTTCCAGCGCCACGGTCTTGGTCAAGCCTGAAATGCCGTGCTTGGCCGAGACATATGCGGACTTGAACGGCGAGGCGACCAGCGCGTGCGCCGAGGCGGTGTTGATGATGCGGCCCCATTTCCGCGTCTTCATGCCGGGCAGTGCGGCCTTGATGGCGTAGAAGGCGGCCAGCAAGTTGATGCGGATGATGGCTTCCCATTTGTCGTCGGGAAAGTCCTCGATCGGCGCGACATGCTGGATGCCGGCATTGTTGACGAGAATGTCCAGGCTGCCAAAGGCTGCCTCGGCGTCATGCACCATGGCGCTCACCGCCGCGCCGTCCATCATGTTGGCATCGGAGTAGCGGCATTTGACGCCGAAATCCGCTTCGATGCCGGCCCGCTCCTGTTCGATGGCAGCCGAGTCGCCCAGGCCGTTGATGGTGACATTGGCGCCTTCAGCGGCAAACGCGCGGGCAATGGCAAGGCCAATGCCGCTGGTCGATCCGGTGACGAGGGCATTCTTCGAAGGCAGGAAACCCATGGTGATCTCGCGAGTGTTGGGAGGGAACACGAAGAGGCGCGTTCTTGTGCGCCGCAACATGACAATGCCACAGCCATATGTCGGCGCGATTACAGGGATACGACCGCGTTGGAACTTCGGCCGCCGGGCCTGTCAGGGAGCTGACACGGCACTGTCATGGTGCCATGCAACATAAGCCGCAGCGCACTCGCGCAGTCATTCCTGAACCGAATGGGGCAACCGCCTTGCAGATCGCCGATATCGTGAAGCGCGCCTATGCGATGCCGCTCACCAACCCTTCCTTCCCGCCCGGGCCCTATCGTTTCTTCAACCGCGAATACGTCATCATCACCTACCGGACGACACGCGAAGCGCTTGAGGCCGTCGTGCCGGAGCCGCTGGAAATCGACGAGCCGCTGGTCAAGTACGAATTCATCCGCATGCCGGATTCAACTGGCTTCGGCGACTATACGGAGACCGGCCAAGTCATCCCGGTCCGCTACAAGGGCCAGCATGGCGCCTATGTTCATTCGATGTATCTCGATGACGACGCGCCGATCGCCGGCGGCCGTGAGCTGTGGGGCTTTCCCAAGAAACTGGCCAGCCCGAAGATCGTGCATGAAGGCGAAGTGATCGTCGGCACGCTGCACTATGGCAGCGTCCTCTGCGCCACCGGCACCATGGGCTACAAGCACAGGGAAGCCGACCATGATCAGGTGATGGCCGCGCTCACCGCGCCCAATTTCCTGATCAAGATCATCCCGCATGTCGACGGCACGCCGCGCATCTGCGAGCTGGTGCGCTATCACCTTACCGACGTGACTTTGAAGGAGGCCTGGACCGCGCCGGCGGCACTCGACCTGCGTCCGCACGTCATGGCCGACGTCGCACGGCTGCCGGTGCTCGACATCGTCTCAGCCGTTCATTTCACCGCTGATCTGACCCTCGGCCTCGGTGAAGTCGTTCACGACTATCTCGCCGACCGCGCCCGAATTTCAGCCACGCCCAGATAGATGTTGGAGACCAAAGCCGTGCTCGAACGCAATCGCAAGAAGGCGGCCGCCGCCACCATCGAGGAAATCTCGGCGCAGTATGACCGCATCGCGCTGGTGTTCCAGGGCGGTGGCGCGCTCGGCGCCTATCAGGCAGGCGTCTATCAGGCGCTGGCCGACGCTGGCTGCGAACCGACCTGGCTCTCCGGTGTCTCGATCGGCGCCATCAACGCAGCCATCATCGCCGGCAACGAGTCCAGCCGGCGGCTGCAGCGGCTGGAACAGTTCTGGCAGACCATCTCGGGCCGCAAGATCTGGGCCTATACGCCCGAGGGCGACATCTACCGCGACATCCGCAACCGCACATCCTCGTGGATGACCATGGTCATGGGACAGCCTGGCTTCTTCAAGCCGCGCAACCCGAACCCATGGATGGAGCAGCAGGGCGCCGAGGGCGCCACCAGCTTCTACGACACCGCCGAGTTGAAGCAGACGCTGGAAAGCCTGATCGATTTCGACATCCTGAACGACGGCAAGAAGCGTCTCAGTGTCGGCGCGGTCAATGTCCGCACCGGCAATTTCGTCTATTTCGACACCGACAAGGTGCGCATCGAGCCGGAACACATCATGGCCAGCGGCGCGCTGCCGCCCGCCTTCCCGTCGATCCGCATCGAGGGCGAGTATTATTGGGACGGCGGCATCGTTTCCAACACGCCGCTGCAATACCTGCTCGACCAGGAAGAGGATCGCTCGTCGCTGGTGTTCCAAGTCGACCTGTTCAGCGCCCGCGGCGTCCTGCCGCGCAGCATGCCGGACGTGCTGTCGCGCCACAAGGACATCATGTATTCGAGCCGTACCCGTCAGAACACCGACAATTTCAAACGCATCCATGGCTTGAAGATGCGCTTGCTCGATGCGCTCAAGCGGGTGCCGAAGGAACAGCTGACCCCGGCCGAGGAAGCCCTGATCGAGGACTATTCCGACGCCGGCATCGTCAACATTGTCCACCTGATCTACCAGCACAAAGGCTACGAAGGCCACGCCAAGGATTATGAATTCTCCGGCACCTCGATGCGCGAGCATTGGGAGACGGGACTGGAAGACACGCAGCGCACCTTGCGCCATCGCGAGTGGCTGACAATGCCGACCAATGTCGAAGGCGTTGCCATCCACGACCTGCATCGGGAAGACCCCACCTGAATTTTGGCGCCGTCGAGCAACCCCACACAAGGCGGACCCATACAAGAACGCCGCTGCACGATCCCTGCAGCGGCGTTCCTTCATTATGGCGACGAGGTCGATTGTCTCGATCTTGGCCATCAAACGGACCGCGATCCCCATCAGGATTGATTGTTTCCCGACAAAACAAAGACGGCGCCGCTATGGCGCCGTCTTGCGTTTGCGGCGCGATGGCCTCGCCTAGAACACCTGGCGGAAGACGATGAACAGCACGAAGGCCAGCGTGATCGAGCAAGGCAGGGTCAATACCCAGGCCAGCAGCAGATTGCGCACCGTCGACCATTGCAGGCCTGAGCCGTTGGCGGCCATCGTTCCGGCGACGCCCGACGACAGCACATGGGTTGTCGACACCGGCAACCCCAGCCGGTCGGCCATGCCAATGGTCACCATGGCGACCAGTTCGGCGGCGGCTCCCTGGCCATAGGTCAGGTGGCTTTTGCCGATCTTCTCGCCGACCGTGACGACGATGCGTTTCCAGCCGACCATGGTGCCAAGTCCCAGCGCCAGGGCCACGGCAACCTTCACCCAGAGCGGGATGAACTTCGTCGCGTTGTCGACAGCCTTGTGATAGTCGGTGACCGCCTTCAGGTCGGTCGCCTCCATCGGCAGCAACTTCTTCTTGTCGATCAGCTTCAGCGCTTCACCGATCAGGTAGATATCGTTACGGGCGTTGCTGACCAGATCGGTAGGCACCGTCTCGACCGAGGCATAGGGCTGCAATCCAGCGGTGGTGTTGTGGATATACGTCTGCAGCGCGACCGTCGTCTGGTCGTTCCAGGTCCTGGTGCGCACGGCCTCCTGGACGGCTGCCTTGGCGTCGGCAACGGTAACGCCCGGCTTGACATATTTGCCAAGTGCCTGCTCGACGCTGACCGAAGCCGACTTGTAGGCTTCGAGATAATTGATGTCAGGCGTGCGGTTGAGCGCATAGGCCGTCGGCACGACGCCGATCAGGATCAGCATGATCAGGCCCATGCCTTTCTGGCCGTCGTTGGAACCATGCGCGAAGCTGACGCCAGTGCAGGTGAAGATCAGCAGGGCGCGGATCCACAGGGGTGGCGGTGCATTGCCCTTCGGCGCTTCGTAGAGCGCAGGATTGCGAACCAGCAGCTTCATCACATAGAGCAGGATCGCTGCGGCGAAGAAGCCGATGATCGGCGAGACAAGCAAGGTTATGCCAACATTGGTCGCCTGCGACCAGTCGACACCGCTGGTGGCGCTACCCGCCGGCGCCATGAACTGGTTGGCAAGGCCGACACCGATGATCGAACCGACCATCGTGTGCGAGCTCGATGCCGGCAGGCCGAGGAACCAGGTCCCGAGATTCCACAGGATCGCGGCGACGAGCAGCGCGAACACCATGGCAAAGCCCGACGAGGAGCCGACCTGCAGGATGAGTTCGACCGGCAGCAGCGACAGGATGCCGAACGCCACCGCGCCGCTTGAAGTCAGAACCCCGACGAAATTGAAGAAGCCCGACCACATGACCGCGAATTCGGCAGGCAGGGAGCGTGTGTAGATGACCGTCGCAACCGCATTGGCGGTGTCATGGAAGCCGTTGACGAATTCGAAGCCCAGCGCGATCAGCAAGGCAATGCCAAGCAGGATCCAGGGCACGGTCTTGGCCACGGCCAGATCCTGGCTCAGCGCGTAGCCAACATAGACGACCCCGGCGAGCAGGAGCACGCCGAAAGCCGGCAGGAACCATTTCGCGCCGCCTGAATGATCCAGCGGATGCTCCGGTCTCGGAATGCCCGCCTCACTAGAAACTATGTCCACCATGTCCCACTCCTGTTGCACTGCAGCAAAGAACCAGGAATGACGCTATGTCCGCACAATGAACCCTGTGTGACGATGCGGAACGCCGCGTCAGGTCGGGCAGGACGAAAGGATCGGCGATCGGCGCTCTTCAGGCGCCGCCGGATCGCGTCTTCCGGATCGCCGAGAACAACGGATCGAAGGCACGGCTGATGGGCGCTGCCGCGGCGCCGATGGCGATCGACCACGGATCGGTCGTGCCAAGCTGCAGGCGCGGCAAGCTGCGGCCTGGCCGGTCGGCCGTCGATGGCAGCAGCGGATGCATGGCCTCGACCAGACGTCGGGCCAACGCCTCGGGTGCACCGCTGGTCAGGATAACCGTCTGCGGATCGAAGACCGTTTCGATGAGATGCACGCTCCAGCGCAGATCATGCGCCGCGCCGTCGATCCAGGCCATGACTTTAGCGTCTTCAGCCGCGGCCAGCACGCCGATCCGCTCATAGAGGTCTTCATCGGCGGGATCGAGGCCGAGATGCTGGTAGAGCGAGGCAAGCGAAGCGCGATGTTCCAGCGGCGTGGCACCGGGGCCGGCTGGTGATAGCAATGCCATGCCGATCTCGCCGGCATTGCCATTGCCGCCGCTGTAGAGTTCGCCATTGAGGATCAGTCCTGCACCGATGCCGTAGCCGACATAGAGGCAAACCGCATGATCGAGACCGTGCGCCGCGCCCACCATGCGCTCCGCCGTCGCGCAGGCGGCGGCATCGTTCTGGAGCCCGACATTCAATCCTGTGCCTGCCGCCAATGTCTCCAGCAGCGGAAATTTCTGCCAGGCCGGCATCATCCACTTGTCGTCCGAATCCTGCAGCCCGAAGGGACCTGGCATGGCAACGCCAAGGCCGACCAGCCGCTCTTCGGATTGGGCGGAGATACCGGCCAGTTCGCGCCTGACGCCGGCGATCAGGCCAAGGATGATATCGACACCTTTCGATGGATCATCGGATGGCATGTTGGCGTCCGCGCGGGCCAGCACGCTGCCGACCAGATCGACAGCGACAGCCCGCGTCAGGTGGCGATCGATCTGCAGCCCGATGGCGAAGGCGCCCTCTGGAACCAGCCTGTACGGGGTCGAGGGTTGCCCCCTGCCCTTCTTCACCGCCTCAAGCCCGACGACGAGGCCATCACGTTCGAGATCCTCGATGATGTTGGAGACCGCCTGCTTGGTCAGCTGGGTCGCCCGCGCCAGATCGGCCCGCGAAAGGGCGCCATTGAGACGCAACGCCTCGATCATGACGCGGCGGTTGTGGGCGCTCGTGCCTTCCTGATTGGTACCGCTTTTGGCGCGGATCGGGCTGATGTCGTCCACCGGCGTTTCCCCTCTTGACTCCATTAGAATATTGATCGACTAATTAAGTCAAGCGAGTTGACTTAATAGCGAAACCGACCGCTGGAGAAAGACGGCTAAGGCTTTATACCTGTCGCCGCCGATCGGTCGGAGGGAACATAGGTCACGCGACAGCAATCCGGGAAGGCAGCATGAACCGCCGACCCGTCAACATCGGAAATGGGAGAAGAAGATGCTGAAATCGATCGGTAAGACCCTCTTGGGTGCAGTCTTTGTCGGGGGAGTTCTGGTCCCCCACGCTTTCGCTGAAACCTCGCTCAACGCGCTTTTCATGGCGCAGGCCGCCTACAGCGAGGCCGATGTGCGGGCCATGACGGATGCCTTCACCAAGGCCAATCCGGACATCAAGGTCAATCTCGAATTCGTCCCCTATGAAGGCCTGCACGACAAGACCGTGCTCGCGCAAGGCTCGGGAGGCGGCTATGACGTCGTGCTGTTCGATGTCATCTGGCCGGCCGAATACGCCACCAACAAGGTGCTGGTCGATGTCTCGCCGAAGATCACCGACGACATGAAGAAGGGTGTGCTGCCGGGCGCCTGGACCACGGTCCAGTACGAAGGCAAGTATTACGGCATGCCATGGATCCTCGACACCAAATACCTGTTCTACAACAAGGACATCTTGGAAAAGGCCGGCATCAAGGCACCGCCGAAGACCTGGGAAGAACTCGGCGAACAGGCCAAGATCATCAAGGACAAGGGTCTGTTGAAGACTCCGATCGCCTGGAGCTGGTCGCAGGCTGAGGCCGCGATCTGCGACTACACCACGCTGGTCAGCGCCTATGGCGGCGACTTCCTCAAGGACGGCAAGCCGGACTTCCAGAACGGCGCTGGCGTCTCGGCGCTGAAATACATGGTCGACAGCTACAAGTCGGGCCTCACCAACCCCAATTCCAAGGAATTCCTGGAAGAGGACGTGCGCAAGGTCTTCGAAAACGGTGACGCCGCCTTCGCGCTGAACTGGACCTACATGTACAACATGGCCAACGATCCGAAGGACTCGAAGGTGGCGGGCAAGGTCGGCGTCGTGCCGGCGCCGGGCGTGACCGGCACCAGCGAAGTGTCGGCGGTCAATGGCTCGATGGGCCTCGGCGTCACGGCGGTCTCCAAGCATCAGGACGAAGCCTGGAAATACATCACCTTCATGACCTCTCAAGCGACGCAGAACCAGTATGCCAAGCTCTCGCTGCCGATCTGGGCCTCGTCCTATGATGACCCGGCGGTCACCAAGGGCCAGGAAGAGCTGATCGCCGCGGCGAAGCTCGGCCTGGCCGCCATGTATCCACGTCCGACCACGCCGAAATACCAGGAGTTGTCGACCGCGTTGCAGCAGGCCATCCAGGAATCGCTGCTCGGCACAGCCTCGCCGGAAGATGCATTGAAGACCGCCGCGCAGAACAGCGGCCTCTGAGCTGTTTCTATCCCCGATACGGGCGGCCGAGTGCCGCCCGTCCCTCGGACGAGCCAGGGACGCTGTAGCGCTTTCTGATCTTGCGCATGATCCCTACCGGAAATCGGTTTCCGATTTCCAGGGTCATTCGCGAGTGCCGCCCGTGCTATGTCTGAAACCACGATGAAAGAAGAGAGGTTGCTCCGATGTCGGGCACCTGGATGACAACCCGTGCATGGCTGCTGATGCTGCCCTTGCTCGTGGTCATGGTCGCCGTCATCGGCTGGCCGCTTGTCGATACGATCGGCCTTTCCTTCACCGACGCCAAGCTTGTTGGCACGGCAGGCAATTTCGTCGGCCTCGACAACTATACAAACATGCTGTCGAGCTCGAATTTCTCGCGCACGCTCATCACCACGACGCTGTTCGCGGTCATTTCTGTCGCCGCTGAAATGATCATCGGCGTGCTCGCCGCGCTGCTGCTCAATCAGCAGTTTCGCGGCCGTGCGCTGCTGCGGGCGCTGATGATCCTGCCCTGGGCGCTGCCGACAGTGGTCAACGCCACCCTGTGGCGGCTGATCTACAATCCGGAATATGGCGCCTTGAACGCAGCGCTGACGCAACTGCATCTGCTGGACGCCTATCGCTCCTGGCTCGGCGAGCCGGGAACCGCGTTGGCGGCCCTGATCGTCGCCGACTGCTGGAAGAATTTTCCGCTGGTGGCGTTGATCGCGCTCGCTGCCCTGCAGGCCGTGCCGCGCGACATCACCGCCGCCTCGCTGGTCGATGGCGCAGGGCCATTCAACCGCTTCCGCTTTGTCATCCTGCCCTATCTCGCCGGCCCGCTGATGGTCGCGCTGGTGCTGCGCACCATCGAGGCCTTCAAGGTCTTCGACATCATCTGGGTGATGACCCGCGGCGGACCGGCGAACACCACACGCACGCTGTCCATCCTCGTCTACCAGGAGGCCTTCTCCTTCCAGCGCGCCGGCTCCGGCGCGTCGCTGGCCCTGATCGTCACCTTGCTCGTCACGGTGCTGGCCGTTGGCTATGCGGCGCTTGTGCGCAAGACCGCTGGGAGTGCTGCCTGATGGAACGCAGGAGCCCCGCTTTCACGATCTTCATCTATGCCTGCGCCATTTTGCTGGCCGCCGTCATCCTGGCGCCCGTCGCCTGGCTGTTCATCATGAGCATTTCACCGGCCGCCGATCTCGCTGCCAAGCCGCTGCGCTGGTGGCCGCAAAGCGTCGACTTCTCCCGCTACAGGGAATTGCTGTCGACGGCTGAAAACAGCGCGGGTGCCGCTTTCACCTCATCGCTTCGTAACAGTCTTGAGATTGCCGGCATGGCGACCGTGGCGGCCTTGGCTCTGGCCATTCCCGCCGGCTGGGCCGTATCGCGCACGCCTTCGATCGGCTGGTCGCTGTCTATGGTCATTGCCACCTACATGCTGCCGCCGGTGGCGCTGGCCGTGCCGCTCTATATGGGCCTGTCGCATCTCGGCCTGCTCAACAATGTCTTCGGCCTGGCCCTGGTCTACCTGACCATCCTGGCGCCCTTCACCACCTGGCTGATGAAATCGGGCTTCGATTCGATCCCGCGCGAAATCGAGGCGGCGGCGATGATCGACGGCGCCGGCCTGTTCCAGACCTTGCGCATCATCACGCTGCCGCTGGCCGCCCCGGTCATGGCGACGTCGGCGCTGTTCGCGGTGCTGCTGGCCTGGGACGAGTTCTTCTACGCCCTGCTCTTCACCTCGGACCAACGCGCCAAGACCTTGACCGTCGCCATCGCCGATTTGGCCGGCGGGCGTGTCTCCGACTACGGATTGATTGCAACGGCAGGCGTGCTGGCCGCCTTGCCGCCGGTGCTGATCGGCCTCGTCATGCAACGGGCGCTGATCTCCGGACTGACCAGCGGTGGTGTGAAAGGATGACGATGACTGCGCAAAAAACCCGGCCGGCCGGACTGGTCGCGATCGACCGCGAGATGGCGCGCCAGCACGCGGATGCTCTCGCCTCGTTCCGGCAAAACACCGATATGGCGGCAAAGGCCGCCGCCTCGATCCGCGAGACCGGACGGCTGCTGTTGCTTGGCATGGGTGGCTCGCACGCCGTCGGCCGCGCTGTCGAGCCGCTCTATCGGTCGCTCGGCATCGACGCGTTGGCGATGCCGCTTTCTGAGCAGCTTGGCCAACCGCTGCCGCTGGTGGACAGGACGGTCCTGATCACCTCGCAATCCGGCGAAAGCGCCGAAGTCGTGCGCTGGTTCGCGGAAACGGACGAAGCTGATGATACATTCGGGCTGACGCTGGAGGGCGGCTCGTTCCTCGCCCGCACGGCGCCTTGCCTGATCGGCGCCGGCGGCACCGAGCTTGCCTTTGCCGCCACCCGCAGCCTGACCGTGAGTTTCGCCTTGCACCTGGCCATTCTGGCCGCACTGGGCGAGGATCCGGGCCCGGCATTGGCGGTGCTTGATGCCGCCGAGACCGGTGACATCAGCGAGGCGCTCGCCGCCCTGGAAAAGGTGACGGCGATCGTCACGTCGGGACGCCGGCTGCAAGGTGTCGCCGAAGCCCTGGCGCTCGGGCTCACCGAGCTTTCGCGTCTCCCGTGCTTTTCGCTCGAAGGCGGCCAGCTGCGGCATGGGCCCATGGAAATGCTCGGACCATCGATCGGCGTCATCCTGTTTCGCGGCAACGACCACACGACGGATCTCGTCACCGCCATGGCCGTCTCCGTGGTTCAGGCCGGCGCGTCTCTGATCCTCTTCGATGCCTCCGGGCAGGCGCCGGTTGCGGGCGCGGTCACGCTTTCCTTCAAGCCGGCCTCCGGCCTGGCGGCTGTCTTCGCCATGCTGCCGGTGGCGCAAAGCCTGATGGTCGCCTTCGCCGAATCTCGCGTCGACAATGCCGGCACGCCTGTTCACTCCACCAAGATCACCAGGAGCGAGTGAATGCGGCCGCTTGCAGTCATCGGCAACGTCAATGTCGATCTCATCGTCGGCCCGGTGACGCCTTGGCCGAAAGCCGGGACCGAGACAGTCGTTGACCATGACGAACTGCGCGTCGGCGGCCAGGCGGGAAATAGCGGGCTCGCCTGGCTGGCGCTTGGCGTCGATTTCGCCATTGCCGCCAATGTCGGAGACGACCAGTTCGGCCGCTGGTTGCGTGATGCCTTCGGCAGCCGTGCCGAGAAATGGCCGGTGCGTCCCGAAAGCACGACGCTCTCGGTCGGCATGACCCATCCCGACGGCGAGCGAACCTTCTTCACAACGACCGGGCACTTGCCACGCTTCAGCCTGGCCGATGTCTTCACGGTCCTCGACGGCAACCGGCTCTCGGGTGGCTATGCCCTGCTGTCGGGATCGTTCCTGACCGATGATCTCACAGGCGACTACGAAGCTTTCTTCGACTGGGCCGACCGGCACGGCATTGCCGTCGCGCTCGACACCGGCTGGCCGATTACAGGCTGGACCCCGGCCAACTGCGCGGCGACGCTAGCCTGGCTTTCGCGCTGCGATCTCGCCCTTTTCAACGAGGTCGAGACCGTGACCCTGGCCGGGTTGGAAAACCCTGTCGAAGCCGCCCGAAAAGTCCGCTCAAGCATGAAGAAAGGCGCGACGTTTGTTGTCAAACGCGGGCCGCAAGGCGCCATCGCCATCGGCCCCGACGGGGCGCTGGTCGAAGCCGTGGCGCCTGACGTGAAAGTCGTCGACACGATCGGCGCCGGCGACGTTTTCAACGCCGCCTTCCTGGCGGCGCTGGCTCAGGACCAGCCGCTGTCCGTCTGTCTCTCCGCCGCGACCCATGTGGCCTCGCGCGCCATCTCCACCTTGCCCCGCAACTACGGTGGGCCCATGCAATTCGAGGACGTCGCCCATGAGCGCACTTGAAATCCGCGACATCCGCAAGAGCTATGGCAATGTCGAGACGTTGAAAGGCATCGACATCGCGCTGGAAAGCGGCGAATTCCTGGTTCTGCTCGGCTCGTCAGGTTGCGGAAAATCGACGCTTCTCAACATCATTGCCGGGTTGGCTGAAGCAACCAGCGGCGACATCCAGATCGGCGGCCGCTCGATCCTTGGCGTCCACCCCAAGAACCGCGACATCGCCATGGTCTTCCAGTCCTATGCCCTCTATCCGAACCTGACCGTCCAGCGAAACATCGGCTTCGGCCTGGAGATGCGCAAGGTGCCCGCCGCCGAGCGCGACAAGACGGTGCGTGACGCGGCAAAGCTGCTTCAGATCGAGAACCTGCTCGACCGCAAGCCGAGCCAGCTTTCGGGCGGCCAGCGTCAGCGCGTCGCCATCGGCAGGGCGCTGGTGCGCAAGCCGCAGGTTTTCCTGTTCGACGAGCCGCTATCCAATCTCGACGCGAAACTCCGGCTGGAAATGCGCACCGAGCTGAAGCGCCTGCACCAGATCCTGCAGACCACGGTCGTCTATGTCACCCACGACCAGATCGAGGCGATGACGCTGGCGAGCCGGATCGCTGTCATGCGTGACGGCAGGATCGAGCAGCTTGGCACGCCGGAGGAAATCTACAACCAACCGGCGACGCTCTATGTCGCCGGCTTCGTCGGCGCCCCTTCCATGAACATGCTGCAGGCCATCGTGGAAAACGGTGGCCTCGCGATTGCCGGTTCGGACGTGCGGATACCCTTGCCTGCCCGTTTCAAGAACACGGTCCAGAGCGGCGCTCAAGTCATTGTCGGCATCAGGCCCGAAGCGTTTCGCCTGGCAACTGGCACCGAAGCAGAGCTGTCGCTGCCGGTCGAAGCGGAAGTGGTCGAACTGACCGGCCCTGAGCTCGTCACCACCGCCCGCATCGGCACGCAGCGCCTGACCGCTTGCCTGCCGCCTCGGGCCGGTATCGCGAAAGGTGAGATCCGAAGCCTTGCCTTTGATGGAGATGCCTTGCGCCTCTTCGATCCCGCAACCGGCAAGGCCATCGAAGCCACGATTTGAAAAAACAGGGCTTGCGCAGCCCTGTCAAAGACGTTCAGTTTGATGCTGATCCCGTCCTTCTGGCGATCGGATTATCCGTCGCCCTTCTCCTGCTCCAAAGCGATCCATCTTGAAGCTTCTGCATATCATCCCGGTGCTTGGTGCGGGCGGCCCGACGCGGTCGCTGTTGACCTTCGTCAAGCGGACCAGGAGCAGCCATCCTGGTATCAGCCACACGATCATCTCCCTCCAGGCCGGTGACCACATGCCGCTGCTGTTCGAGCTGCGGCGGCTTGGGGCGGAAATCCTGCGGGCTCCCGGGATGGAAAAGACGGCCGCCGAGATTAGCGGTGCGGATGTCGTGCTGGTTCACTTCTGGAACACACCCAGCCTCTGGCGGCTGCTGACCGCTGACCTGCCTCCTGCGCGCTACGTCGTCTGGGCTCTGATCCTCGGCGCCAATGCCCCGCAAAAGCTCAACACGCGGCTGGCCACGGAAGCGGCCGGCCTGGTGCTGACCGCGCCTTCGTCATCTGACCAGGCAAACGGCCTGGAGGCCGCGCCTGTCGTTCCCGGCCTCGCCGACGAACATCGCCTCGCCGGGCTGCATGCAAAGGCGCATGACGGTTTTAACGCCGACTACATCGGCACCACGAACCGGGGCAAGATGCATCCCCGTTTCATCGAGATGATGGCGGCGCTCGACATCCCCGGCCTCAAGGTCCGGATCTGCGGTGGCGCGCTTGAACAGGGCATGGCGTCGGCACTGGCTGCATCGCCTGACCCCGGCCGGTTCGAATGCCGTGGCTTTGTCGAGAACATCGGCGCGGTGCTCGAGACATCGGATGTCTTCGCCTATCCGCTGGCGGAACGGACATATGCCTCCAGCGACATCAGCCTGCAGGAAGCCATGTACGCCGGTGTGCCGCCAGTCATTCTTCCCCATGGCGGGCCAAGCCGATTCGTCGTTGACGGCAAGAACGGCATCGTCGCGCAAAGCGAGGGCGAATTCGTCGCCGCGATCGAGCATCTTCATCATCATCCGGAAAAACGCGCCACGCTCGGACACAATGCCCGGCAATCAGCGCTGGCATTGTTTTCGGCGGACAGACATGTCGCGGCCCTGGTGGAGACAATTGAGGCCGCATCGCGGCAACCGAAGTCGGGCCTGCTGCACGACGGGCATTCCGCGCCGATGCCGGCCAGCGTTCTCTTCCTGATGTCGCAAGACTGGGATGAAGCAACGGCACGCAATGCCGTGGATACCTGGAGTACGGGGCGGACGGCCGATCTGATGGCCTATGCCGAAGGCCTCGACGATGATGCGTTTCAGGTCGAGGGCGGCGTCCTGCATTGGCGAAAGGCGGCGATGAACGATCCGTTGCTGCGGTACTGGACCGCCATCTGGCTTGCGCGTCATGACCGCATCGCCGAAGCCCGGCATGAACTCTCCGAAGCGCTGCGGCTCGGCGCTCCGGCCTCTGTTGCCGGGCATGTCATCGGCCCTCAGGCCTGAGCGAGGCCCATGACGCTGGACGCTGCCATCAGCCCGACGCTTCGGGCTTGGCCGGCGTCTCGCCGCGTAGTTCGGCGCGGTGCTTTTGCAGCATGCGAAACATCGCTGTGCGGTTGCGGGCCGTCTCACGGCTAAGGTTGCCGGCATGAATGCGCTTGTCGAGCAGCACCTGGGAAGCGACACCGCATGGCAGTCCGCAAAGCCGGAACCGGCGAAACCAGTCGGTATCGCAGCCCATGCCCAGCGTCGGATCGAACCCGCCGACGGCACTGAATACATCGCGATGGGTTAGCAGCGCGCTCGGCGTCCAGCCCAGCCTTGGCACCTGCCCCGCATCCGCGCTGACAGCGGCGGCATCGTCTGGATCGGCGTCGCGAACGAGCCGGAAGTTGGTGATGCTGATGGCAGGCCTGACGAAAAGCGCGATCGCTTTGGCCTGCATCTCCAGCTTGCGTGGGTGCCAGATATCATCGTGGTCGAGAAACGCGATCAGCGGCCCGCGAACCTCAGTGATGGCCTGGTTCCGCGCTTGTGCCAGCCCATCGCTGCTCTGCTTGACAACGCGCACGTCGGATTGCGCCTGCAGATAGTCGAGCGTTCCATCCTCCGACGCCCCGACCACGGCAAGAATCTCCGCCGGGGGCAGCGTCTGCGCGCGAATGGACGCCAGTGCCGACGGCAGATATTTGCGGCCATCCTTGACGGTCAGCACGACGGAAATCGGCTGGACCAGAGGCATCGGCTCCGGCGGCTTCAGGACCGGCTCCTGCGAGGACCGCCGCCGCGCGATTGTGTTGTGCAGCAGCCTGATCCAGCTTTCGGTGGCGCCTTGCCCGACAACCCTTGGCGGCGCTATCGCGGTCACCGAGTTTTCATGGCGCCGGTATTCGAGCACGATGTCCGGGATGACGATCCGGCCTGCACCGTGCTCATGCAGCCGCATGAGGAGGTCGACATCCTCGCTTTGCCGCAATCCCTCGTTGAATAGCCCGACCGCCTGCAACATGGCCCTGCGGACCAGGAGGGCACCGACATTGAAGCCGAGATAGGGGGCGCCGAGAGCGCCATCCCGGTCAGCGGCAGCCGGGTCGCCAAACCGCCTGACATGGCCCTGCACCACATCGGCGGCCGGAGCGTCGCGAAACCCTTTCAGGAGAAGGGAAAGGGCATTCCCCGTCCACAGATCGTCGGCGTCGAGAAACGCGATGAATTCACCGGTGGCCCGCTCCAGCCCGTGGTTGCGGGCCGCGGACGGACCGGCATTGTCCTGCCGCAGCACGACCGCTCCGGGCAAGACCTCTCTCACCAGGTCAGCCACGGGCGGCTCCGAACCGTCGTCGACGACAATAACCTCGCAGCCGCCGGTGTTCTGCGCGCTTATGCTTTCCAGTGCCGCCCGGAGATATTGATGGTTGTTGTGGACTGGCACGATGACGCTGACCGAGGCTGCGGTGCTCATACGACACGCCCCGCATCGGAGGCCTTTGCCAGCAGATCCCTGATCGCCGAAACCGATTCCTGCGGATCGCGCGTCATGTGCAAGCGATAGGCGGGTACGGAACGCACCAGATGGCCCACCGCCCGCACCAAAGGCGCGGCTCCGGCCTCCGATTGAGCAAGTGTGCTTGTGATGACATGAGGCAAGGCCGCCTGCTGCGGCATCGCCTCGAGACGTGCCTGCGTCGTGCCGCCGATCGACGGAATGACGATGGCTTTGACCCGCAGGCTGTCGACGAGGCTCTGTGGCTTCGCTGCATCGACAAAGACGATGTTCTTCTGCTGCGTCGTGTCGACGGCATCGGGCGAAATGCTGTTCAGCCAGGCTGGCGTCACGGTCGCGTCCTTCTTCCACTTGGCTGTCGAATACAGGGCATGGGCTTGCGGCGTACTGGCTTGCGAGAACAGGCAGTAGTCGTCGCCGACATAGTCGAACCCGTTGCCGAGACAGGCAAGCGCCAGTGTCGATTTGCCGACGCCGCCCCGCCCGACCAGAAGAACGCCTTCGCCATCGATCCCGACCGCCGCCGCGTGCAATGTCGCCATGCCCAGCCTGGCTGCGAGACCGTCGAACAGCCAGCGAAACGGCGCCGCCCGTTCATACCACGGCACGGCGTCAGATGACGGCATCCAGATGAATGCTTCTTTTGCCTGCCAATCCGCCACCGCCAGGCCATTTTCACCACGCAGCAGATAGACGGTTCGGTTATCGCTGGACCAACCCGGCACGACCCGCTTGGGACCAAAATCCGGCAAGGTCCACGCCAGCCGCGGCCGCGCAAGGCCACAGGCCTCTCCGTCGAAGACATGGATTGTCAGTGCCGGCGCCGCCGCATGCCTGACAGGCCGAAGCGCTTGGCCATAGGATGTTTGCGGGGTGAACCCGTGAAAGTTCGCCGTAACGGAGAAATCGCCAAACCGCGCCTCGCAGCGGCAGGCTGGGCCATGCCCGGCGACAAAAGTCCGGAACTGTTCGGCAAGCGCCGCCGGGTCGGTGATCAGATCTGGCGCCCGCACGAAAGGGCCTCCGGTCAGTAACTCGGCCAGCCCTTCTGCGGGTCGACATCGTGGATCGGGTCGAGTGTCAAAAGGTCCTGCATGTCGACATGCTTCTCGAAGGAGAGCGGTCGAAAATCACCGGTCGCGCCAGCCAGCACCATGCCTTCATCGGTTGGTTCGGCGTCACGCAGGATCGCCTCGTCCTTCAGCTTTGCCACCAGCCCAGAAAGCTCATCCGCGATCGTACCTCCCGAAACGCCGTAACGTTGCGAAATCGCGTCAGCGATCAATTCAACCGGCTGGCGCGCCGCCAGTGCGGGCCAGATTTCGACGACCCAACCGCCAAGGGCAAAATACGTTCCCTCGGTTATATCAAGCACCACGATCTCGTCGGCAAAAACCTCGAAAGCAAATTTGTCCGCGTTGAATAGATAGGCAGTCATGGCCTCGAAAAACTCCCCCTTGCGCAGGCAAACCTTGCCTGGCTAACCTTGCCCTCCAGGCTGCCTATACAGCAGACGGTCAGCGTGGGATAGACAGCGAGACCGGGCATCGAAATCGAGGCCCGGACACGCCGTCAGACTACCATCCGATATGTTTGCCATCGAAGGTGCGGAAGGAGCCGGTGTCTTCAATCGTCGCGCTGTTGATGATCGTGCGCAGACCCCGCGCACTGTCCTCGGCCGCCAGGTCGGCTTCAACGCCTCCCATATCCGTCTTCACCCAGCCCGGATGCAGCGACAGCACCGTTATTCCGTCGACGCGCAAGTCCTGCGCCAGCTGGGCCCCGGCCATGTTGAGCGCGGCCTTTGAGCAGCGATAGGCATAGTCGTCGTCATAATCATCGAGCAATCCCTCGGCCATCGACCCGGCGCGGCTGCCGATATTGGCGATGATCCGCATGCCCCCCGCGACAAGGTTCTGCCGCAGCGCCCGCGCCAGCAACAGCGGGCCGAGCGTGTTGGTCCGCACGACCCTGAGGAATTCATCCGGATCGAAGCCGAGCAGGCCGCTGGCTTCGCTGCGAATGGCGGCGTTGTTGACAAGCACGTCCAGCGGCCTGCCGGCGAGACGCACGGCAAGGTCATGGATGGAAGCCGGGTCGGCGGTATCCAAAAGTTGGAACTCGACCCGGCCTTCGAAATCGTGGGCCGGACATGCGCGCCCGCAAGCGACGACGCGCCAGCCATCCTCAGCATATTGCCGTGCCAGTTCACGGCCGAGCCCGCGCCCGGCACCCGTTATCAGCACCGTGCGGTCTTCTTGCCTTCTGCCTGCCAAGTCAGGCACTCCTTGCGACGGCCGCCGTCTTTTGCCGGGCGATCATGGCGTAGACCTCGCCCGAATATTTGATGTGCCGCTGCTGCGTGGCGAAATCGACATGGGTGATGCCGAATGGCGTCGTGTAGCCATAAGCCCATTCGAAATTGTCGGTCAGCGTCCAGGCGAAGTAACCGCGCATGGGCACGCCTTCGGCCGCCGCCTTGGCGACCTGCTCGAGGTGGTCGACGTAATAGGCCGCGCGCAGGTCATCCCATACATGCCCGTCTTCGCCGACGGTCTCCGGCTTCGTGGCGACGCCGTTCTCGGAGATGTAGATTGCCGGCGGCGCGTATCGGTCGTTCACATAGCGCAGGATGTCGTACATGCAGCGCGGCCAGATTTCGTAATCGACGGCGGAGTAGACGCCTTCGGGCTGCACCCTGCGATAGCTGAGCGGCGTCAGTTCGTCACCCGCCGCGATCACCGAGCGCCGGTAGATGTTGATGCCGAGATAGTCGAGCGGCGCGGCGATGATCTCATTGTCACGCGCGTGGATCGGCGGCAGCAGGTCGCCGTAGAGTTCCAGCATGTCTTTGGGGTAGGCCCCTTTGAAGACGGCATCAAGAAACCAGCGGTTCTGGGCGCCGTCAAAGCGTTGCGTCGCCGCGACATCGCGTGGATCGTCCGTGGCCGCCTCCGCCACATTGAGATCGAAGACAATGCCGACCTGGGCATCCGGCACTTCGGCCCGGATCACCGGAACGGCCAGGCCATGTCCCAGCAAAGCATGGTGGCTGGCGGCCACACCGCCCTTCACGCCGTCCCGCAGCCCTGGTGCATCCTCGCCCGAAGCGTAACCGGACCAGCAGAACGTCCAGGGTTCGTTGAGCGTCGTCCATTTCTTGACGCGATCGCCGAAGCTGCGCGCGGCAAGCCCGGCATAGTCGGCGAAAGCGGCCGCTGTTTCCCGGCTGTACCAGCCGCCACGGTCCTGCAGCGCCTGCGGCAGATCCCAGTGATAGAGCGTTGCATAGGGCTCGATGCCGGCTTCGAGAAGATCGTCGATCAACCGGTCGTAGAAGGCAATGCCCTTGGCGTTGGCCTCACCACGGTCATCGGGAAGAAGCCGGGTCCAGGCGAAGGAGAAGCGGTAGGCGCCAAGGCCGAGCGCCTTCAGCACGGCGATATCCTCCCTCCAGCGGTGGTAATGGTCGCAGGCGACATCACCGCTCGAGCCGTCCACGATCACGCCGGGAACGCGGCAGAACCGGTCCCATATGCTCTCGCCCTTGCCGTCGGCGTCGGGCGAGCCCTCGATCTGGTAGGCCGCGGTCGCCGCGCCGAAGACGAAGCCTTGCGGAAAGACCAGTCCGGAAGCGCGCGCTTCGAGGGTCCGGCGTGCGTTATCGATGCTTGATGTCATATTTTCTCTCGATGGTGCTGACGAGGCTTGCCGCGGCCAGGGTCAGGAAAATGTAGAAGATGGCGGCTGAATTGTAGGGCGCGAACGGCAGGAAGCTTGCCGACTGGAACTCCCGCATCCGCTGCGTGATGTCGCGGATCGACAGGATCGAGAGCAGCGACGTGTCCTTGAGGATGGCGATCAGCTCGTTGCCAAGCGGCGGGATGATGATGCGGAAGGCCTGCGGCAGCACGATCAGCCGGGCGGTGCGCCAGCCATTGAGCCCAAGGCTGTGCGCGGCCTCGATCTGGCCCGCCGGTATGGCGTTGATGCCGGATCGGAATATCTCGGCGAGATAGGCGGAATAGGCCAGAGCCATCGCGGCAATGCCACGCACCAGATTGGGCGGATCGACGACACCCTGCGTTGCGTCCTTGAGCGCGCCGGCGAGTGGCAGGCCGACATAGAGCACGATGACCAGCATCGGAATGCCACGGATCGTATCGACGATGAATTCCGATCCGATGGAGAGCGGATGGCGGCGATGGATATGGCCGCCGAAAGTGAGCAGGCCAAGCACGATCGCCAGCACGGCAAGCGTGATACCGAACGCCTTGTCGCGATCGTTCAGCGCCTCGGTCTGCCACAGCACCGGCAGTCCGACCGGGGCCATCGCCGCCGGAACCAGCGCCGCGCTGACATCAGGGATCTTGCCGATGGCGTCGATCGCCTCGCGGGCGCCGCGAAAGGTGCGCAGCGGTATTTCGCTGTCAGGGCCGCCCGGAAATTGTCCATAGCGGACCGCACCCAGGATTCCCGACGGCGTGCCTGATGTCACGCCAACTTTGCCGGTGAGAGAGCCGGCGAGCACATAGCCGTCGCGTGGCTGGAACAGAAACCATGCCGACGCACAGACCATGAGGACAGTTGCCGCGATGCAGATGAGGTCTGCCCGCTTGCTGTATTTGAGCTTGAGGAGCCCGACCCAGAGCAGCCCCATCATCGCCGCCAGCACATAGGCTGCGATGGCAGCGCGGATCGTCGTGGCAACGCCGGCGGCGAATGCGATATGCGCGAAGAGCAGGATGAAGACCAGCCCCGCGCCATTCATCGCCGCGAGCCCGAAGCGGGCGAAGCGCTGCACCGGGTTACCGGTTCGGAGGCGGGCTCCGATAAAGAACGCACCGAGGGCCACGATCGTCAGGCCGAGATAGACCCACAACAGGATGGCCGTCTGGCCGCGGACCATCAGGTCCGCGGCCTCCGTCAGGCGACGGGGCGTAACGCCTTGAACCACCAGATCCGAAGTGAACGGATCGACCGCGTTCGCAACCACCGATGCGGCGAAGGGATAGACCAGGCCGGTCGCCGCAAGCACGGCGGCGGCGACAAGATTGACGGCAGCGGCGACCGTCGCCAGACGAGTCGACCCGGACGTGGCGCGCGACATCAAGAACACGGCGAAGCCGGCGCCAAAGGCGACGGCCAGTGCCAGGAAGCCGGGCACGAAGGCTGACGAACCATTCTCCACGCCGAGGATGGCGCGAAGCGAACGCTGGTAGTTCACCGACGAAGCAAAGAGATAGACGATGAACGGCAACGCCGCGATGATGATCAGATTGCTGGGCCGCAGGCGCATCAGAAACTGCATCCGGTCCCGTCCTCCCTTGACGAGGGCTCCGGCGCGAGCGCCGGAGCCGAAATTTCTTCAAGCCGCTATTTGGCGCCCCAGTACTTGGCGATCAGCGCGTCGAGGCTGCCGTCGGCCTTGATTGCCTTCAGCCCTTCGTTGAAGGCGGCGACGTTCTCGTCGCCCTTGCGGAAGACCAGCCCCAGCGGATCGGACTGGAGATCCCTGATCGGCACAACCAGTTCGCCGGCGAATTCCTTTTCATAGGCGGCCGCGTTCGCCCCGTTGATCACCACGCCGTCGACGTCCTTGTTCTTCAAGGCGATGACGGAAGCCGCGAAACTGTCATAGGCGACAACATTGTCCTTGCCGACGATGCCTTCGGCGACCTGCGCATCGGTTGTATTGGCCTGCGCCGAGAGCTTCTTGCCCTTGGCCTTGAAGTCATCGAGAGACAGGCCCTCGTCCTCCACCCGCATCAGCACTGCCTGGCTGTTGACGATGTAGGGTTCGGAGAAATCCATGGCCTTCTTGCGTTCGTCGGTGATCGAGACGCCGGAGGCGACGAGGTCGAAACTGCCCTGGTCGAGGGCAGCGAAGATGCCGTCCCAGCCGGTGGTGACAAACTCTGCCTTGCAGTTGATCTTGCCGCACACTGCCTTGAGCACGTCGACATCGAAGCCGACGATCTGGCCGCTTCCCGTGTCGACGCTTTCCATCGGCGGCGAGGTGGTATCCGAACCCACTTTCAGAACCTTGCCGCCGAGGTCCGCCGCGCTGGCGGTCCCTGCTGTCAACAACGCCAGCGCAAGTCCGATCAAGATCTTCTTCATGCTCTTCCTCCCATTTTGATGATTAGCGGCGGTTTTGTCCGCCAAGATTGTCCGGCTGCCTGCCGATGAGCTCGGGCCTGGAGACCAGGGTGAGCTCTGCCGGATCCTCGCCCGCCATGCGCCGCAGCAGGAACTCGCCGAGCTTGCGTCCGAGAAGCTCGATAGGCTGGTAGAAAGTCGTGATCGGCGGCGTGAAGTAGGCACTGACGTTGATGTCGTCATAAGCGATGACGTCGACATCGATCCCAACGCGCCGTTCCAGGCTGCCCAAAGCCGACAGCACGCCCAGCGTCGTGGATTCGTTGATGCACACCAGGGCAGTCGGCGGGTTGGGCAGGCCAAGAAGCTGTAGCGCGCTCTCACGGCCGAAGCGGGTGGAAAGGTCACCATCCGCGATCAGGTCGATCGATGCGGCAAGCCCGGCCTCGTTGAAGGCGCGCGAGAACCCGTCGATCCTGTCCAGCGCGTAGGAAAGACGGCGATCCGCGTTGATCAACGCGATCCGCTGATGTCCGCCAGCAATCAGCCGGGCCGTGGCGGTAAACGCCGCCCACTCATTGTCGACATCGACATGGGCATAGGTGAGCGGCTTGCGGCAGCGGCCGAGCGAAACGAACGGAAAGCCGCTTTCGACCAGCATGTCGATACGCTGGTCATCAGCCCGGACACCGGAGAAGATCAGGCCGTCGGCGGCGCTCTGGTCGACAATGCGGCGGGCAATGTCAAAGGCGTCGTCAAAACTCCGAAACCCATGCACGGACAGTTGATAGTCGCTGTCCTCCAGCGCCTGGCTTATCCCGCTCAGGATCTGCGTGTACTCGACACCGTCCCATTCGTAGCCAACCGCCGACGTGATCGGCATCAGCACCGCGGCGCGATAGGTCTTGCCTGTCCTCAATGCCATGCCGCGCGCATTGGCCTGATAGCCGAGTTCCTGCGCGGCGGCGACGATGGCGTCCCTGGTTGGCTGCGCGACCACGGGTGAACCCCGCAGCGCCTTGGAGATGGTGGCGATCGAATAGCCGGTGTGGGCCGCCAACGTCTTGATCGTCGGCGAAAGCTCTCGGCCTTCGGATTTTCTGCTCTCTGCCATGATCCGTGACATCCCCTCAGGGCAGGAGTCGTACCACCGGATAAAAACGTTTTCAAGAAAGATAAAAACGTTTTTATTGCGTAATTTTCACGCTCCAGCCGCAAGAGCGACGGGGGCGATGATGCACGTAGATCGTGCACCATCGCCCCCACGGCAGAGTGAGCGCTCGCTGGACAAGAGCCCCCTCTGAAGCCGTTTGCCTGGGCCGATGCCTCAGCGCGCCGGCGGTGCGTACATCAACCCGCCGGCATTCCACAGCGCATTGATTCCACGCGCGATTTTCAACTGGCTGGATTGGCCAAGGTTGCGGTCGAAGATCTCGCCATAGTTACCGACCTTGGCGACGATGTTGTAGGCGAAGGCCGCATCGAGCCCAAGCAGCTTGCCATTGTCGCCGTCGGCGCCGAGGAACCGCCGGACTGTCGGGTTCTGCGATTGCAGCGATGCCTGAGCATTCGCTTGCGTGATGCCTTCCTCTTCCGCCTCGATCAGCGAGAACAAGGTCCAGCGCACGATATCGAACCACTTGTCATCGCCCTTTCGCACAGCTGGGCCCAGGGGCTCCTTCGAGATGATCTCCGGCAAGACGGTGAAGGCCGCCGGGTCGGTCAGCTTAAGGCGTTGCGCATAAAGCGCGGAGGCGTCCGTGGTGTAGACATCGCAGCGGCCGCTATCGAATGCCTTGATGATGCTGTCCGCGGAGTCGATGACGACCGCCTCGTACTTCATCTTGTTGGCGGTGAAATAGTCGGCGACGTTCTGCTCCGTGGTCGTGCCTTGTTCGGCACAGACCGTGGCACCCGAGAGCTTGAGTGCGCTGTCAACATTAAGACTCTTGCGGATCATGAAGCCCTGGCCATCATAGTAGGCCGCGCCGACAAAATGGATGCCCATGCCGGTGTCGCGCGACAGCGTCCAGGTCGACTGGCGCGACAGGATATCGACGGTGCCGGACTGCAGTGCGGTGAAGCGGTCCTTGGTCGACAGCGGGACATAGCTGACCTTGTCGGGGTCGCCGAAGACGGCGGCTGACACCGCGCGGCATACGTCGATGTCGAAGCCGCTCCATTTCCCTTGGTCATCGGGCGACGAGAAGCCCGCGACGCCTTGGCTGACACCGCAAAGTATCGAGCCTCTCTGCTTGACGACATCGAATGTGTCCGCTCTCGCGGCCCCGGCCATGGTGACCGAGGCGAGCAAGAGCGCGGTGGCGAATGCATGTTTCATGATGTTCCTCCCTTGATGAGGCAAAGCCTCTCCCTGCCGCCGGCGCCATGGGCGCCGGAAGTTCGCAAAAACTGTCAGTGTCAAAATTCGCCCGCGCGGCGCCTCGGCGACGCGCGCTTCTCTTAAGGCCCTTCCGCCAGCACCGCCGCGAAGGTCTCATCGAGCACGCCGACGAGATGGTCGGCATTGGCCCGGCTGAAGATCATCGGCGGGCGCATCTTCAGCACATTGTCATGCGGTCCCTCGGTGCCGATCAGCACACCGCGCGCCCTGACACCGTCATTGATGCGGCGGGCAAGCGCTGTCGCCGGCGCCTTGCTCTTGCGGTCCTCGACCAGCTCGATGCCAAGGAAGAGACCCTGGCCGCGCACATCGCCGATGATCTCGTAGCGTGCCTGCAAATCCTTGACGCGGGCGATGAGATAGTCGCCGATCTCCGTCGCGTTCCGCCGCAAGCCGTCCCGCTCGATGACATCGAGCACCGCGAGCCCTGCAGCGCAGGACACCGGATTGCCGCCGAACGTGTTGAAATACTCCATGCCATTGTTGAACGACGCGGCAATCTCCCTGGTCGTCACCAGCGCCGCCATCGGATGGCCATTGCCGATCGGCTTGCCCATGGTGACGATGTCTGGTGTCACGCCTTGCGCCTCGAAGGCCCACCAGTGGCTGCCGACGCGGCCAAAGCCGACCTGCACCTCGTCGGCGACGCAGATGCCGCCGGCGGCGCGCACCATCTCGTAGACCTCCCGGAGGTAGCCGTCCGGCAGGAACACCTGGCCCGCGACGCTCGGGATCGATTCAGCGAGGAAGAAACCCGGCGCGCGGCCTTGCTTGGCCATCGTGGCGATCTGCTCGGCGACACTTTCGGCGAAGCGCCTGGCATATTGGTCAGCCGGCCAGTCGGCGGGCGCACGATAGCTGTCGGGGATGACCGCCTCGAACACATGCGGCGGACGGCCCTTGCCACCCTTGCGCTTGTATTTGTAGGGGCTGAGTTCGATCAGTTCCGGCGTCGTCCCGTGATAGCCCCAGTCCAGCACGATCGCCTCGGCGCGGCCGGTATGGGTCCGTGCCATGCGCAGCATCAGGCTGTTGGCCTCGCTGCCCGAACAGGCGAAGGAGGCAACCGACAAGCCATCCGGCAGCGTCGCGGTCAGCCGTTCGGCGTAGGTGACGATGGCGTCGTGCAGGTAGCGCGTGTTGGTGTTGAGCAGGGCGGCCTGGCGGGCGATCGCTTCGACGACGTCGGGATGGGCATGGCCGATGTGGCAGACATTGTTGAAGCAATCGAGATAGGCGCGGCCGGTGTCATCGATCAGCCAGGCGCCCTCGCCGCGCACGAACTTGATCGGCTCGGAATAGGAAATCGAAAGGTTGGGAAGCAGCGAAGCCTTGCGCGCCGCGACGATCTCCTGCCGGGTTCGCCCCACATGAAGAAAGGTTTCGGGCGGAATGCCGGCGAGCTCGGCGGCGTCCGGAAACAGCTCTTTCCAGACGTCGAGATAGCGTTCCTCGCCGACACCCAGGATATCGCGCGCGGCAAGCTTCGCATCGGTCGAAATCTGGAAATGCAGGTGCGGCGCCCAGCCGCCATTCTCCGTCGCCGTTCCCATCTCGCCAACAAGCGCACCCGCCTCGAGCCGGTCGCCCGGCTTCAATCGCCGGCTCGCCTCATGCGCCAGATGCCCCCACAAGGTGACGAATGGCGGACAGCCTGGCGGCGCGTGCTCCAGCGCCACGAGACCGCCATAACCGAGCGGGTCCTCCTCGATCTCGACGCTTCTGACCGTGGCCGCCAGCGGCGTGTAAAGCCGCGTGCCCGCCGGCATGAACAGGTCGAGGCCGAGATGATGGCCGCGCCGCGCGCCCTCGACGAAACGCGACCAGAAGATGTCGCTCGTATAGACCGTGCGCTCCTCGCCCCATGGTCCTATGCCAAGCGCGATGCCGTTCTCGGCGCAATGCGCATCCCACCACGCGGTCGCCTTGTCCGGTTCGCGCCCGGCGGAAGTCACCGTCATCGGATGCAGCGGGTCGCCATAGGGAACCATCGCCTTGGCAAGCGTCGCCGGATGACGATCGAGGATCGGCGCCAGCTGTTTGCGGTTTGCACCGATCCAGCGGATGACGTCGCCGGCCCCGGGCGCGGCATCGAAGCCGCAGGCATGACGCAGGATAGCGGTTGCGAAGCGCCGGTTCATGGCATCCATGCGCCGCAGCAGCCGCCAGGCCGGCGCCTCGGAGATGGAAAGATAAGGATTGCCGGCGGTCCGCGCCTTGCGGGCAGCCGACAGCGTCACCGAGATCACCAGCCGCATGGCGATAAGATCGAAGAGAAGTTCGATTTCCTCCTCGCGCAGCGGATATTCCGCATGGAAGCCGGCAACGAGGCGAGCAGCCGCGCCGATCGGATCTTCCGCGTCGAGGATCGCATAGGCGCAGGCGACAGCGACTTCCGCGATCAGCACGCTGTGCAAGGCATCTCCGAAATCGATCAGGCCAGCGACGCGGTCGGGCTGATCGGGATCGACAAGCACATTCCAGTCATTCGCATCATTGTGGATCACCTGTGCCCGCAAGGCGGGCAGCCGGGGGGCGATGTCGGCGTCGAAATGGTCCAGGAACCGCACCAGCAGCAGGCGGTCCTGCTCATCCGTGACATGGTGGAGGCGTTCGCGCGATGCGCCTGCCTGGCGGATGTCCCAGTCGAAGGAGCGCAGCGCGCCGGGATGGATGAAGCCTTGCAGCGCGCAGTCCAGCCGGCCGAGTGCACCGCCGAGGCTTTCGAGCAGCTCCGGCGTCGACGAACTCTCGGCCAGCGGTCTGCCGGGAAGCCAGGAGACAAGGCGAACCGCATGGCGTTCGCCACTTACACCCGCGACGTGCGCGAGAGCGGTTCCTTCCGTCGTCATCCTCAGGCGCGGCATCGCCAGATCAGGCCGGCTCCGCTGCAGATGCGCCAGAAGCGCCGTCTGGAATTCGCTTTCGACAAGCGGTTCGCTGGCATTGACGATCTTGAGAATCCAGAGCGAGCGATCGGCGGCTGTCAGCTTGAAGTTCAGGTCACGCTCGCTGTCGAGCGGCGTGACGCTGCCGCCGATACCGAAGTACCGGTCGGCGAGATTGATGGCCTCGCTAAGCGAGAAGCGTGGCGCGGGATGGGAAACGTCAGTCATGGTCAATCCGGATTTGCGTTGCCAAAGCTTGGCATGGGCTTAGAAATCGGGCATCCGGCAAAGCGTCGGTTGTGCCGACACTATGACTGCATTGACCGGCACTTTAACGGAACAGCGGGAGCGTGGCGCGATGAGGGATCTTGACGCGAAAGACCGGGACATTCTGGGCATTCTGTCAAAAGAGGCCCGCATCCCGCTGAAGACGCTTGCGGGGCGCATCGGCCTGTCACGCAGCGCAACCAGCGAGCGGGTCTCGGCGCTGGAAAAGAGCGGCGTCATCAGAGGCTATCGCGCCGATATCGGCCAGATGGACAAGGGGCTGGTCTTTGCCTTCCTGCTGGTCACGCTGATCCGCACGCCCTCGATCGGCATCCTCGACCAGCTGGCGCGTTTCCCCGAGGTCCGGCGGGTGTCGTCGGTGAGCGGCCAGCTGGATCTGGTCGTCGAAGTCGAGGTGCCTTCGATCGACAGGCTGAACACATTGCGCGATCTCATTGCCAGCCACGCCGGTGTCGAGGACCTGACAACCGCAATCGTGCTGCGCCACGATATCGAGCGCGATTAGACTGCTCCCGCTGCCCTAGCTGCTATTTGGCGATCTCCAGCAGGGACGACACCAGCATCTGGCGCTCGTCCTGCGAGAGAACGTCCGAGTCAAAAAGATTCATGCTTCGCAGCCCCTCTATGGCGAGATAGCAGACCAGCAGCGACTTCAAATCCGGCGTCTCTCCCTTCAGCCGCTCGAAAAGCTGCTGCTTGAAGGTCTTTATCGGTGTCATGAAGTCAGGATCCTCGGCGATCGCCGAAAATATCCATGACGCCGACGGCTGTGTCTCTTCGCAATCCTTGGCCGAAAGTCTGATATAGGAGGAAAGCGGGCTTTCACCGCCGCTATCTTTCTGCCGGGCCGCCTCCAGCGCCCCTTCGAATTCACGCAGGTAGTCCTCGACCAGCCCCTGCATCAATTTGGCCTTGGTCGGAAAATTGTAGAGAAGCCCTCCTTTCGAAACGCCGGCGCGGCTGGCGACGGCGTCAAGCGACAGGCTTCCAGGCCCGGATTCCCGGGCGACATCAGCGGCCGCGGCGAGAATTTTCTCGCGCGAGTTCGATCTTTGAGCTTTCATGGCGCCTCCCCTCGCAAGCTTAGGCACAATTGACAAGACCGTCCAGACGGTACAGTAAGTCCGCCGTTATTTGAAATCGGGACAGGTAGCCATTAGTGTCCCGATAGCCGAGCTTCGCGCCGGGCACCGACCTGAGGGGACATTCTTTTTCATGCGCATACTCCGCGTAATCATCATCGCCCTGGTTTTTGTCGTGCTCGTGGTTGTGGTCGGCGGCATCGTCGGCTTCAACTTTCTCCGTGACAACGGCATCAAGCAGTATTTTGCCTCGATGAAGCCGCCGGCGGCGACCGTGTCGACAACCGTCGTCAAGCCGTCGACCTGGACACCTGGTGTCGAAGCCATCGGCACGGTCAGTGCGGTGCGCGGCGTCGACCTGACAGTCGAGACCACCGGCATCGTCAAGGAAATCCTGTTCCACGCCAACCAGAAGGTGGCTCTCAACGCGGTTCTGCTGCAGCTTGACGACGCCGTCGAACGCGCCGATCTCGATGCGCAGAAGGCGCAGGCGGCGCTCGACCAGACTTCGCTGACCCGAGCCATAGAATTGCAGAAGCGCGGCGTCGGCTCCGACGTGACGCTGGATACCGCCCGTGCCAGCGCATCGGCTTCGGCTTCGCAGGTGACCAAGCTGCAGGCGGTGCTCGACCAGAAGCAGCTGACCGCGCCGTTCAACGGCACGGTGGGCATTCCCAAGATCGATATCGGCCAGTATCTGGCGCCAGGCACCGCCGTTGTGACGTTGCAGGATCTCGACACGATGCGGGTCGACTTCTCGGTCCCCGAACAACAGCTTCCGCTGCTGAAGATCGGCCAGACGGTTCGGTTGGGCACTGGCGGCTCGGACATGCCGTTCGAAGGCGCCATTCGCGGCATCGACCCGAAGATTGATCCGAGCAGCCGGCTGGTGACAGTCCGTGCGGAAGTCGCCAATCCCGACGGCAAGCTGACCCCCGGCCAGTTCGTGCAGGCACGGGTCGAATTGCCCGAGGAGCAGAACGTGCTGGCGCTGCCGCAGACGGCGCTGACATCAAGCCTCTACGGCGACTTCATCTTCGTCGTGCACCAGGCCAAGCCGGCGGAAGCCGCTCCGGCGGCAAAACCCGATGAAAAGCCAGCCGCACCAGCAGCTGACAAGTCGGCGACGGATGCCGCCAAGCCAGCGGCGGACGCCATGAAGCCTGCCGCGGACGCAATGAAACCGGCTGCCGACCCGGCAAAACCCGCCGACAAGGCAGCCGCCGACCCGGCAAAGCCGGCTGCGGAACAGCCCGCACTGGTGCTGTCGCAGGTATTCGTCAAGCCGGGCCGCCGCAATGCCGGCGTGGTCGAGATCCTTGAAGGTCTCAATGCCGGCGACGAGGTCGTCACCGCCGGCCAGAACCGGCTGTTCAACGGCATGTCCGTTGCCGTCGACAACACGATCGATCCGACCAAGTCGGCGAACAAGCAGGCCGCCCAGCAATGAGCTTTTCCGATCTCTTCATCCGCCGCCCGGTCCTGTCGACGGTCCTGGCCTGCATGATCCTGCTCCTGGGTTTCCAGGGCATTTTCAACCTGTCGATCCGGCAGTATCCGAAGGTCGATGAAACGGCCATCACCATCACGACGGCCTATCCGGGCGCCAGCGCCGACCTGATCCAGGGCTTCATTTCCGCTCCGATCTCGCGTGCCGTCGCCTCGACCGAGAATATCGACTACGTGACATCGTCGAGCCGGCCATCCTCCAGCACCGTGACGGTGCAGATGAAACTCGGCTCCAATCCCGACGTGGCGCTGACCGAGGTGCTGTCCAAGGTCCAGGGCGTGCGCGGCACCTTGCCGGATGCGGCGAAGGACCCGGTGATCGTCAAGGGCACGGGCCAGCAGTTCGCGATGATGTACATCTCGATGCAGAACCCGAACATGACGAAGGAGCAGCTGACCGAATATATCGAGCGCGTCATCAGGCCCCGCATGTCGACGGTCGAGGGCGTCTCCGACGTGCAGATCTTCGGTGCGCAGGAATATTCGATGCGTGTCTGGATCGATCCGGTCAAGCTCGCCGCGCGCGGTGTCACCGCCTCGGAAGTGCTGACGGCGATCAACAATTCCAACTTCCTGTCGGCACCCGGCAACACCCAGAACGAATACGTCGTCTCCTCGATCACGGTGCGCTCGACGCTGCAAACCCCCGAGGCTTTCGCCACACTGCCGCTGCGTTCGGTGGCTGGCAATGTGGTGCGGCTACGCGACGTCGCGCGCGTGGAACTGGCCGCGGCAAGCACCGACACCAGGGTCAGCTTCAACGGCAAGCCCGGCACCTTCCTTGCCATCTTCCCGACACCGGCGGCCAATCCTTTGACCACGGCGGCGGCGCTCACCAAGATCGTGCCGGTGATCCAGCAGACCTTGCCGAAAGGCATGACGATCGAGGTCGTCTATGACGCCACCGGCCAGATCAGCGCCTCGATCGACGAAGTGTTCAAGACCATCGCCGAGGCGGTGGCCATCGTCATCGTCGTCATCCTGTTGTTCCTCGGCTCGTTCCGTTCGGTGTTGATGCCGATCGTGACCATCCCGCTGTCGCTGATTGGTGTCTGCTTCCTGCTGTTCGCGGTAGGCTATTCGATCAACCTGTTGTCGCTGCTGGCCATGGTGCTGGCGATCGGCCTTGTCGTCGACGACGCCATCGTGGTGGTGGAGAACATCCACCGCCATATGGAAGAAGACCACATGTCGCCGATGCAGGCGGCGTTCAGCGGCATGCGTGAAATCGCGTCCGCCATCGTCGCCATGACAATGACGCTCGCCGCCGTGTTCGCGCCACTGGCCTTCACCGGCGGTCTCACCGGCGCCTTGTTCCGCGAGTTCGCGGTGACGCTCGCCGGGTCCGTGGTGCTGTCCGGCCTCGTTGCCGTCACCATCACGCCGATGATGTCCGCACGTCTCTTGAAGTCTGGCACGCCGGGCCGTTTCCAGCGCATTGTCGATGGGACCTTCGCGCGTGTCGAGCGCGTCTACGAGAGGGCGGTAACCGGTTCGCTGAATTATCGCCCGGTGACGCTGATCATCGTGCTCTCGCTCGTCGCCTTGACCGGCTTCATGTTCACCAAGACGTCGAGCGAACTGGCGCCTGAAGAGGATCAGGGCTTCCTGCTCTCGATTGTGACGGCGCCTCGCTATGCGACGTCTGATTACACCGAGACCTATGTGAACCAGATCCTCGGTCTGGTGAAGGATATTCCCGAAACCCGGGCGCAGTTCTCGGCTGTCGCCTTCGGCGGTGCCACCAACAGCGCCTTTGTCGGCTTTGCCTTCAAGGACTGGGCAGAGCGCAAGCGCAGCTCCAAGGAGTTGCAGGCCGACATCCAGGGACGCCTGGCCAAGGTGGCCGGCGTTCAGGCCTTCGTCTTTGCGCCACCGACGCTGCCGGGCTCGGGCGGCGGTCTGCCGATCTCCCTGGTGGTGCGCTCGACCGGCAATTCCTCCGAGGTGTTCGAGGCCGCCGAGCAGATCAAGAACAAGGCCCAGGCTTCTGGCCGTTTCATTGTCGTGCAGAACTCGATGGCCTATGACGCGCCGCAGGTGACGGTGACCATCGACCGCGACCGTGCGGCGGCACTGAACCTGCCGATCGCCGATATCGGCCGCACGCTGACCTTGCTGGTCGGCGGCGCCGAAGTGGCGCAGTTCGATCGCGATTCCAACAGCTACGACATCATCCCGCAGGTGCCGCAGGAATTCCGCGACAATCCCGAAAAGCTCGGCAACTACTTCGTGCGCAGCGTGACGGGCGAGATGGTGCCGCTGTCGGCGGTGGTGAAGATTTCGACCAATGCCTCGCCGGCCGCCATCGAGCAGTTCAACCAGCTGAATTCCGCGACGATCTCCGCGCTGCCATTGCCTGGCGTCACCACCGGTGATGGCCTGAAGGCCATCGAGGATATCGCCAAGGAGAGCCTGCCCGATACGTTCTTCATCGACTACTCCGGTCAATCGCGACAGGAGAAGGAACAGGGCAACACGATCCTGATCGCTTTTGCCGCGGCTATTCTGGTCATCTACCTGGTGCTGGCGGCGCAGTTCGAAAGCTTCCGCGATCCGCTGATCATCATGATGTCCGTGCCGCTGTCGATCTTTGGCGCCATCGTGCCGCTCAATCTCGGGCTGGGTACGCTCAACATCTACACGCAGGTCGGCCTGATCACGCTGATCGGCCTGATCACCAAGCACGGCATTCTGCTGGTGGAGTTCGCCAACCAGCAGCGCGAGGCGCACGGCATGCGCCGGCGCGATGCGATCATCGCCTCGGCGAAGGTTCGCTTGCGGCCGATCCTGATGACGACGGCGGCGATGGCACTTGGTGTCGTGCCGCTGATCGTTTCCAGCGGTGCGGGCGCGGCGGCGCGCTACTCGATGGGCCTTGTGATCTTCACCGGCATCCTGATCGGAACCATGTTCACGCTGTTCGTGGTGCCGATGTTCTATAGCTTCATCGCCAGCAAGGACCTGCCGCACCACGCGGAAAAGCCTAACCCAAAGCTGATGCCGGCCCCGGTCGACTGAACCGGGACCAAGGAAGGGACTGGGAATTTCCCCAGCCCTTGACCGACATGTGGAATACGAGCGGCGAGCGTGGCAACATCGCTCGCCGTTTTGCTGTTTGCGGCAGGTCCGCCGGCACTAATCTTTGCAGGCATTCGGTGCGCTCGGCCACTGCGGAATGGGACCTATGCCGACGTTGCAAAATCCAATCGCGAAATTGCCGCTTAACATCGGGAGAATTGCGAAATGGCATCGCTGCTTACGCGCGCAAACGAGACTTCGGCAGCGGTCCGGGGCGCAATCGTTGGCGGGCTGATCCCTGTCAAACCGCAAGATCGGTCGAGCGCATCATGTCCGCGAGCGCCTAGCTGGTGCCGCCACGGAGGACAGGACGATGACGGCGGCTCTTGAAAACTACCATGTCCGGATGCAGCGGGTGCTGGACTACATAGACCAGCATCTGGGCGACGATCTGGATTTGGAAGCGATGAGTAGCGTCGCGGCGTTCTCGAAATACCATTTCCACCGGCAGTTCACGTCAACCTTCGGGTTGTCAGTGCATCGCTATGTCCAGCTCACCCGCATGAAGCGCGCTTCATACAGGCTGGCCGACAGGGACGCTGAAAGCGTCACCGACATTGCGATGGATGCCGGCTACGACGCACCGGATGCCTTCGCCCGCGCCTTTCGGCAACGGTTCGGACAATCGCCGTCGTCGTTCCGGAAATCTCCCGATTGGGGACCGTGGCTTGCGGCCCTAGGGCCTCTGCACAACGCGAGGAGCAAGCTCATGCAGATTATCTTTACCCCTGACGACGTGACGATCCAGGTCGTGCCCCCGACGCCGGTGGCGATCATGGAGCATCGGGGCGACCCGGCAACACTCGGCGATACCATTCAGAGGTTCATTGCCTGGCGCAAGGCTGCCGGTCTCTCGCCCCAGACGAGCCCCACGTTCAACGTCTTCCGCTCGGAGAGGCGTCCCGCGGTTCCGGCGGATTACAGCATGGACCTGTGCGCTGGGACTGACCAGCCGATCGGGCCGAACGACGAGCAGATGAAGGCTGGCCTGATCCCCGGCGGACGCCGCGCGGTGCTGCGTTATCCCGGCAACACCAACAATCTCGAGCCGGCCGCGCTCTATCTCTACCGAGACTGGCTTCCGGCCAGTGGCGAGGAAGCAGGCGACTTCCCGATCTATTGCCGGCGCCGGCTCTCCTTCCTCGAGCAGGTGCCGGTACACGAAGTGGTCGTGGAAGTGTTTCTGCCGCTCAAATAGCACAGCCGGATGGCGGCTTGCCGCTTCCGCCCGCGAGAAGCGGACAGGCTGCCATCCACCATGTCGCGACTATCGCCTGTCGCGAAACCTATTTGACGATGACGATGCTTGTGTTGGCCGGACCAAAAGCTTCGACCAGCTGATAGAAATTCGCCGCATTGTCTGGATGCAGCCGCACGCAGCCATGCGAGGCCGGCTGGCCAAGGCGCTTGATCGCATAGGTCGCATGCACGGCATAGCCGCCGCTGAAGAAGACCGAATGCGGCATCGGCGCATTGTCGTATTTCTTCGAATACCACATCTCATGCATGCGGGTCGGCTTGAACGAACCGGTTGGCGTCACGTGCGCCTTGTCGCCGGTCGAAACCTTCCAAGCGAAGGTCGGGCGGCCATCGACCGTGACTTCCATGACCTGCTGGGAAAGCGAGACACGCGCCACGATCTTGTTGGCCGCGTGGGCCGCACCCGAGCCGGCGCTGATGAGAAGCGCCGCACCGGTCAGGGCGGCGGCGGTGATGTTGATGAGCTTGGCGGAAATAACGGTGTGCATGATGTCCCCTCTGTCTGCCGAACCTCGCCGGCACCAATTCGATGGGCCGCTTATCCCTACGTCATGTTTCGAACTGATTTCGCGAAATGCTCGTTTGTGTTTCGAATCTGTTTCCTCAGATTAACATCCAGACCAGAAGGAGAGCAGGAAGGGAAGAAGGATGGCTTCAGCCAATCCGGCACAAAAAGTCAGGAACATAGGTATCGACCGGCAAACGAAAGTTCGAATTTGCCGTATACGAAAGATGAAACGGCGATTTCGAAACCAATCTGCAACAGAACGCGCCTCCAAGCGGCATGATCCGGATACAAGCTGCGACCAGAGTTGACGCAACGAAAACAAGCGGCAACGAATATGGAAACGAAATCAACCGCCCTGTCCTGGCTTTTCAGGATCAGCATCGCGGCAGCACTCATCGGTGGCGTCGGCACGGTTGCCGGCGGCTCGCTGACAAGGCTCGGCGCGATGGATTCAGGCGAGATATCGACACTCCATGCCGCGCTGTTCTTCGCCATGGTCTGGATTGTTTCCAGCCTGCGCATTGCTCGGCTCAAGGCCCTCTGGCGGGTCGGTCTTCGGCTGACGGGAATGCGCGGCCCCTCCGGCAACTTGCAGCCGAGAGGACCGAAGACCCGCGCCGCAACGGGGGGCTCCGTCGGCGGCGCGGGTGCTTCGGGGGTATCCTGAAACACTTGCAATCTCAATTTTTGGGGAATGGTACGATGAAAACGAAATTCGCCGCTTCAGTGCTTTCGGCACTGCTTTACGCACAGGGTCTGCTCGGCTTTGCCGGCCTTGCAACGGTACTGCTCAAAGAACGCGCCCATGCCGGCGAGTTTGCCACAAGCAACAACATGCCTTCAGGCCCGTCGGTTCTGGTGGCGCGCTGAGACGCAAGAGCATCGGACCCGGAAGGAGAACCGATGCTCAGACAACGAAATGTCGCCAACGCGGAGCCGTCAGTCGGCGAATTGCGTCGGTGGGTCGAAGCGATAGCCGGAACCGCGTATCGTGGTGATGGTTTCGGTGTCGAGTTTGCGGCGCAGCCGCACGATGCGCGAATCGATCGAGCGGTCGAAGGCATCGGCGTTTTCCGCCGGTGCCGCCGCAATGATGTCGTCGCGTGTCAGCACCTTGCGCGGACTGGCCAGGAACAGCCTGAGCAGGGCCACCTGACCGGGCGACAACTGTTCTTCCGCGCCGGAGCGATGCATGACCATGGCTGACCGCAGATCGACCGTGGCGTTTTCCAGCACGATCAATTCCCCGGCGTTCCTGCCGCGACGCATCAGCAGGCCGCCAATGCGCGCGGCGAGCTCGCGGACATTGAGCGGGCTTTCGACGACGTCGGCTGCCCCCAGTTCAAGGGCCAGCACCTTGTCGACAAGATCAGTCGGACGGCAGATCAGGATGAAATCCGGCCCATCCTCGCCGCCATGCCGCCTCAACAGATCGCGCCCTTCCGCCTGGCTCAGACTGTCACCGACGACGACGACCTCGATGCCCTTTGCCGAAAGCAGGGATTCAGCTTCCCACGGTTGCCGCGCCTCGCGCACATCGTGGCCTCGCCGCTCGAGATGGTCGGCCAGTTCGGTCGCGACCACCTCGGCAACGGAAACGAGCGCGATGACGGATCGTGCGGCCATGTTTTTCTATTGTTCCCCTGGCAACCGGAAGTGAGCGCTGGACATCATGTTTATACCCAATCTACTTTCCGCTGATAGCGGGGGCGAGAGCATAGTGCGGGCAAGAATTATCATCGTCGAGGATGAGCCCGACCTGAGGGATGCGGTTGCCGAATATCTTGGCGCCGCCGGCTATGATGTTGTCACCGCCGAAAGCGCGGCCGCGGCGCGCGGCCTGCTCGACACGCAATCCTTCCATATCGCCATTCTCGACATCGCCATGCCCGGCGAGGACGGCCTGTCGCTCGGCCGCTGGCTGCGCTCGAAACTGCCGATCGGCATCATCTATGCGACAGCCGCCGGCACCGCGCTCGACCGCATTGTCGGGCTGGAGCTTGGCGCCGACGACTACATCGTCAAGCCCTATGAGCTGCGCGAAGTGCTGGCGCGGGTGCGCAGCGTGCTGCGCCGGGTTCCACAGCCGCAGGAACTGCAGGACAAGAAGGCCACGACAGACCGCCGCGCGGTGACATTCGGCCCCTTCCAGGCCGATCTGGACGGCAGGATGGTCACCGGCGCCAATGGCGCGGTCATCGACATGGCCAAGAGCGAATTCGACGTGCTGGAGGTTTTCCTGACCCGCGCCAACCGGCTCTTGACCCGCGCCGCCATCTCCGAGGCGATCGGCTTCACCGAGGATCCGGAATCATCGCGCGCGGTCGACATCCGGATCATGCGCCTGCGAAAGAAGATCGAGACCGACCCGGCCAACCCGAAATTCCTGCGCACGGTGCGCGGCGAAGGCTATATCTTCACGCTGCCGACCGGCGACGGCAACTGAGCACCGAGGCTGGGCTTTAAATCCAGGGCGATGCGGGACTATGGTCGGCTGCTGGCATGGGGTCGCCTGCTGGCGCGCTTCGAGTGAACCTGGCGACGTCTTTGGAACGACTGCTGACGATGACGGCTGAAACCGCAAGCAATGATCTGCGAGGCACCAGACAGGGCGCGGCGATGGCCGCTGTTCGTGTTGTTCGCCGGCTGCGAGAGGCCGGCGACTGGCAGCGCGAGATGGAAACAATCCTTGCAACGCTTTGCACGGCGATGGACTGCCAGCGCGGCATTCTGTTTCGCCTGCGCGATGTGCCCGGTCAGGGATTTGCCCAGTCTGTCGAAGCCTACTGGATCGACCCGCGCTTTGGTGGCGAACTGGCCTCGCCGACAGTTATCATGCAGTCGATCATCAATTCGGATCGGCTGCTGGAGCGCGTGTCCGAGGACGAGCGCCAAGGCAAGATCTTCGCAGGACACACACGCAATCTCGAAGGGTTCCTGAGAACCGACTTCGAAAAGCAGAACATCAAGTCCTTCCTCTCGGTGTCGGTGTTCGCGCATGGCCATCTCTGGGGCACTTTGGCGGTCAACGATTGCGTCAACGAGCGCGAATGGACCGACGAGGAAGAGGCGACGCTGCACATCATCGCGCTCGCCATCGGCGATGCCATCGAACGATCGCCCTCGGAAGCTCATGTCAGCGAAGTCATCCGCCGCACCATGCTGCAGGCCTCGCTCGACGCCATCATCGTCATTGACGAGACCGGCTCGATCATCGAGTTCAATCCGGCGGCCGAAAAAATGTTCGGCTTCCTGCGCGGCGACATCCTCGGCAAGGACCTGCTCGACACCGTGGTGCCGGAATATTACCGCAAGGGCTATGTGTCAGGTGCCGAATACATGTCCGGCCGAGGCGCCCCCATGGTTGGCCACCGGCTGGAGACGGTGACCCAGAATGCCGCCGGCGACGTGTTTCCGATAGAGCTGACGGCGACCGAGATGCGGGTCGCCGACCGCCGTCTCATCTTCGGCTCGATCCGCGACCTGCGCGACAAGCTGCGCGCCGAGGAAGAGATCAACCGCCAGCGCGAGAAGCTGCACCAAAACGAGAAGATGGCCGCGATGGGCTCGTTGCTGGCCGGCGTCTCGCACGAGCTCAACAACCCGCTGGCCGTGGTGGTTGCGCAATCGACGCTGCTGCATGAATTCGCTTCCGATCCGCAGACAAAGGTTCGAGCCGAAAAGGTGCGTGCCGCCGCAGAACGTTGCGGCCGCATCGTCAAGAGCTTCCTGTCGATGGTCCGCCTGCACCCGGCCGCCCAGGCCGAGACCGACCTCAACCAGGTGATCCGCGCCGCCCTTGAGGTGACCGCCTATGGCGCTCGCTCAACGGGCATCATCATCGACACGGATTTTGCCGCCGGCCCGTTGCTGGCCATGGCCGATGCCGACCACGTCACGCAGGTCGCGGCCAATTTCCTGATCAACAGCCAGCATGCGCTGGCCGGCGCCGCCGGCGAAAGGCTGATCAAGGTGCGGACATTCCGCGGCGACCGGGGCAATCCGGGTTTCTCGGTCGAGGACAACGGGCCTGGCGTGCCGGAAGCAATCCGCGGCCGGATTT
Organism: Mesorhizobium sp. INR15; assembly: GCF_015500075.1. Classification (NCBI taxonomy): domain Bacteria; kingdom Pseudomonadati; phylum Pseudomonadota; class Alphaproteobacteria; order Hyphomicrobiales; family Phyllobacteriaceae; genus Mesorhizobium; species Mesorhizobium sp. INR15. The sequence continues at coordinate 1,662,785 of NZ_CP045496.1, read as the reverse complement.
TCGAATCCTATTTCACCACCAAGCCGGTCGGCGTCGGTACCGGCATCGGGCTGTCGATCTCGAAGTCGATCATTGAGCGGCACAATGGCAATGTCTGGTTCGAGGAGGTGGCGCCGCAGGGCGCGCGTTTCGTCGTCCAGCTGCCGGCGATTTCAGCCGGCGCCGCCATTGCCGGCGAAAGCCAGACACGATCGAGCGGCCTGCGTCATGCGCTGATCATCGACGATGAGCCCGATGTCGCGGCGTCGCTTTCCGATATTCTCGAACTGATGGGCATCAAGTCGCGGATCGTGCCGGCCTGGGCATCGACGGCCATCACGCTCACCGGCCATATGGCTCCCGATATTGTCTTTTCGGACCTGCGCATGCCCGGCATCAGCGGCATTGCCATCTATCGTGAATTGCTTGCCGAAAGCCATGAATTAGCGCGGCGTTTCGTGCTGGTCACCGGCGACCTGATCGGTGCGAAAGCCGAAATCGAAGCTTTGCCGGCACACCAGCGGCCGCAGATGCTGGAAAAGCCGTTCAGCACGCTCGATGTACGCAGTGTGCTTTCAGCCATCGCCGAACAGGCCGCGCTGAGCACGTGACGTGCCAGGCAAACACGAAAGCTGACAAAAAAATGGCTCCCGGCCGACGGGGCGGCGGGAGCCGAAAGGAGCGCTGGAGGGAGCGCTCGGGGAGGTCAGAGGCCTGATCCTGAAAGTGGGAACCGGTTTTCGGAACCAGGCCTCGACGGAAATCAAAAGACGTTGGGCGTCGTGGTCAGCGGCGCGGCACTGGCGATCATGCGGATAGCACGGTTCTTGTGCGTGCCGGACTGTTCGGCGATGGCGCGCAGGCAGGTCACACTCTCCGAACCCCAGGACTGGCCCTTGCAGGCGAAGTCGATCTCCCGCATCGGCAGGCGCGCGGTCCTGGTGGTGGTCGGCGCGCCGTCGACGATGTTGGCCGGCGGGCTCAACGAGGCGAAGGCCGGGCCAACCGTCGGTGTGAAGGCCATGCCGATGAATGCAGTGGCGGCCAGCACCATGTACATGGCCATCGGGTGATCGGATGCGCGCTGACGCAGCGCCAGTTTCGGCCGGCGGTCATTGCGCTGCGGAGCCTGGAAGCGGCGATCGCCATGGACGGCCTGGATCTTCGTATGCATCGTGGTTCCCTTCGTTGATTTTCTTTTTGTATGAAAACGAACTTAGTCGCGCTTTGTAACAAGGCAAAGGTGGCGCATGACCACCTGTGTAACAGTCTTGAAACACGATTTCGGGCAAAACCGGGCAGAAACGGTCATCCAGCACGGATGTCACTCAGGTGCCGGTAGCCATCCAGACGCCATCGGACATCACCGGCGTCGCGGCCAGTCGACACTTCTTCCTCGGCACACGCCGTTTCCGCTCGGCTTTCTTCACCCGAAAAGCCGAGATGAAACTGCGATGCGGAAACCAGGACTAACACCCGGAATTCTAGTGATTTTCCAGGGTCAAGGTCGGATCGATTCCAGCGCGAAATGCGGCCTTGAATTCCCTTTAAAATACATCGGATTTCCACAAGCCATTGCATTTGAATGAGAAATATGATCTTATTGAATGAGTATTCAGCAAAAGAAGAGCCTTTTATGAACCCGCACCTCCGTGACGTGGCGATCCCCAACGATTGGGACCGGCGGGGCCTGCCGGGCTGGAGTTATCACTCCAACGCCCTTCTCGAGCTCGAGAAAGAGCACGTCTTCCGCAACCACTGGCAGATCGTCGGCCACGTCTCCGACATCCCGAATGCCGGCGACTACCTGACCATGGACGTGGTTGGCGAGCGCGCGCTGATCGTGCGCGGCAAGGACGGTGTCGTACGCGGCTTCAACAACATGTGCCGCCATCGCGGCAGCCGTGTCGTCGCCGACAGCCAGGGCAATTGCAAGAACGCGCTGGTCTGCCCGTTCCATGGCTGGGTCTACAATCTCGATGGCACGCTGCGTGGCGCCGCCCGCCCACGCTCGTTCCCCGATCTCGACAAGACCGAGTTCGGCCTGATGCCGCTCGATCTCGAAGTCTGGATGGGCTTCATCTTCATCCGTTTCCGCAATGGCGGGCCGCAGCCATCGGTCGCCGAACTGCTGAAGCCGATCGAGCCAGAACTGGCGCACTACAACGCCGCCGACATGGTGCCGTCATGGGGCATCTGGACCCAGAAGACGCCGGTCAACTGGAAGTCGGTGCGCGATGTCGACAACGAAGGCTATCACGTCGCCATGGCGCATCCGGCCCTGCAGGATCTCTATGGCGCCACTTATTTCGACGAGCCCTTCATCAATGGCGTGTCGCGTTCCTTCGCCACCTACAATCCGCATGCCGGCCGGCGCTGGAGCGTCAAGAACTACGTCAAGATCGCGCCCGAGCCCGATCATCTGCCTGACCATCTGAAGAAGGCCTGGGTCTATTACGGCATCTTCCCGAATGCCGTCATTTCGGTGATGCCGGAATCGGTGCAGTTCTACCAGGAGTTCCCGCTCTCGACCGGTGAAACACTGCTGCGCGGCGCCATCTACCGCTATCGCGACGAGAGCCGCGAGCAAGCGGCTGCCCGTTATCTCTCCTTCCGTATCGACCGCGACACCATGTCGGAGGATGTCCAGCTTTCGGTATGGTCGAATGAGTCCATGCTGTCCGAGGCCTTCGAGGGCTTTTACCTGTCCGACCTGGAATACGGCGTGCGCACTCACCACGACCATCTGCGCAGGATGCTGCCGGTGCTCGGCCTGGAATCGGCACCCGATGAAAAGGACATGGGCAACCTCAACGACGCGCTCAAGTCGCGGTCGTAAGCCGCCACTCCTGAATCGCAGGTTATTGGCGAAACCGTCGATGAGAGCGTCCCTCTCCCCGTTACTATACGGGGAGAGGATGCCGGCAGGCAGGTGAGGGGCCGCGCCGGACTTGTGAGGTTACCGCGTCGAACTGACGCTTCCAGTTTGCGGACGTGGCCAATGCTGGCGCCGCCCCTGCCGCCCCCTTTTCCCCGTGAAACGGGGAGAAGGGGAAAACTCATCCCCGCCAGACGCCCTCTTTGCGCAGGTCGTCCATCGTCCGTGAAATGCCCTCACGCAAAATGCCGACCATGTCGTCGATCTGCTCGCGGGTGATGACCAGCGGCGGCGACATCACACACATGTTGATCAGCGGCCGCACCAGCAGGCCGAGCTCATGGCAATGCGCGTCGATGCGCTTGCCGACATCCTTGTCGAGCTGCAGCGGATCCTTGCTTTCGCGGTCGGCGACGCATTCGACGCAGCCCATCAGCCCCAGGCCACGCACTTCGCCGACCAGCGGCAGTTCTTCCAGCGTCTTCAGCTGCGCCTGGAAATAGGGCGCCACGTCCTGCGTATGGGCGAGCACGCCCTGTTCCAGGAGGTCGAGGTTTTTCAATGCCACGGCGCAGCCGACGGGATGGCTGGTGTAAGTCAGGCCATGGCCGAACATCGCGTCCGGATGGTTCGACCGGCGCAACTCCTCCAGCAGCCGCTCGGAAATGATGACGCCGCCAAGCGGGAAATAGCCTGAGGTGACGCCCTTGGCGAAGGTGATCATGTCCGGGTCGATGCCGAACACATCGCCCGAGGCAAAGACATGGCCGAGCCGGCCGAAGCCGGTCACCACTTCGTCGGAGATGTAGAGAATGTCGTTGTCGCGGCAGATCTCGCGGATGCGCTTGAGATAGCCGTCCGGCGGAATGACGACGCCGCCCGATGCCTGGACGGGTTCGCCGACGAAGGCGCCAATCCGGTCGGCGCCGACACGCGCGACCGTGTCGCGGAACTGATCGACCAGGAAATCCGTGAAGGCGGCAAGGCTCATGCCTTGCGGGCGGCGGAACGGATCGGGCGAGGACAGCTTGACCACGAGATCGTCGGCGCCGTCCATCCAGTCACGGTCGCGCGGGCGCCCATTGAGCGAAGCCGAAAGATAGGTCGAGCCGTGATAGGCGCCGCCCCGGCTCAGGATCAGCTTCTTCTCCGGCCGTCCGCGCACATTGTTGTAGAACTGCATGAAGCGCAGCGCCGTCTCCACGGCGGAAGAGCCGCCCGTGGTGAAGAACGTATGGCTGAGGTCGCCCGGCGCGTGGCCGGCGATGCGCATAGCCAGTTCCGCCGACGGCGCGTTCATCGTGTACCACGGCGTGTTGTAGGACAGCGCCATCGCCTGGTCGTACATCACCTTAGCCAGTTCCTCGCGGCGGTGGCCGACATTGACGCACCACATGCCGGCCGGGCCGTCGATCAGCTTCTTTCCGGTACCGTCGGTGATGTAGATGCCCTCGCCCTCGCCGATCAGTGCGCGCGCTTCGGCACCGACCGAGCCGGCAAATGGCCAGGGCTGGACGAGATGGCGCTTGGCGAGTTCGACCGCATCGTCGCCAGCCTCGGTGCCAGCCATTTCAATCGCCTTCATATCTCTTGCCGCAGCCATCATTGCCTCACATCGCTTCCCAAATTTTCACCGGACAGGAAGTGAGATGTCAGTGCCGAAATGTCGGCTTTCTTCACTTCATTTTGAATGTCCGTTCAATCAATATTGCAGAAATAGCGCTTGATTTCAATCCACGGATGCGCGCATGATGAAAGAAAGCCGGCAACAACAAAACTGGGAACAGGCCGGCGCCAGCACGATGGGATGATGCCGCATGGCGGGACAGTCCAGGCCAGCAACCGAGATCACGCCCGGAGCACTGACTCCCGGAGCACTGTCTCCCGGAGTCTGGCCCTCCGGAGTCTGGCCCTCCGGAGTCTGGCAATGACTGCGGCCGCGGAAGGGTCGCCCCCGTTGCGCATGACGCGGGCCAGACGAAATGCCCTTCTGCAGTCCGAACCTGTTCAGGGCCTTGCCCTGATCAGCCCGACCTTCATCTACGCCCTCATCCTGCTCGTGCTGCCCATCCTGGTGGTCATCGCCCATTCGTTCTGGACGCAGCACTACCTGACCATCGACCGCACCTTCACCCTGGAAAACTATCGCATCGCGCTGACCGAGCCGATCTATCGTGACCTGCTCTGGCGCTCGCTCTACATCTCGCTGACGGTCAGCCTGCTCACCGTCCTCCTGGCCTATCCGATCGCCTATTTCATCTCGTTCCATGGCGGCCGCCACAAGAGCCTGTGGCTGTTCCTCATCACCATCCCGTTCTGGACCAGCTATCTGCTGCGCGTCATGTCGTGGAAGGTCATCCTGGGCTACAACGGCGTGTTGAATTCCGGCCTGATGGGCCTCGGCATCATCGACGAGCCGTCGACCGCGCTGCTCTACAATTCGAGCGCCGTCATCATCACGCTCACCCATGCCTGGGCGGCCTTTGCCATCCTGCCGATCTTCGTCTCGCTGGAAAAGGTCGACCGCACCCTGGTCGAGGCGGCCACCGATCTCGGCGACAGCCCATTGCGGTCCTTCCTGCGCGTGACCTTGCCGCTGTCGGCGCCTGGCGTCATCTCGGCGGCGCTTATCGTCATGATCCCGACCGTTGGCGACTATGTCACGCCCAAGCTGGTCGGCGGCAAGGATGGCGTCATGATCGCCAATGCCATCCAGGCGCAATTCGGCAAGGCTTCCAACTGGCCGCTGGGCGCGGCGCTTTCGGTCACCACGATGCTGGTCGTGTCCCTGATGGCGGGCGCCACAGTGGTGATCATCCGTGCCGCCCAGAGGCTGGCGCGATGACGGCGGTGCGGCGTTTCCTGTCCGGCGGCTGGCTGCCGGTCTACGCGTTCCTCTATGTCGTCTTTCTCTACCTGCCGGTGATCTTCCTGCCGATCTTCTCGGTCAACACGGCGGCGACACCGAAATTCCCTCTCTCCGGTTTCACCTTGCATTGGTATGAGGACCTGCCCCGCACCCCGGCGCTGCTCGACGCCGCCTGGAACAGCCTGGTCGTCGGCGTGTCAGCCGCCGTTCTCTCGACCGTGCTCGGCATCCTCGCGGCTCGTTCGATCACCCGCTACCGCTATCCCGGCCGCCGCACCATCAACGGCCTGATCATGGCACCGCTGGTGCTGCCCGAAGTCATCGTCGCCATCTCGATGCTGCTGGTGATGCTGCAGCTGGGCCTGAGCCTGTCGCTCTTCACCGTGGTGCTTGGCCATGTCCTGGTCTGCATCCCCTACTCGATGACAGTGCTGACCTCCGGCTTCGAAGGTTTCGACCGCAGCCTGGAAGAGGCTTCGGCCGATCTCGGCGAAAGCGCCTTCGGCACCTTCCGGCGCGTCACGCTGCCGATGGTGGCGCCGGCGATCATCTCCAGCCTGCTTGTCTGCTTCACCATTTCGCTCGACGAGTTCATCATCGCCTTCTTCCTCACGGGCACCGAGGCCACCCTGCCGATCTATATCTGGGGCCAGTTGCGCTTCGCCGCGAAACTGCCGGGCGTGCTGGCACTTGGCACCTTGCTGCTGGTTGCCTCGTTCCTGCTGATGACCGTTGCCGAAATCCTGCGTCGCCGCGCGGCCAGACGCACCCAGAACGAGGGAGGCCTCTATGCCTGACCAGCCGCAAGCCGAACGGGCGCAAGTCGACCGGGCGCAAACTGATCGTGCGATGATCGAGATCCGCAACGTCACACGCAGCTACGGCGCGTTCAAGGCGCTCGATGATGCTTCGCTGACCATAAGGGAGGGCGAATTCTTCTCGCTGCTTGGCCCGTCCGGTTGCGGCAAGACCACGCTGTTGCGGATGATCGCCGGCTTCGCCAACCCGACTACCGGTTCGATCTCGGTCGGTGGCCAGCCGATGGAAGGCATCCCGCCCAACCGGCGGCCAACCAACATGGTGTTCCAGAGCTACGCGATCTTTCCGCATCTCAACGTCGAGCAGAATGTCGCCTATGGTCTGAAGCGGCTGAGGCTTCAGGGCGGCGAGGAAAAGCGGCGGGTCGAGGAAGCCTTGGCGCAAGTGTCACTGACCGGCCTCGGCAAGCGTCTGGCGACCGAGCTTTCAGGCGGCCAGCGCCAGCGCGTCGCGCTCGCCCGTGCGCTTGTCATGCGGCCCAAGGTGCTTTTGCTCGACGAGCCGCTGTCGGCGCTCGACAAGAAACTGCGCGAGCAGATGCAGGTCGAACTGCGCCGCCTGCAGCAGGCCGTCGGCATCACCTTCGTGCTGGTCACGCACGACCAGTATGAGGCGCTGGCCATGTCCGACCGCATCGCCGTGATGTTCAGTGGCAAGATCGCGCAGGTCGCTTCGCCGAAGGAAATCTATCAACGCCCGGTCAATCGCCAGGTCGCCGACTTCCTCGGCGGCATGAATTTCGTCAAGGCGCAGATCGTCGAGGAGAGCGGCGCGTCGCTGACCGTCGACACGTTGGGCTTCGGCCGGGTCAAGACCGACAAGCCCAAGGCCTTCGTCCGCAATGGTGGCGGCGCGACGCTCGGCATCCGGCCCGAGCGCCTGCGCGTGCTCTGGGACAATGCGACGGCCAAGTTCGAGGTCGCCGGGAAGGTGGTTGAACGCCACTATTTCGGCGAGATCACCCATCTCATCGTCGAGATCCCGGGCCTGGAAAAGCCGCTGTCGGTGACAGAAACCAACGACTTCGGCGCCGACGATATTCCGGTCGGCACCCCGATCCGCCTCGCCTACGATCCCGAGGCTTTGGTGGCGATGTCGGACTGAAGGTCCGCGATGATTTTCCGCGCCGCGATGCGACCAGCAACGATCGCGCCCTCGATATAGCCGGGGAACGACGGCGACAGTTCCGACGATGCAAAATGCACTGATCCCGCGCCAGCAAGTATCGTCCGCTCCGCATCGGTCGCGCCGGCATCGACGATCAGGTCGCTGTAACCGCCTCCGCTCCAGGTATCGTCCGACCAGTCGCGATAGCTGAGGTCGAGAATGTCAGCCGCCTCGCCACCAAGCGCCGCCGTCAATTGCCTGATGATTTCCGCCCGCAGCGCGATATCGCCAAGGCCGCGCCAACGGATGGCGAGCGGACCGCCGATGAAAACAACAAGGGCCGGATGGTCCTCGTCCTTGCCGACATCGCAAGCGAACAGTCCGTGCAGGTCGCGCCACATCACCATGCCGCTCAGGCCCTTGGTGCGCCAGAAGGCGGTGGCGTAACGCACGAGAACCTTGATCACCGTGCCGCTGCGCCAGACACCAAGCGCCTTCGCCAGAGCCGGCGGCAAGGGCGGTGCGTGCGCGATCTTCGCCGCCATCACCGGCGGCACGGCGACAAGCACGGATCGGGCTTCGACTGAGCCGGCAGCGGTGTCGATCCGCACACCTTCCGCTCCGCGTTCAATGCCTGTAACCGCCATGCCAAGCCGCACTCGGCCGCCAAGATCGCTGGCCAGATCGTCGGCCAGCGAATGCATGGTTTCACGCACGAAATACTGCAGCTCCGACACCTCGTTGGTGATGCGTCGATCGTTGTCGATCAGGTGCCAGAGCGGCAATCCATCCAGCGCCTGACACCACAGGCCTTCGATCATCGAGCGGAAGGCGGACTTCGAACTTTCGCTATCATCCTGGCGGTCGAGCCAGGCCGCGACCGTCAGCCCGGCAATCGCCGGATCGTCCGGCGCGATCCTGTTCATGCGGTCGCGGATCGCCATCGAGCTGAAATAGGTTCGTTCCGCCTCGCCGGAGGACATTGGCGGCTGGGTGACGAATTCACCCTCTTCATAGGCCTCGACCAGCGTCTTGCCGCGCACGCGCACCAGCGCCATCAATTCGGGCATGTCCTGACACAGGAACTGACCGCCGCTGTCGACGCGCTCGCCCAGCCCATTCTGCCTGGATTCGACGCGACCGCCGACGCGGTCACGCGCCTCGAACAGCACGAAATTGACGCCTGCCTGCTTCAGCTCCAGCGCCGCCGACAGGCCGGTGAAACCGGCACCGATGATGACGACATCGGTTCTTTCCAATGCAGTCTTCAATAGCCGGCCTTGATCTTCTCGAACTCCGCGACCATCCGCTGTTTGAGTTCAGGCGCCACCGGCTGCTGGAACAGTGTCTTGTCGAGGAACTTGTCGAGATTGTCGAAGCCCCGGTCGGCCAGCACCTTGTGGTCGATAGCGGCCATGCCGGCGCCATTGCCGTGGCCGTAGCCGAAGGTCTTGACCATGTAATCCGATACAGGAGGCGCATTGACCGCGCTCAGGAACTCATAGGCCTGGTCGAGCTTGCCGGGCGCGTCCTTCATCAGGACATAGCCGCACACCCAGGTCGAAATGCCTTCCTTGGTGTCGCGGTTCATGGCGATCGGCATGCCCTGGCCCTTCAGCGTCACGAAGGTCTCGTTCCAGCCCCATACCAGATCGACCTCATTGCCGATAAAGGCCTGGTTGAGATCGGTGTCGTCGGTCCAGTAGAAACGGATGTTCTTGTGCACCTCGCGCAGGAAGCTCGACGCGTCCTTGAACTGCGCGTCGGTCATCTTGGTCCAGTCCTTGAGGCCAAGCACGAGGCTCGCCAGCGCATAGGCATCATCGACATTGTCGCCGATGGTGACGCGGCCCTTGTACTTCGGGTCGGCGAAGATCTTGAGTGATTGCGCTTCCTCAGAGGTGACCTTGTCGGTCCGGTAGAGCAGCGACGTGTTGCCCCAGTCGAACGGCATGAACCAGGCCTTGCCGTCGGCGGTGGTGGCGAGATCCTTCATTCCCATGATGCCGGGATTGAGGTCCTTCCAGCCGGCGATACGGCTGGTGTCGAGCGGCTGCAGCAACCCAGCCTCGCGCCACCTCACCACGCTCTGCGAGCAGGGATGCGCGATGTCGGCCTTGAACCCAGCCCGCATCTTCTCGAAGGCTTCATCCTCGTCGCCAAAGAAAGCGAAGGTCGGCTCGGCGCCGTATTTGGCGGTGTAGGCGGGATGCAGCAGCGGGTCTTCATAGCCCGACCAGTCGAACACCACGAGATCGCCGCCGCCTTCGGCGAGCGCGTAGACCGCGCCGGCGCCAATCGTACACATGGCGGCAAGGGCAAGGCGGCGAAGCATGGAATTCATGACGCGAAACTCCCCCGTCGCGAAAAACACCATAGCGAGGTTAGGAGAATTCCGGGGCTTTGGCGAGCCCGTCTGCCGGCCCTCTGGGCGGGCAGACGGAACCAGCCAGAGAGGGTTTAGTAGCCAGCCTTGATCTTCTCGAATTCGGCGATCATTTTGAGCTTGAGGTCCGATGGAACTGGCGACTGGAACAGGGTCTTGTCCACGAATTTCTGTACGTCGTCATAGCCCTTTTCCTTCAGAACCGCCGGATCGACACCTGCCATGCCCTTGGCATTGGCCTGTCCGTAGCCCCAGCCCTTGACCAGAACCTTGGCGATTTCCGGGTCGTTGATGGCGTTCAGATAGTCATAGGCCTTGTCGACATTGCCGGGGGCGTACTTGAACAGCACGTAACCACAGACCCAGGTCGAGATGCCCTCGTCAGTATCCTTTTTCGATTTGATCGGCACACCGGCCGCGACCGACTGCACCGCCGCGTCATTCCAGGCCCAGGCGAGATCGACTTCGCCGCCGCTCAGCAACTGCACGATGTCGGTCGTATCGGTCCAGTAGGAGCGGACATTCTTGTGCACCTGGCGCAGGAAGTCGGATGCTTGCTTGAACTGGTCGTCGGTCATCTTGGTCCAGTCCTTCAGGCCGATGGCGAGGCTCGCCAGCGCGTAGGCGTCGTCGACATTGTCGCCGATCGACACCCGGCCCTTGAACTTCGGATCGGCAAAGGCCTTGAGCGACTGCACATCCTTGGCGTCGACCTTGTCGGAATTGTAGGTCAGCTGGGTGTTGCCCCAGTCCCAAGGCATGAACCACGCCTTGCCGTCCGAGGTGGTGGCGAGATCCTTCATCGCCATGATGCCGGGATTGAGGTCTTTCCAGCCTGATATCTTGGACGTGTCGAGCGGCTGCAGCAAACCGGCCTCGCGCCACTTCACCACGCTTTGCGAGCAGGGGTGACCAAGATCCGACTTGAAGCCGGAGCGGACCTTCTCGAAGGCCTCGTCCTCATCGCCGAAGAAGGCAAAGGTCGGCGAGTCGCCATTCTTCTCGACATATTTCGGATGGAAGCTCGGGTCTTCGTAACCGGACCAGTCGAACACGATCAGGTCCTTGTCGGCGGCAACCGCGAGTGCCGCCGCGGAAGCGGCGAGCACACTGGTCAGCGCCAGTGTCAACGTCAGGCGTCGCGTCAGTTTCTTCATTGCTGTTCCATCCTCTGTCTGTTCTGGTTTTCTTATAATTTCGCCGCGTCGCCGGCCTTCCCCGGATAGTGCTTCGGGAATACCGCCGACAGGAACTCGTATGCCGCCTGCAGCGCGGTTTCGCGGGTGACGTCTTCCGTGCCCATCATCAGCCGCAACCACAATCCTTCCAGCATGGCGCTGAGCGACAGCGCGATGACTTGCGGATCATAGGCGTAGCCGCCGCTCTCTTTCAGCGTCGCGCAAAGCTCGATGAATTTCCGCTGATAGGCCGCGTCGCGCGCCCCGCACAGCGCCTGGTAGGTCGGCCGCGACTTGGCCTCGCCCCAGAAGGCGCACCAGGCGGCCAGCTTGCGCTTGTTGCAGATCGAGCGGTCGAAATCGGCGGCCACCAGGACCTGCATCTGGCGGGCTGGATCCTCGCCGGCACGGGTCAGGGCCGTGCGCCAATGCGCGGCATATTCGTCCGCCATGTATTGCAGGGTCGCGACGAGCAGCTTTTCCTTGCTCTCGAAATGGAAATTGACGATGCCGCGCGACAGGCCGGCGCCATCGGCGACATCGGCCATCGTCGTCTCGGAATAACCGCGCTTCGCCAGCGAATCGATCGTCGCTTCGATCAGCTGAAGCTGCCTGACTTCCTTCGAAGCCTTGCGTCCGCGTTTCTCGGGTTCACTGCTTCTCTCGAGCGATTGCTCTTCGCGTGCTGCAACTTTCATCGGTGCGATCATGCTCCACATCGCTGGCTAACCGACCCCATTCGGTTTTCGCCCGCGAAGATGAGTGGGACGGTGCTCGCCACTGTCAAGCACCTTCTGCATGGCTTCCCAGGTTCGTATGTTCTTGTCGACATAGGCAGCCCCGACGGCGGCAGCGACGGTAGGATAGAGCGGCCCTCTAAGCCGTTCCAGCTCACCCCTGGCCACCTCGCGATACCAGGGATTGCGGTCCCTCGCAGTGACATCGGCGAAGCCGGCCTGGCGCATCGCCTGTGCGTAACGCGCCGGCGAGGCCATGGCGAAGGACAGGCCTTCCGCAACGACATAGGCTTTCATCTCGGGCGATGGTTCACCGTCATGTGAAATCATCCAGTTCGAAGCAGCGAAGGTCCCGCCCGGCTTCAGCACGCGAAATATCTCCGCGAACAAGGCGTCCTTGTCAGGCACATGCAGCAGCGCATCCTTGGAGAAGACGACATCGAAGGAACAATCGGCGAAAGGCAGCGGTCCTGGCGCCGCCTGCACGAAGCGCGCGCGGTCCGTCAGCCCGCGGGCAGTGGCACGCCGTCTGGCCGTCTCGATCACCGGATGTTCGACATCGAAACCCGTGGCATGCGCCGCGTGATGGCGTTCGACCAGATGCAGCGTTATGCCGCCGGAACCGCAGCCGATATCGAGGATCGTCTTGCCGCTTAGCGAAAGCCCTTCGACAACCCGGTCGACTTCGTCAGGCCCACCTGGCGACAGGTAGCCATCGCCCCACAGCGCTTCGAGGAAGCGGATGGCGGTGTCATCATACTCCGGCTCGGCATCTGCCGTTTCGATCATCGGACCCAGTCCCAAATCCCAGTCTCAATCACGGATTTGCGCAGTTTCGCTTGCCCGCAAAGCGTAGCGCATGCATCAGAAAACGCAACACCATTTGTTGAACATTCATTCAATACGACTAGACAGAATGGCTGAAGCCGTGCCAAATTCCGCGCATTCGGGGGCGGATCACGCAAAAATGAACAGTCGGTCAGAATGAAGAACGGGCCAAAATGAAAGCTTGGGATGCGATCATCATCGGCGGCGGACATAACGGGCTGGTCAATGCCTGCTATCTGCAGCGCGCCGGGCTCGACGTGCTGGTCGTCGAGAAGAACGGCTGGGTTGGCGGCGCCGCCACCAGCCGCGAGCTGACGCCGGGCTTCCTGTACTCCAACTGCTCCTATGTCTGCTCGCTGTTCCGGCCCGAGATCATGCGTGACCTGGAACTGCCGCGCTTCGGCCTGCAAGTGATCTCCTACGAGGGCGGCGCGGTGTTTACCCGCGATGGCGATTACCTCGCCAACTACCGAGACCACGACGCGCACCGGCGCGAATTCGCTAGATTCTCGAAGCGCGATGCGGAGGCCTATGACCGCTATGCCCGTGACGTGACCCGTCAGTGCCGCTTCATCCAGCCGCTTTTGATGCGCACCGCTCCAGACCCGACCAGTCTGCGGCCGCGCGACATCGGTGAACTGCTCTATCTCGGCAAGAAATTCGCCGGCCTGTCGGCCGAAGAAATGGCGCTGACGCTGCGCTTCTGGACGATGTCGATCTCGGACTTCCTCGACGAATATTTCGAGACCGATGTCATCAAGGCGAATTTCGCGCTGTCCGGCATCATCGGCACCGCGCTCGGCCCGATGTCGCCCGGCACTGCCTATGTCCTGTTGCATCACTATATGGGCGAGGTTGACGGCTCGGTCGGCGCCTGGGGTTATGCGCGCGGCGGCATGGGCGCCGTCACCAAGGCGCTTGCCGCGAGCTTCCAGGCCTCCGGCGGAACCATCCGCACCGGCGCCGAGGTTGATCACGTGCTGGTCAACAGAGGCAAGGCCAAAGGCGTCGTTCTGGCCGGTGGCGAGGAAATCCACGGCAAGCTGGTTGTTTCCAACGCCGACGTGAAGCGCACCTTCCTGAAGCTGGTCGAGGAAAAGGAACTCCCCGACATCTTCCTGCGCCGGGTCAAGAACTTCAAGATTCGCGGCTCTTCCGGCAAGGTCAACATCGCGCTGGATTCGCTGCCGGAATTTCCCGCGCTGCCGAAGGATTCACCAGTCTATCGCGGCGATATGCACTTCACCGATTCCATGGAGCGCATGGAGCGCGCCTATGACGACTGGAAGGCTGGGCGCTGGTCGGCCGATCCCTTCCTCGACATGGTCATTCCGACGACGCTCGATCCGACCATGGTGCCGCCGGGAAAACACTTCATGAGCTGCTTCGTGCAATACGCACCGCCGAAGATCGCCGGGCGCGAATGGACAGACGCGGACCGCGATGGTTTCGCCGAAAGCGTGATCGCTCAGATCGCCGAATATTCGCCCGGCTTCCGCGACCGCATCGTCCACATGGAGGTGCGCACGCCGCGCGAGATCGAGGCCGAGGTCGGCCTCACCGAAGGCAATATCTTCCAGGGCGAACTGACTTTCGACCAGCTGCTGTTCAACCGCCCGGTGCCTGGCTACGCACAATACCGCTCGCCGGTCGGAGGCCTTTATATGTGTGGCTCCTCGACCCATCCAGGCGGCGGCGTCATGGGCGCACCCGGCCGCAATGCCGCCGCCGAGATCCTGCGCGACCTCGCCAAGTCCACCTCGCATATGAGCCCCGCCCATGACGTCATTTGACAGCATCGTCATCGGCGGTGGCCATAACGGCCTTGTCGCCGCCGCCACGCTGGCGAAAGCCGGCCGCCAGGTGCTGGTGCTGGAAGCCGCCGGCGACGTCGGCGGCGCGGCGCGCACCGAGGACTTCGCGCCGGGCTTTCGCGTCTCGTCCATCGCCCATGTGCTGAACCGGCTGCACCCTGACGTGGTGAAGACGCTGGAGCTGGAAAAACATGGGCTGCAATTCGCACGCAACGACTTCGCGCCATCCGTGGCGCTGTCGAAGGACGGCCCCGCGCTTGTTCTGCATGGCGCCTATGGCGAGGTGCTGACCGGCGCCAACCCCTCGGAGCAATCCGCCTGGAAGGAACTGCGCGCGCAACTGCTGCGCTATGCCGGCATATTGAAGCCGTTCCTGGCGCGTCGGCCACCCGATCTCGGCGGCATGTCGTTGCTTGAGACAGCCGCGCTCGGCCAGACCGCGCTGGCGCTGAAGAAGCTCGGCAAGGAGGACATGCGCGACTTCCTGCGCGTGCTTCTGATGAACGTCGCCGATCTGCTCGACGAGCAGCTTGCCGATGATCGCCTCAAGGGATTGCTTGCCTTCGACGCCACGCTCGGCAGCCATCTCGGCCCACGCTCGCCGACGTCGTTGCTCGGCCTCTACTATCGGCTCGCCGGAGAGACGGGCGGCGCATCCGGCGCCCAGATGCTGCCAAGGGGTGGCATGGGTGCTGTGGTCACTGCCATCCGCGCCGCCGCGGAAGAAGCCGGCGTCGCCATTCGGACGGGAACGCCGGTAGCCAGGATCATCGTCGAGAAAGGCCGTGCCGTTGGCGTCGCGCTCGACAATGGCGAGGTGTTGCGCGCCAGGACGATCATCTCCGCCATCAATCCGGCAACCACATTCCTCGACCTCGTCGGACCGCGCGAAATCGACACCGGCTTCGCGCGCAAGGTGAAGAACATCCGCATGAAGGGCGATGCCGCCAAGCTGCATCTAGCGCTCGACCGGCCGCCGCAATTCTCCGGCGTCGATGCCGCCGGCCACAAGGGCCGTCTCGTCATCGCGCCCTCACCCGACCATGTCGAACGCGCCTTCAACCCTTGCAAATATGGCGAATTCTCCGCCGAGCCGGTGATGGAGATCACCCTGCCCAGCCTTGCCGATCCATCGCTCGCGCCAAGCGGCGCCTGCGTGCTGTCGGCGATCGTGCAATACGCGCCCTATGCCCTGAAAGAGGGCTGGACAGCCGGCAAGCCCAAATTTCTTGCAGCGATCATGGCGCAGCTTGAGGCCTATGCGCCAGGCATCGGCAAGACGGTGCTTCACAGCGAGCTTCTGACCCCGGCGGACATCGAAGCCCGCTACCGAATGCCCGGCGGCCACTGGCATCACGGCGAGTTGCAGGCCGACCAGATGCTGATGTCGCGGCCGGTATCGGGTTGGTCCGGTTACGACACGCCGCTGGATGGGCTGTTCCTGGCCGGTGCCGGCTCGCATCCGGGTGGCGGTGTTTCGGGCGCGGCGGGCTTGAACGCCGCAAGGCGCATCATCGCGATGAAGGGGTAACGGGATGTTTCAGCCAGCCAACGCCGCACTCCATGGATCGCCGTCATGACCCATCAACCCACTATCAAGTCATCAGAGGCCCGCATCGCGGCGCAATCTCACTTCCGCACCTTGCGGCTCGGCACGCCGTTCCAGCCACGAATCGACGCACTGGCCAGGACGCAGGACTGGTACAACTGGGCCGGCTACCGCGCCCCGCATTCGCTGTGGGACGAAGAGCTCGAGTATTTCGCCATCCGCAGCCAGGCGGCCCTGTTCGACATCTCGCCGATGACGAAATACCGCATCGAGGGACCGGACGCCGAAGCCTTGCTCAACCGCGTCACCTTGCGCGACGTCGCCAAGCTCAAGCCCGGCCGCGTCCACTACACCGCCTGGTGCGACGATGAGGGCTTCGTCCTTGACGACGGCACCTTGTTCCGCCTGTCGCCGACACGGTTCCGGCTGTGCTCGCAGGAACGCCACCTGCCCTGGCTGCTCGACAGCGCGGCTGGTTTCGATGTCACGGTCGAGGAAGAGACGCAGGCCGTCGCAGGCCTTGCCTTGCAGGGACCGACATCCTTCGCCGTGCTGCGCGATGCCGGTTTCGCGGGCGTCGAAAAGCTGAAAATATTCGACCTCGCCGAATTCGATCATGACGGCGGCGCGGTCACCATTTCGCGCACCGGCTTCACCGGCGATCTCGGCTACGAGCTCTTCGTTGCGGCGGACAAGGCGCTGAGCCTCTGGGACCGGCTGATGACGGCTGGCGAATTGCGCGGCATCCGCGCCATCGGTTACACCGCACTCAACCGTGCCCGGCTCGAAGCCGGACTGATCGTTGCCAATGCCGACTTCACGACATCGGAACATGCCATCCGCGCCGACCGCTTTCGCACGCCCGATGAAATCGGCCTCGGCTTCATGATCGATCTCGACAAGGGTCACTACAACGGCCGCCGCGCCATCCTCGAGGCGCGCGCCAGACGCAAGCTGCGCCATGTGCTGGTCGGGCTGGAGATCGAGGGCAACATTCCGGCCGAGCACGCCATCGTCTACTACAAGAAAAGCCAGGAAGTCGGGCTGGTCAGCGCCGCCATGTGGTCGCCCATGGCCAAGCGCAACATCGCGATTGCCTCGCTGGCGCGGCCTTTCGGTGATACGATGGTCGAGGACCTCTGGGTCGAGATCTACGCCATGCGCGAACTGCAATATCAAAAGCTGATGAAGCGGGCCAAGGTGGTGCCAAGGCCCTTCATCAAGCTCGACCGGCGCACCGCCAATCCGCCCGCGGATTTCTGACCATGTCCGACGAGCAGGACGATGAGGCGGAGGCCGCCGAACAGTGGGAGCTGGTCAACACGCCGCTCGGCGAAAAGTGGTCGGGCCGCACGCGCTATGCCGCCGCCATGTTCTTCTACAAGCGCGGCGAGATGACAGCCGAAACGCTTGAGGTCTACCGCATCTGCGCGCGGCTCGATTCGGAAAACCCGCTGCCGATCGTCAGTGATCGCGGCGCCGGCAAGGACTGGCTGAAGCGTATGGGTTTCAAATAGTGCCGGAGCGCTACCCTATGGTTTTTTCCAGCATGCCTAGCCAGTTGCGATAGGCGATCTTCTCGATCAGCGCGCGGCCGAAACCGCGTGCGGCCAGTGCATCAAGCAATTTGGGCAGGCCCGCGACGTCACCGATCACGGCGGGGATCATGGCGCCGTCGAAATCGGAGCCGAGGCCAACACCGTCTTCACCCAATGCCTGCAGCAGGGAATCGACATGGCGCACCATGATGTCGAGGTCGGTGTTGCTGTTCATCCTGCCGTCTTCGCGCAGGAACCCCGTGGCGAAGTTGAGCCCGACCATGCCACCGCTTTCGCGGATGGCGCCGAGCTGCCAGTCGGTGAGATTGCGGGAATGGCCGCAGATCGCATGCACGTTGGAATGGGTCGCCACCAGCGGCGCGTCGCTGATCGCGGCGACATCGCGAAAGCCCTTCTCGTTGAGATGCGAGAGGTCGATCATGATCTTCAACTGGTTGCAGGCCTTGACCAGCGCCTTGCCGGCGTCGGTCAGGCCGGGACCGGTGTCGGGCGATGACGGAAAGCGGAACGGCACGCCATGCCCGAAGGCATTGGGCCGGCTCCAGACAATGCCGAGCGAGCGCAGGCCGGCGGCATGCAGCACGTCGAGCATGGTGAGTTCAGGATCGATCGCCTCGACCCCTTCGATGTGGAACACCGCCGCGATGGAGTCTTTCGCCATGGCGGCCCGCACATCGCCGGCGGTGCGGCACACGGTGAGTGCCCCAGCCCGTTCTAGCCTGAACAGGATGGAGGCCATCGCGATGGTCGATGTCAGCGCATCGCCGCGCGGCACCTCGGGCGGCAGGGGTTCGCTGTCGCTCGGAGCCAAGGGCACCGCGCCGCGCTTGGCCTTCTCGACCGGTGGCGGGAAGATCGCGAACATGCCGCCGACGAACCCGCCGGCCTTGGCGCGCGGCAGGTCTAAATGGCCGCCCGACTTTCCCTCGATGAACAGCTTTTCAACGTCGGCGTCTTTCGCCTGGTAGAGCCTGAGCAGCGTGTCATTGTGGCCGTCGAAGACGGGAATGAGGTCGGTATCGGTCATCAGGGGATCATTCACTTTGATTGGTCGGCGGGCGCCCGCGATATATCATGTCTACTTAGGCAAGATGGGCGGCCTGTGCAAATGCCAGAGCCACCTTGCCATTGTGACTGGCCCTTTCGCCGACACTTTTCCTGCCATCGGCAGGAGCCTAGTGCTTCAAGACGTCGGCCCATTCCTGGTGGCGGCGGAATTGCGCATTGGCGAACGGGCAGAGCGGGATGATCTTCTTGCCCGCCGCCCGTGCGTCCTCGACGGCGCGGGTGACGAGGCGGAGCCCCGCACCCTGCCCGCGAAACGCGTCAGGCACTTCGGTATGATCGATGATGATCTGGTGTTCACCGATCTTGGTAAAGGTCATCTCGGCCTCGGCGCCATCAGGCCCGCGCAGGACATAGCGGCCCTTGGAACCGCGATCCTCCAGATCGATCTCCGGCAATTGGTCAGGCATCACTCAGGCTCCCTTCGCTTGCGGGCTGGCGAGAAAGCGCCGCGCCGCCTCGATTTCGTTCGGCCGCACTTCGTGCCCGCCTTCGTGCCATTCCACTGTGACATCGGCACCGTCGGCACGCAAATAGGCTTCCAGCCGCGTGGTCAGGTTTGGCGGACAGATCGGGTCGCGCTTGCCGGCGGTCAAAAGGATACGCCGGCCCGCAAGACTGCCTTTCACATCCGGTTCGAACGGGATCAGCGGATGCATCATCACCGTTGCGTCGAACAGCGCAGGAGCGGCAAACACCACCGAGGCCAGGATGTTGGCACCGTTGGAATAGCCGAGGCCAAACACCGCCGAGGGCTTCGCCGCCTCGACATGTGCCTTGACGAAATCGGCCATTTTTTCAGTCGCCCGCGCGAGATCGTCCATGTCGTAGACGCCCTCGCCGGTGCGGCGGAAGAAGCGCGCGGCGCCATGTTCGGAGACATCGCCGCGCGGCGAAACGATCGTTGCTCCGGGCGCAAGATCGCGCCCGAGCGACAGCAGCTGGCTCTCATCGGCGCCGGTGCCATGGAAGACGAACAGCAGCGGGCTATCAGGCGAACCGGGCAGAACCTTGTTGATATAACTATCCTTGCTCATGACCTGATCCTCAGCCTTCCAGCTTCTGCAGATGTTCTTCGAGATAGGGCCTGAGATGCTGATGTTGCGCGGGCAGTTTCAGCGCCTCGCCAAGATGGGCGGTATCTTCATCGCGGTCGAAACCCGGCTCGTTGGTGGCGACCTCGAACAGCACGCCGCCGGGCGTGCGGAAATAGATCGCCCAGAAGTAGTCGCGGTCGATCACCGGTGTCACCTGATAGCCCGTGTCCATCAACGCCTTGCGCACTTCGAGCTGCTTGGCGCGGTTCTCGACGGCGAAGGCGACATGGTGGACGGAGCCGGCGCCGAGATCGGCAAAGGCAGCACCCGGCAGCGATTCGATGTCGATGACATTGGCGCCATTGCCGTTTTTCACCGCAAGCCGCGTGACATTGCCTGACGTCTCGACCTGCTCATAGCCCATGAACTTCAGCAACTCCTCCGTGGCGCCGCCATCCTTCAACCGCAGCGATACCGAATGAAAACCACGGATCGCCTCGTCGGCGGGAATGCCGCCCTTTGCCCAGGGCGCACGGCTGTCGGCCTTGCTCTCGACAAGAGCGAAGCCATCGCCGTCGGGACCGGCGAAGGCCAGACGCTTCTCGCCAAATGTCTCGTCGCGCGAGACACCGGTGACACCCTCATCGGCGAACCGCTTTTCCCAATAGGCGAGCGTGCCTTCCGGCACCGAATAGACCGTGGTGCCAACTTCGCCGACGCCATGGCGGCCCTTGCGGATGTTGGGAAACGGAAAATAGGTCATCACCGAACCGGGCGCGCCGGCCTCGTCGCCATAGTAGAGATGATAGACATCGGGCGCGTCGAAATTGACGGTTTTCTTGACCCGGCGCTGGCCAAGCTTCCTGGTGAAGAAGTCATTGCTCTGGCGCGCATCCCTCGCCATCGACGTGACGTGGTGCAGTCCCTTGATCTGGTCGAGCATGTTCTTGCTCCTTCCTATGTTCGGTGCGGCCCTCGCCGCTGTCCACGCCAATATGAGGATACGCCCGTTCAAGGCAAAGGCGGCAAACACAGAATGGACTGTGCGATAATAGTGAACAATGAGAGAGAATTTGTTCACCATTTGACAAAGAGACCGGGCTTGCGCCGCCGCCAAAATTCGGTTCCATGAGCAGCGTTTCCCAACCCGGCGAGGATACGCGATTGGCCATGAACGGCAGACGCCCGAACGTTCTTCTGATCACCTGCGACCAGTGGCGCGGCGACTGCCTGTCGGCTGCCGGACACCCCGTGGTCAAGACCCCGAACGCCGATGCGCTGGCAGCCGAGGGCGTGCTGTTCAAAAGGCACTTTGGCGGCGCGGCACCTTGCTCTCCGGCCCGCGCCTGCCTCTACACCGGCCTTTACCAGATGAACAACCGGGTTTGCCGCAACGGCACGCCGCTCGACGCCCGCCATGGCAATATCGCGCTCTCGGCGCGAAGCCTCGGCTACGATCCGACGCTGTTCGGTTACACCGACGTATCGCTCGACCCACGCGTGCTGGCGCCAGGCGATCCACGTCTGCAAAGCTATGAAGGCGTGCTGCCGGGCTTCAGCCCGCGCCAGCTTCTGCCGGAGCACCAGAAACAATGGCTCTCCTGGCTGAAGCTGCGCGGTGTCGATGCCGGCGCCGGTTTTCCAGACATCCATCGCCCGGCCGGCGCTCGAGCCGACGGCGCCGTCAGCAACGCCTCGCCCGTCTATTCGAAGGACGAGACCCCGACAGCGTTCCTGGCGGGCGAATTCATCCGCTGGCTGGGTGAGCAGCAGCATGGCGCACCATGGTTCGCGCATCTCTCCTTCATCAGTCCGCACCCGCCCTTCATTGTGCCGGAACCCTACAACACACTTTATGATCCTGCGGACGGACCTGCTTTCAAACGGGCGGAAAGCTGGCAGGCCGAGGCGCGGAGCCATCCCTACCTCGCTTATGATCTTGGCCGGCAAAAGCAGGGCAAGTTCCGCCCGGATGCCGCCGGCAATGTTCACGACTGGAGTGAAGGCGACTTCCGCCGCGTCCGCGCGATCTACTACGGCATGATCTCCGAGACAGACGCCCAGCTTGGCCGCATCTGGCAAGCACTGAAGGCAGCTGAGGCATGGGACGATACCGTCATCGTGCTGACCTCCGACCATGCCGAGATGATGGGTGACCACTTCATGCTCGGCAAAGGCGGCTACTTCGACGGCAGCTATCATATTCCGCTGATTGTCCGCGACCCGCGCCACGGCAAGACGGCCGGCGTCAGCGTCGATCGTTTCACCGAAGCCGTGGACATTCTGCCGACAGTTCTAGACTTGCTTGGCGAGGAACCATCGCGGCATCTCGATGGGCGTTCGCTGAAGCCCTTCCTGGCAGGCGACAAGCCTGAAGGCTGGCGTGACGCGGCGCATTGGGAATTCGATTTCCGCTCGATCGCCGAGGGCGAGGCCGAACGCCATTTCGGTATCGCCTCGCGCCAGTGCAATCTCGCCGTCATCCGCACCGGGAAATACAAATACGTGCATTTCGGTGGCGGGCTGCCGCCGCTGCTTTTCGACCTGGAGAGCGACCCGGGCGAGCTGGACAATCTTGCCGCCGACCCGGCCTTACTGCCGGTCCGGCTGGAGTTCGCCGAAAAGTTGCTCGCTTGGCGGGCCGAACATCTCGACCAGTCGCTGGCGCTGGCCGAACTGACAGAACATGGCGTTGCCGGCCATGCCGCCGGACTGCCGCCTCGCCTGACATAAAAAGCCCATAGCGGATTAGGATGAATTCGTCGCAGCGGCGCCGGGCACCGTTTGCTCGAAAATCATCGATCTGCCGGAACCTTTCCGGCTTCCGCTCGTTTCAGCCAACGGCTGGGTAAAATCCTCGCCCAATGGTGGCTGACAAAACGGAGCGGGGCATGAAATTTGCTGCGGTGCTGAACCGGGACGGCGGCACCTTGCGCACCACCGACCTCGCCGCCTTCTCCGACCGTATGCGTCAGACTTTGGAGACCGCAGGCCACACTCTCGACATTGACATCGTCGACGGCAGGGACGTGGTGGAGGCGCTTGACCGTGTCGCGGCGCGGCGCGGTATCGATGTCGTTCTCGCTGGTGGCGGCGACGGCACCATTTCGGCTGCGGCGGCCCGGCTGATGGGCAAGAAAAAAGCGCTGGCCATTCTGCCAGCCGGCACGAT
Source organism: Mesorhizobium sp. INR15 (assembly GCF_015500075.1). Classification (NCBI taxonomy): domain Bacteria; kingdom Pseudomonadati; phylum Pseudomonadota; class Alphaproteobacteria; order Hyphomicrobiales; family Phyllobacteriaceae; genus Mesorhizobium; species Mesorhizobium sp. INR15. The sequence continues at coordinate 1,639,808 of NZ_CP045496.1, read as the reverse complement.
GAACCTCTTCGCACGCGGCCTCGGCATCCCGCAGACCCTCGACACAGCACTGCAATCCTTTGCCGATGGCGAGATCATTCCTGTCGATATTGCCACCGCCAACGGCACACCATTCGTCCATCAATTTTCCATTGGCATGCATGCCCGCATGGTGCAGCTGCGCCAGAAGATGGAATTTGGCTCGCGCCTGGGGAAAATCCGTGCTTCGGCAAGAGCAGCCTGGGCAACCATAAACAACCCGCCGGCGATGAATGTGACGCTCAGCATTGGCGAGGCAGAGATGGCGGCGCGCATATCGGGCATTGGCGTGACCAACAACCTGTTCGGCGAAGGCCACCTCCCCTATGCGGACAATCCATCGGGTGGGGTCCTCGGCGTCTATGTCACGGTGGCACAGGAGCGCGCGCACCTGATCAAATTTATCTTCAACGTGGCGCGCGGCAAATGGCGCGACAACGAGCATGTCGAGATTCACCAGGCCAACAAAACGGTGCTGAAAATCCATTCTGCGAGCCGCGGATTCCGCGCCGTCGTGGATGGCGAGCTGGTCAAGCTTGACCGCGAAACCACGATCGAAATCCAGCCGGGTGCACTGAATGTGCTGGTGCCGACGCGCGTTGCTCAAGCAAAGGCTGCCTGATGCAATCCGGGGCGACGAAAACCGACAATAGCCTAGCTGCCGGGTACCTTGCCTTGCTCGGCCGTATTCGTCCTGATCATTTCGCCGAAGATTTCCGCGACGCCCCAGGCAACGAACGCGAACAGCAACGTGGCGATCAGAATGCGCAATCCATGCCGGCCCCAGCCTCCCTGGTGAGCTTTGTCCTCGGGAACGAACTTGGTCATGGTCGGCCCTCACACTGCGTCGTTTTGGCTGGTGCACCCGCCAACACACAGTCGGGTAACGGTTCCTTGCTACGATGGTTCCGGGCGAACGACTTGAGGCCGCAAGTCGGCAAGGCAAAAGCGAAAGACCACGGGACGGGGCTTTGGGGACCTGGTGAATAACAAGGCAGATAGAGCGCCGGGGCTGCCGGCCAAGGTTGCGCGCGCCGTGAAGGCCGAGGAACGGCTTGCCGTTCTGCACGGGCTGGAAATGCTGGACACGGCCGCCGACCCGGACTTCGACCGCATCAGCAATCTTGCCGCCACCATCATGCAGGTGCCGATCGCCCTGGTCACGCTTGTCGACCTCGACCGGCAGTGGTTCAAGTCCTGTGTCGGCCTGGACGAAACCGAAACCGCGACCGACATTTCCTTCTGCGCGCATGCTATTGCCGCCGGCGACGAACCGATGGTAGTTGCCGATGCAACCATCGATCCACGGTTTTCAGGCAATCCGCTGGTGACCGGCAAGCATCATGTACGCTTCTACGCCGGCGCTCCGATGGTGGTGGCCGGCGCCCGGATCGGTACGCTCTGCGTGCTCGACCGCGAGCCGCATGCCTTCCCATCCTCCGCCACGCTTGACCAGCTCAAAGCACTGGCGAGCCTCGCCGCCAGCCTGTTTGCCCTGAAGGATGCCAACCGCAGCGGCGCCATCAGCGCGGCAGCCCTTGTGCGCGAGGAAAAGCGGCGCGCCATCGCACTCGACGCGGCGGCGCTGGCCAGCTGGGCCTGGGACATCCGCACCGACATCATCGAATGCGATGTCCTGCTGACGGAGCTGTTCAACCTGCCGCGCTCGAACCGCCTGCGGGCGCGCGACATCCTGAGCGCCATCGATCCCCGGGACGTCTATCATACCGAGACGCGTTTTCGCGACGCGCTGACCGGCAGCGACGACTATTTCGGCGAGTATCGGGTCAAGGGTTTCCATCCGCCGCGCTGGATCGCCACCCGAGGCAGGGTCATCGAACGCGACGGCGACGGCAAGCCGACGCTGATCTTCGGCGTCAACTACGATATCAGCGAACGCAAGCTCGGCGATGAACGGCAGCGGCTGCTTCTCCGAGAGCTAAACCATAGGGTCAAGAACACGCTGGCAACCGTGCAGGCACTGGCAACGCAGACCGTGCGCCACGCCCGTCAACCAAGCGAGTTCCTTGAAGCCTTCGGCGCAAGGCTGCAGGCACTGGGCATTGCCCACAACCTGTTGTCCGATCGGGAATGGCGCGGGATCGGCATACGCGAGCTGGTCCAGATCGAAGTGAAGCCCTTCGACACCGAACAGCCGCGCATCACCGTCTCCGGCGCCGACCTGTTGCTGTCTCCCGACCAGGCCGTGGGCTTTGGCCTGATCCTGCATGAATTGGCCAGCAACGCCCTTCAGTATGGATCGCTCTCGGCTGCTTCCGGCAAGGTGGATCTCGACTGGAAGACGCTGGGCAAGAAAGGCGATCAGCGGCTGGTGCTGACCTGGCGCGAAAGCGGCGGCCCGCCGGTTGCGCCGCCAGAGCGCCACGGCTTCGGCTCGATCCTGATCCGGCGCAGCCTGGCAAAGGTCCTTTCCAGCGAAGTGACCCATGAATTTCGGCCAGAAGGCGTGTTTGCCGAAATATCAATGCCGCTGGAAGACCAATCGAAGTGATGCCAGGACGGCCTTAGCTTTGATCAGTATCGCCGTCGTCGGCGCCGGGTTTCACGTTCTCGCGGTAGATGGCGTAGGCGGCAAGCGCCACCGCCGGTCCGATAATCACGCCTAGCCCGCCTTTTCCCTTGAGCAACGCCGGCAGAACGGCGAGTGCGGCGGTGATGCCGATCGCCTTCATATCGGCATTGCGTCGTCTCGTCTCGCGCCTGGCCCGAGAACCGGCCGAGATCTGGTGGATCAGCAGGATCAATCCGGCGAGCACCAGGAAGCCAGCGCCGAAGCTCAGCGCCGCCATCATCGGCCCCAGATGGCTTGCCACCCAGATGTAGCCGGCTCCGATCAGGAAGCCGAGACCGCACAAGGCAGCGATCGTGGCGAGCGCATAGACGATGGCCGCGGTGCGCGCACGACGCACCGCGGCGACAGTCTCGCCTGAGGCGAGACCTGAGATCAGGGATGCCAGCATTCCCATCTGGGAGCGTACTAGCGCCGCGCCAGCAGCGCGAAGAGGAAGCCGACACCCGCGGCGATCGCCAGCGACGTCACCGGCTTTTCACGCACGCTGGACAGCAACTGCGCTTCAATGTCCTTGGCATTGCCACGCAAGCTGTCGAAGGCGGCTTCACCCTGGGCGCGCAACTGTTCAACGCCTTCGGTCGCGGCGCGGCGGGCCGTGCCGTAGCCATGCTCGCCTGTCTTGGCCAACTGCTTGGTCAGCTTGTCGATATCTGCCTTCAACTGCTTGATGTCGGCCTCAAGGTCCGAATTCATCCGGCTCTCGTTCGCGGTCTTTCCTGCGGCGGTTGCCATTGCTTAACTCCTTGTGTTTGCTTGATTTCAAACGTTCGATGAACGCCGAGGTTCCAAGGCGGCGGCCTCAAGACGGCAAAAATCGTACCCATCTCATGAAAGGGCGTTTCGGCCGATGAGTCCAGCCGGCCTGATCAGATGAGTGGCCTGCGGCCTTCGCTCAGCCCTTCCCAACCGGCGAGCCGCTTGAGCTCGTCATTGTCAACGACCTCGCAACCACCGTCGCGCCACATGATCAGCTTGCGGTCCATGAGCTTGCGGATCGTCTTGTTGGTGTGGACCAGCGACAGGCCGAGCGTATCGGCGAGATGCTGCTGCGTGATCGGGATCTGGACGGATTGCTTGCCGTTGAGCCCAACCACCTTGGCACGGCTGCCGATGAAAGCGATGAGATAGGCGGCCCGCTCGATCGCGCTGCGCCGGCCAAGGCTGAGCAGGTTCTCGTCCAGCATGCGCTCCTCGCGCGATGCAATCCATGTGATGTCGTAGGCCAGCCCTGGATGGTTGCGATAGAGGTCATGCAGATATTCGCGCTCAAAGACACAAAGCAGCATCGGCGACAGCGCTTCTACCGAATGCTGCATTTCCCCCATCACGCTGCCTTGCAGGCCGATCAGATCGCCGGGCATGAGATAGTTGAGAATCTGACGGCGGCCATCGGGCAAAAGCTTGTAGCGGAACGCCCAGCCCGAAAGCACCGTGTACAGATGTGCGCTGTGGCTTCCCTCGACCAGCACGGTGGCGCCCTTGTCCACGGCGAGTTCGCCCTTCTTGAACTTGCTTATGAAGGTCAGCTCCTGCTTCTCGAAATCGCGGAAGACCTGCAGCGGCCGCAACGGGCAGCTCTCGCATGGATATTGACGCGTGGAGAAAGAACGACCGTTCTGGCCCGACATTTTTCGCCCCTCTTCGAAAGCCCGCCCCTCTTTCGAGAGCCTGGATCGAAGAACGCATGGCAAGGACGCCGGTTCCGCCATAAGCCGGCGGCATGTCTTTTTTAAATGACACGATGCCAAATAACGATCATGACTCGCCGCGTTTCAAGGAGTCATTGCCACGTGCCCCTATTGCTTGACGGACTGCGTATCCTGGTTCTGGAGGATGAATTTCTCATTGCCATGGATGTCGAGCAGCTTTGCCGCGACCATGGTGCCCGCGAAGTAACCATCGCCCGCGATCTGACGGAAATGGGCGAACGAGACATTGCCACGCGTTTTGACGCGGCCATCGTCGATCTCATGCTTGGCGGCGTCTCGACACTCGACTTCGCCGCCGGCCTGCGCAACGCCGGCCTGCCTTTCGTTTTCGCTTCGGGTTATTCGGACGCCGAAGAAATCAAGGCATCCTTTCCGGGCATCAGGCTGGTCGCCAAGCCATATTCTGGAGAGGACCTGGTCGAAGCGGTGGCGTCGGCCTGTGGTCGGGTCTCAGCCGGTTGAAACCGGCCTGACGACCGGATCGCCGGCTTAACTTGCCGGCGAACCCGTCACCTGCGCCGAGATCGCATCGGGACCATATTCATCCTCGCCTGAGATTTTCAGTATCTCCTGCAAGCGCGTGCGGGCCCGGCTGACGCGGCTCTTGATCGTGCCGACGGCACAGCCGCAAATCTCGGCGGCTTCCTCATAGGAGAAGCCCGACGCGCCGATGAGGATGATGGCTTCGCGCTGGTCTTCGGGCAATTGTTCGAGCGCGCCGCGAAAATCCTTGAGGTCGAGCTGGCCGTGCTGGGCGGGATGAACGGCAAGCCGGGCGGTCATGATGCCGTCGCTGTCCTGGACTTCGCGACCGCGCTTGCGCATCTGCGAGTAGAATTCATTGCGCAGGATGGTGAACAGCCACGCCTTGAGGTTGGTGCCCGGCTGGAAGCTCTCATGCTTGTCCCACGCCTTGACCAGCGTTTCCTGCACCAGATCGTCTGCCTTGTCGGCGTTCTGCGTCAGCGATACGGCAAACGCGCGCAGACTCGGGATCGAGCCGAGCAAATCGGTCTTGAAGCCCTGCGAGACGGCTGCCATGCCTCAGTCCTTCTTTTGTGCGGGTTCGGCCTGTTCCAGTTGACTAAGCAACTGGGCAAAGCGATCCGGCACATCATCAGAGACCAGCTCGTCGTAATATTGTTTGAGTTTTCGACCAATTTCCGAATTCGACCCGAGCGGGTCGGCGGAACCATCCCGGCGCCGGCCATTGGCGCCAGTCAGACTATCTTTCGTCATTTCCTTCATTTCGCCCTTTATTTCCAGCACCCAGGCCGCTCATACGACACGATACAAGGCAAGCGGCACCCTCGTCTGGTTGCCCATCCCGACCTGCAAAACGCCTTCCTGACGCAATAGTTCCATGATGGCTGGAACTTTTTCATGGAACCCGCGTTTGTCTCCCCGGGGCTTGCAATCAGCTTGACCTGCAAACTATGCAATCACGTCATCTGAGGGAGACGTCTATCATGAGCCTATCAGCCACCATCGCGCCGCATCTGCCGTTTCTGCGCCGCTTCTCGCGGGCCGTTTCCGGATCGCAGGAAAGTGGTGACGCGCTGGTCGCAGCGATGCTCGAAGCCATCATCGCCGATGTCGAAATCTTTCCAGATGCATCGAACGACCGCATCGCACTCTACAAGGTCTTCGCCAAGCTTTTCACTTCGGTTGCTATCCGTGTTCCACAAGAGCATGCGCAATCGGCATGGGAACAGCGCGCTGCCGCAAACCTGAACGCGATCGCGCCGCGCCCCCGCCAGGCCTTCCTGCTGGTCGCGGTAGAAGGCTTTACCGAAGACGAGGCAGCCGAGATTCTCGATGTCGGCGACCAGGAATTTTCCGAGCTTCTTGCCCAGGCGAGCAACGAGATCTCCCGTCAGGTGGCAACCGATGTTCTGATCATCGAGGACGAGCCGCTGATTGCCATGGACATCGAGGAGATGGTCGAAAGCCTCGGCCACCGCGTTGTCGGAACAGCGCGCACCCACTCCGAGGCAGTGACGATGTTCGGCAAGACACGGCCGAAAATGGTGCTTGCCGACATCCAGCTCGCAGACGGCAGTTCGGGCATCGAGGCCGTGAATGAAATCCTGTCATCGACATCGGTGCCGGTGATCTTCATCACCGCTTTTCCGGAACGCCTGTTGACCGGGGAGCGGCCGGAGCCGGCATTCCTCGTCACCAAGCCGTTCAACCCGGACATGGTCAAGGCGCTGATCAGCCAGGCGCTGTTCTTCGACCGGCAAGCGAAGGCCGCCGCCTGAGATTTTCGACGTCGGATCGAGATCGTCATTTCCGGCCACGCATGGGCACGGCGGCTCTGGCCGGTCAGTGCGGTTATGTGGCATTTGCCGCACGCGCCGAAAGATTTCCAGGGATCGTCTTTTTCGCCGAATGGTGGAACAAACGGCACTGAACCACGTTTTTATCACACCATTTGAAGGAGATGGACCATGCTCTACTGGGCGCTCGTATTTCTCGTCGTGGCGATTATCGCCGGCGCGCTTGGTTTTGGCGGCATCGCCGGTACATCGGCCGGCATAGCGCAAATATTGTTCTTCATCTTCCTTGCCTTCCTGGTCATTTCGCTTCTTGCCGGCCTGTTCAAACGGGCGTGAGGACCTAGCGAACACTGGAAGCCGCACCCCTCAAACGGTTTCCAGCCACCGCCGGGCGGTGTCCTTTAACGGGACGCCGCTCGGCGGACCGCTTTTGGGACCAGCCTTGGCAACCTCTTTGGGAACCCAAAACACTTTGAGCCGTTCAGCCTGTGTAGGGCGGACAGATTGACAGATGCGTTCCAGGGCGAGTGATACAAGCGACGGCGGACAGGGCGATGAAGTCATCGCCCTGCACCCTGCCGAAAGCGGAATGCAGCTCGGCCGGGCTCTCCTTCATGCTTTGCACAATGCCGGTATCTCTGTTCTCTATCAGGATCGTGAGATGAAGACCGTGTGGGCACGCAACATGCGTGCTCCGTGGGCCTCGGACTCTGCGGACAGCAACGGTATTTTGCCAGCGGACCAGGCGGACCGGATCGGCGCGGCCAAACGCAGCGTCATTGCCTCCGGCAGCCCGGAAAGGCTTGAACTCAGCGTTCCGACCGAAGAAGGGATCCGCTGGTTTCAGGTCTGGATCGACGCCGACCACAGCGACGCTGGCGAGGTCCAGGGCGTTGTCACAACGATGGTTGAAACCACCGAGCAGAAACGCCGCGAGCAAACCTTGACCGCATTGCTGCGCGAAGTCAGTCATCGCTCGAAGAACCTTTTGGCCATCATCCAGAGCATTGCCACGCAGACAGGCCGCTATTCCGACGGCATCAGCGATTTCCTGACACGCTTTCGCGGCCGGCTGCAGTCGCTGGCTTCATCCCAGGACCTCGTGACGTCGTCTAACTGGCGTGGTGCTGCCCTTCGTGAACTTGTGTCGGGCCAGGTTGGCCGCTATGGCGCGGACCCGGTGCGCAGCCTGCGTTTTCAGGGCGCGAATCCCTATCTCAATCCCAACGCCGCCCTGCACATCGGCCTGGCCATGCATGAACTGGCCGTCAACTCGGTCAGCTATGGCGCGCTGTCGCGGCCCGATGGCTTCGTCGAGGTAAGCGCCAATCTGACCGCGTCCGAGGCCGGCACCTCCCTGTCGCTGATTTGGGCCGAGACGATTGGAGCCAATGACAACCAGCCCAGCGAAAAGCGTTTCGGCAGTGTCGCCCTCGAGCGGGTCGTGCCCGCTTCGCTGAACGGCACGGCGACACTTGAAATCACGGCTGGACGCCTCGAATACCGGCTTATCGTTCCACACGGCAATTTCGAAACGGAGTGATCGAGGACAGCGGACCGGTCGCTGTTCCTTAACCGGCTATTCACCATAAAGGCGGATGCTTTTATTTCCCAGATGCCGCTGGAACCTGCCGATGCGCTTGGGCGTTTCGGCCGAGGCTAAGGTCCAGCATGGGAGGAATGACTTTGACGGTTGCCGACATGAACAGACTGGAAGAAGCCGCCCGGGTCTCGATGGGGGGATTTCAGGAGCTCGAAGCATCCGCACCGCCACCTCCCGGTCTGTTGCGCCCGTCACTTCGCCTGGTTGCCTTTACCCTGCTCGCGATGGTCGTTGTTATCATTGTCATGCAATTGATCTGAGCAAATCGGCCCCAGTACATCCGCCGGCCCTTCAGCCTTTCAACATTGGCAACTCGCCACGGCGGGACTGTCGCCAGCCGCACCCGCCAGCATTTACCAAATATTCACTTGCAGCCCCAGGGTGACAGGAACTTTGGCGCGGCTGGCCCGTTCTTATGGCGAGAGGATGTCCGTCATGGAACACATCGCCGCCTTGCTGCTGGTCATCGGTTGTTCGAATAATTTGTCGGATTGCCGTGAGTTGTCGGTGCCGGTGAGCGTATTCGCCACAGCCGACGCATGCACTGCGGAGCGCCCGTTTGCATTGGGCGATGTGCAGGGTCAGGCGCAGCATATCGTCGCGAAATGCCTCGCTGTCGACCCGGCTCTCGAAGACGACTACGATCAGGTGGTTTGGAAGGTTCTGCCAAACGGTACGCTTGATGCGTCACTGGAGATTTCCAATCTGATGGTCGCATCAAACACGGTACGCCCCGAAAAAGACTATCTTCGCCAACAATAAATTCGAGCAGGCAACGGCTGTCATTTCATGCTAAGTGGTGGTTGGAGCTTATTAAAGTGTGGACACAAAGTGAGGAGCTATTCTATGCGGAAGATGATTATTGCCATGGTTGCGGTGGCCGCCCTTAGCGGCTGTACCTCGACCGAACAGGACGTCGTTGGCGGTGGCTTGATCGGCGCCGGTGTCGGCGGTCTGGTCGGCGGCGGCAAAGGCGCGCTGATCGGCGCGGCTGTGGGGGCTGGGTCTGGTTTGTTGTACCGTAACGTGCAAACCGGCCGCTGCAAGTATCGCCGCGCTGACGGTACGATCCACTGGGCCCGCTGCAACTGATTTCAGCAATCGGGAAAGGACAGGGGGCTGGTTGCCGGCCCCCTGTCCCACTTTTCTAAAACATCGACGCTTTAAGCCGTCAGGCGGTTAGCGGTATCCTGATTTTCACCTTCAGCCCATTGGCCTCAAAATCGCGCTTGATCGTGCCGCGCAGTTCACGCGTGACATTGAGGTCGATCAGCTTGGTGCCGAACCCGGTCTCGGCCGGCGCCTCGACTTTCTTCTTCCCGGTCTCCCGCCAGTTCAGTGCCAGCGTTCGCTCGCGTCCAAGCCCTTCCAGCGACCAGTCCACCTTGAGCGCGCCAAAGGACGTCCCGGCTTCGCCATATTTCAGCGCATTGGTTGCCAGTTCATGGAAGGTCAGGCCAAGCGCCTGCGTCGTGGTCTCGTCGAGCATAACCTCCGGGCCAGACAACAGCCCTTCCGGTAGCTCCTTGCCGAACACCTGGCCAAGTTCGATACGCAGCAACTCGCCGAGATCGGCCTTCTGCCAGCGCGAGCGCGTCAGCATATCCTGTGAAGCGGCCATCGCCTGCAGCCGGGCCGAGAAGGATGCCGAGAACTCGTTGACGTCGGTGGCGCGTGACGCGGTCTGGCGCGCGATGGCCAACACGCGCGTGATCGAATTCTTGATGCGATGCTTCATCTCCTGCAGCATCAGATCCTTTTCAAGCAGGCTCTTTTCCGTCGTTTCATGCAGCAGCGACACCGCGTCATAGGCACGCTCCTGATAGCGCGCGACCAGAGCTATGGCGCCGGCCAGCAGCAGCCCGAACAGCCCGAGCATGACAGGGATAGCGCGCGAAGACGGTTGCGAGAACGCGCTGGTAGGCCTGAACAGAACGGTCCATGGCTGGCCCGCGACGGTGATCTTGCGCGTGACCAGCAGCCTGTCGCCGAAGGTTGAAACCGGCGGTGTCTCCGAGCGGAACAGAAGATGGTCAGCGTCCACCGCACCATCATAGATCTCGGTGTTGACCGGCAGCAGCGGTGCCCGGCTGAGCGCGGTCCGAAACAGGTCTCCGGCACGAAACGCCGCGTAGAGGAAGCCCCTGGTCGAAGACCTCTGCGCATTGATCACATCCGGCGCGGTCTCGACATTGAGCCGCACGAAAACGAAAAAGCCGGTGTAGGTCTGCGCCGCGCCCGTGCTCAGGCCGAGTTGAACCAGCCCGCTCGCGTGTTGCTGGTCATCGGCCATCGCCTTCTCGATCGCCTCGCGACGCACCGGCTCGGTGAACATGTCATAGCCGATGCTGGCCTTGTTCGACGGGTCCAACGGCTCGAACAGCACGATGGGTGCACGCCATGGCAAGGTCGTATCGGGGTAGACCGCTTGGCTGGTGCCGTGATCACGCAGGATATCCCGCTCGACCGCCGCCTCGTCGTCAGTCTTCACCAACCTGAGAAAGCCTATGCCGCGCAGGCCGGCGAAATTGTTGTCGACATCCAGCGCGTTGAAAAAGGCCTTGAACTCGTTCTGGGAAATATCGCCGTTGCGGGCATCGAAAAGTGCCTGCGTCGAGCGCAGCAGCGACAGATGCAGGTCGATGCGGCTCTCGACCCTATTGAGGGCATCATCGGCCGTCGCCTCGAACTTGATGCGTGTGGCTTCCTGCGTCGCGAAATACGCGAACCCCGCCATCATCATGCTGATCAGCGCGACGGCAATGAAAGCGACGATCGGGAAAAGCTTCTTCAACTGACAATGCGGCCCAGGAGCGAATTGCGACCTTTATGGGCAAGTCCTTGCGTCAAGACAATGGCGGAGCCAACCCATCATGACAGCCTGCCCATCACATAACCGGCAATCAGCCGCAGTGCCCACCCTGTGGCTCGATGGCCGTCAGGCAGCGATCTTGAGCGCCCCCGGCCCGGGGATCGCACCAGGCGGGCATTTGCCAAGAATGATCATGCCCAGCACTTCATCCTGGGTGACGTCGGTGGTGCGTGCCGTGCCGACGACCTGACCGTTCTTCATCACGCAGACACGGTCGGCAAGCTCGAACACATCATGGATGTCATGGCTGATCAGGAAGATGCCGATGCCGTCGGCCTTGAGTTGCTTGACCAGTTCGCCGACCTGCGCTGTTTCCTGCGGCCCAAGGGCCGCCGTTGGTTCGTCCATGATCAGGATGCGGGCGTTGAACAGGATGGCGCGCGCGATCGCCACCGACTGCCGCTGGCCGCCGGAGAGCTTGATCACCGGCTCCTTGAAGCGCTGGAAACGCGGATTGAGCCTGCCCATGACCTTGCGGGCCTCGGCCTCCATGGCGACGTCATCGAGCGTGCCATAGGCCGTCATCAGCTCACGGCCGAGGAAGAGATTGGCGGCGGCATCGACATTATCGGCCAGGGCAAGCGTCTGGTAGATCGTCTCGATGCCGTATTTCTTGGCGTCGCGCGGGTTGGAGATCGAGGCCTCCTGGCCGTTGACGAAGATCTGGCCGGCATCGCGCTTATAGGCGCCGGAAAGAATCTTGATCAGTGTCGACTTGCCGGCACCGTTGTGGCCAAGCAGCGCCACGACCTCACCCGGGAACAGATCGATCGACGCGTCATCGACAGCACGGATGCCGCCAAAGGCAATCGAGATGTTGCGCATGTCGATCAGCGGCGTGCCTGCGGGAGCGGTTTTGTCAGCCATGGTTGTCTCCTCCCTAAACGCGCTTGCGATAGACGGTGTCGAGCCAGACGGCGATGACCAGCACCGCGCCGACGACAATGCTCTGCAACGGCGAGTCGACGCCGAGCAGCACCATGCCGGACTGCAGCGACTGCATCAGAAGCGCGCCCAGCATGGCGCCGATGATCGTGCCCGATCCGCCCGCAAGCGAAGTGCCGCCGATGACAGCCGCCGCGATCACCAGCAATTCGTCGAGCGTACCCAGCACATTGGTGGACGAGTTTTGCCGGGCCGACGAGATCGCAGCGGCGATCGTTGCGAGCACGCCCATGATCATGAACACCTTCATGGTGATCCAGCGGGTGTTGATGCCGGCCAGATTGGCGGCTTCAGGATTGCCGCCGATGGCGAAGACATAGCGGCCGAAGCGGGTTCGGTTGGTGATGAAGGTCATGATCAGTCCGACCGCGATCGCCATCAGCACCGGAATGGCGATGCCATGCGCGATGAACAGGCCACCTTCGGGAACGGTAATGTTGTTGGCCGCCGCGTAGCGATTCACGATGCCGATCGGCCACGGGTACGAATTGGCGAGCCACACCGCGCCCATGATGACAGCGCAGGTGACCGCGCCGAGCAGCGTCTCGGCCCAGATCGGCCGCAGCGGGAAACGGAACCGCTTGCGCTGCACCCGTCCGTTGAACAGCATGAACACGACCGCCAGGCAGGCGACAATTCCGACAACCCAGCTCCAGGTCGAGCCGATTGAACCCGCCGGCCCGCCGCCCATCAGCTGGAAAGTCGCATCGAGAGGCGCCACGGTCTGCCCTGAGGTGACCCACCAGGCCGCGCCGCGCCAGACCAGCAGGCCGCCAAGCGTCACGATGAAGGCGGGCACTTCGAGATAGGCGATGACGAAGCCCTGGAAGGCCCCGATCAGCAGGCCGAGCGCCAGGCCGATGGCCAGCGCCAGGACCCAGATCCAGGGATTGCCGAGCTGCATCCCGACCATACGCACCAGGAAATGCACCTGCGCGAAGCCCATGACCATACCGATCAGGCCTTCGGCGGAACCGACCGACAGGTCGATATTGCGCATGACGATGACCAGCACCATGCCGCAGGCCATGATGGCCACGGCGGAAGTCTGTACCGAGAGGTTCCACAGGTTGCGCGGCGTCAGGAAGGTCCGGCTGTCGAAGTCGAGCGGATTGACCCCCAGACGCAGGCTGGAGATGACGTGCAGGCCGATCCAGATGATCAGCAGCGCACCAATCATGCCAAGCATGCGGGTATCGATTTCAGTGGCTTTCAGGAACCGGGCGACCACGCCAAGTTCGGACGCACGCGCGGTGTCGGCCTGCGGGTTGGACGTCGTGTCGGTCATGATTTCCCTCCCACCGGCTTGCCGTCTGACGCGGATGCCGGAACACAGCCTAGAAGCTATCCACCCGAGGCGGAAACACAAATCTTTTTGAAAAAACGTCGCGGCTTGAGAGCAATTTCAGGAAAAGTGCGCGGCGGTTTTCCCGGTAAAAGCGCATGGCGCTTTCCCTTGGGAATTGCGAAAACAAAACCCTGGAGCGTTTCAGGAAACACTGAACCGCTCCAGGGCCGTGGCGTCGGGATCGATCCGATCGTTCAGCCTTACTTGCAGGCCGCGACGGTGCCGGCGGCAACGCCGGTGCAGACTTCGTCCTTCTTGATCCAGCCGGCGTCGATGACGAGGTTGAGATTGTCCTTGGTGATCGCAACCGGGGTCAGGAACAGCGACTTGACGGTGTTACCGCCAGGCGTGGTGAAGTCCTTGGCGCCGGCCACATCGGCCATCTTCTTGCCGTCGGCGAGCTGCGAGGCGATTTCGGCGGCGGTCTTGCCGAGTTCGCGTGCGTCCTTCCAGACCGAAACAGTCTGCGTGCCGAGCGCGATGCGGTTCAGGGCGGCGTGGTCGCCATCCTGGCCCGAAACCGGCACGGTGCCCGCCAGACCTTGCGCCGTCAGCGCCGCGACGACGCCACCAGCGGTGCCGTCATTGGCCGCGACCACCGCATCGACCTTGTTGTCATTGGCGGTCAGGAACTGCTCCATGTTCTTCTGGGCGTTGGCAGGCAGCCAGCCGTCCGTGTAGGCCTCGCCGACATTCTTGATCTTGCCGCTGTCGATGGCCGCCTTGAGCACTTCCATCGAGCCCGAGAACAGGAAATCGGCATTCGGATCGGCGCCTGAGCCCTTGATGAAGACGTAGTTGCCTTCCGGCTTCACCTTGAACACTTCGCGGGCCTGCATGCGGCCGACTTCCTTGTTGTCGAAGGTCAGATAGAAGACGTCCTTGTTTTCGATCAGGCGGTCATAGCCGACGACCGGAATGCCTTCGTCCAGTGCCTTCTGCACGGCCGGGCCAATGGCCGAGGCATCCTGCGCCAGGATGATCAGCGAATTGGCGCCTTGCGAGATCAGGCTCTCCACGTCCGTCAACTGCTTGCCGGGATTGGACTGCGCGTCGGCGGAAATATACTTGTCGCCAGCGGCCTCGATGGCCTTCTTCATCGCCGCCTCATCGGTCTTCCAGCGCTCTTCCTGGAAATTCGACCACGAGACACCGATGACCTTGTCCTTCGCCTGCGCGACCGACACGAGCGTCAGCGACATGGCGGCACCCGCCAGGATGGCGGCTGTGAATCTTTTCATGTTATCCTCCCTGCGCCGCGTGTGGCGCGACCAAACTGACCCGAAGGCCGGCACAAAGGCTCTATTTTTTCGAGCCTCGAAAAAACACTGGTCCAACGTCAGAGCGCTGTCAACATCGATTCTGATGGTTTCTGATGTTCGGAGTAATTTTTTTCGAGCCCCGTAATAAATAATATGACAGGACTGCCGGGTTCTGCCAGTATTTGGAGTGTGTCACCGACGGCCTTCGATTGCACGAAAGGTCGCGGCGGCGGGGAGGAAAGCAGGAACAATGTCGGTCGGAATCCGTCACGACGATTTGCGCCGGCGCAACCGGGCGATGGTTATTTCGTCCGTACGCCGGGCAGGACAGCCGTCCCGCACCGAAATCGCCGCCACAACCGGGCTCAGCCATTCGACCATCTCGGCGATCTCCTCCGACCTGATCGCCGAAGGCATTCTCACGGAAAGCAAGCCAAGCGAGACCGTGTCCCTGAAGCGCGGCCGCCCCCAGGTTGGCCTCAGCCTCCACCCGGAAGCCGCCGCCGTGATGACCGTGGTGTTGTCGCTGAACTTCCTGTCGGTTGCCGTCATCGACTATGCCGGCCAGGTGATCGCCGAGGAGCAGCGCCGGCTGGACACACTGACCATGTCGCGCGAGGCGCTCATTGGCGAATGCGTCGCCATCGTGCGGCGCCGGCTCGAGGATCCGGACCTCGATATCCACAGCGTCGCCCGCATCGCACTGGCCATTCAGGGCATTACCGATTCCCATGCCCGCGCGCTGCTGTGGTCGCCGATCACACCACAGACCAACATCCCTTTCGCCGACATCCTGGAAGAGGAATTCGGCATCCCCGCCACCATGGAAAACGACTGCAATATGATGGCGGTTGCGCTGCGCTGGCGTAACCCGGAGCGCTACCGCGATGACTTCATCGCCATCCTGCTGTCGCACGGCATCGGCATGGGCCTGGTGCTGAAGGGCGAATTGTTCACCGGCACCCATTCGTCCGGCGGCGAGTTCGGCCACATGATCCATCGGCCGAACGGTGCGCTTTGCCGCTGCGGACGGCGCGGCTGCGTCGAGGCTTATGCCGGCAACTACGCCATCTGGCGCAACGCCAGGCAAATGGGCGAGGACGCCGAACCGGTCGACGTCAGCGACGCGGAGATGCGGGCGCTGGCGGCATCGGCTCGCGAAAGCGATGGGCCGGAGCGCGAAGCTTACCGCAAGGCCGGTGAAGCGCTCGGCTTCGGTCTCGGCAGCCTGTTCGCGCTGATCGATCCGGCGCCTGTCGCCATGGTGGGCGTCAGCGCCGCCGCCTTCGACCTGATCGAACCGGCGCTGCGCGAAGCCATAGCCCAGACCGCCGGTGGCCAGCACTCGAAATCGATTTCCTTCGACACCGAGCCGAATGAGCTGCCGCTGATCCGCGAAGGCTGCGCCATGCGGGCGCTGACCTTCGTCGACCAGGAGATTTTCGCGCCGGGCTCACAAACAAAGCCTGAATCCGTCGGCAAGGACGTCGCCTGAATTTGCCGGCTTTCAGTCTTCCCTGATGGCGTAGCCCGCGCCGCGAATGGTGCGGATGACGTCGGGCATGCGGCCATTGTTGACCGCCTTGCGCAGCCGGCCGACATGCACATCGACCGTGCGCTCGTCGATATAGATCGTCTCGCCCCAAACATTGTCGAGCAGTTGGCTGCGCGAAAACACGCGGCCAGGATGACGCATCATGAATTCGAGCAAACGGAACTCGGTCGGCCCGAGCCGGATCTCGCTTTTCTTGCGGTAGACCCGGTGCGATTCGCGATCGAGCACGATGTCGCCGACCTTGAGCACACTGGACAGGACTTCCGGCTTGGCGCGGCGCAGCAGCGCTTTTACCCGAGCCATGAATTCCGGCGTGGAAAACGGCTTGACCAGATAGTCGTCGGCGCCGGTGGAGAGACCGCGTACACGGTCGCTTTCCTCGCCGCGCGCGGTCAGCATGATGATGGGCAACCGCTCCGTCTCGGGACGCATTCTTAGCCGGCGGCAGAGCTCGATGCCGGAAACCGCCGGCACCATCCAGTCGAGCACCAGAAGGTCGGGAACATTCTCCTGGAGCCGGATTTCGGCCTCATCGCCGCGCGTTACCACTTCGACCTGGTAGCCCTCGGATTCAAGGTTGTAGCGGAGGAGCACACCTAGCGGCTCCTCGTCCTCCACCACCATGATGCGTGGCGCGATCATCGGCTGGTCACCCCTGTCATGCCGCCGGCACGGTCATTGCCGTCTCGTCCTGCTTCGGACGATTGGCGGGCAACTGCGTGCCGGTCAGGACATAGTACGCGTTTTCAGCGATGTTGGTCACGTGGTCGCCGATGCGCTCAAGATTCTTGGCGCAGAACAGCAGATGCGTGCAAGCGGTGATGTTGCGCGGATCTTCCATCATGTAGGTCAGGAGCTCGCGGAACACCGAGGTGTACTTGACGTCGATGCGCTCATCGTCGGCGCGTAGTTTCGCCAGGGCGGCCGCGTCGCGCGCCGCGTATTCCTCGATGACGCCCTGTACCTGGATCAGCACCAGCTGCGCCATTCCGTCGATGGAGTGCGACAGGTCGCGCGGCGTGACGCTGAGGCCGACGGTGCCGACGCGCTTGGCGATGTTCTTGGCCAGATCGCCGATGCGTTCCAGATCGCCGGCCATGCGGATCGAGCCGACGACATGGCGAAGATCGTCCGCCATCGGCTGCCGCTTGGCGATCAGCGTGATGGCGCGGTCGTCGAGCTCGCGCTGGCGCGCGTCCATGATGGCGTCATCGGAAACGACGCGCTGCGCCAGCGCGTTGTCGGAGGTCAGCAGCGCCTTGGTTGCACCGCCAACCATCGCGCCGGCGAGATCGCCCATATCGCTGATGAGCCTGCTGATCTGTCCGAGATCCTCGTCGAAAGAAGCGACTGTATGTTCGCCCATGATCTTGTCCTCGTATGCCTGAGACTCAGCCGAAGCGGCCGGTGATGTAGTCCTGAGTGCGCTTCTCGCGGGGCGACGTGAAGATCTTCTCGGTCTTGTCGAATTCGACCAGCTCGCCCAGGTACATGAAGGCTGTCTGCTTCGACACGCGCGCTGCCTGCTGCATGTTGTGGGTGACGATGACGATCGTGTAGTCGGCTTGCAACTCGTCGATCAGCTCTTCGATCTTGGCGGTCGACAGCGGATCGAGAGCCGAAGCCGGCTCGTCGAGCAGGATGACTTCGGGCTTCACCGCCACGGTGCGGGCAATGCAAAGCCGCTGCTGCTGGCCGCCGGAAAGGCTGAGGCCGCTGGCATTGAGCTTGTCCTTGACCTCGGTCCAGAGCGCCGCACGCTTCAGCGCCTGTTCAACGCGACCGTCCATCTCGGACTTGCTGATCTTCTCATAGAGCCTGACGCCGAAAGCGATATTCTCATAGATCGACATTGGGAACGGTGTTGGCTTCTGGAACACCATGCCGATCTTGGTCCGCAACAGGTTGAGGTCCTGCGAGCGGTCAAGAACGTTCTGGCCATCGAGCAGCACCTGGCCCTCGGCGGTCTGCTTCGGGTAGAGCTCATAGATACGGTTGAAGACGCGCAGCAGCGTCGACTTTCCGCAGCCCGACGGTCCGATGAAGGCGGTGACGCTGCGCTCTGGCAGCGACAGCGTGATGTTCTTCAGCGCCTTCGACTGGCCGTAGAAAAAGTTGAGGTTCTTGACCTCGATCTTGGCCTTGGCGGTTGCCTCGGTTGCGATCGTCATGTCTGGAGACAACATCTGGCTCATTTGTCCTCTCTGCGTCCGGTCAGGCTGCGTGCAAAGATGCTAAGCGCGAGAACCGTCAATGTGATGATGAGTGCACCGGTCCAGGCCAGTTGCTGCCATTCCTCGTAGGGGCTGAGAGCAAACTGGAAGATGGTGACAGGCAAGCTGGCCATCGGCGCGTTGAGATTGCTGCTCCAGAACTGGTTGTTGAGGGCCGTGAAGAGCAGCGGTGCCGTTTCGCCGGAGATACGGGCGATCGATAGCAATATGCCGGTGACGATACCGGAAAGGGCGGCGCGGTAAGCGACGGATTTGATGACAACCCAGCGCGGCGCGCCGATCGCGGTGCCGGCTTCACGCAACGCGTTCGGCACCAGGTTGAGCATGTCCTCTGTTGTGCGCACAACGACCGGAATGACCAGGATGGCGAGCGCCACGGAACCGGCGAGCGCCGAGAAATGCCCCATTGGCCGCACCATCAACTCGTAGACGAACAGGCCGACGATGATCGACGGCGCGGAGAGCAGGATGTCGTTGATGAAACGCACCACGGTGGTGAGCTTCGAGAAGCGTCCGTACTCGGCCATGTACGTGCCGGCCAGCACGCCGATCGGCGTGCCGACGATAACGGCGATGACCGTCATCACCACGCTGCCGTAGATGGCGTTGAGCAGGCCACCGGCATCACCCGGCGGCGGCGTCATCTGCGTGAAGACGTCGAGCGAAAGGCCGGCAGCACCCTTGTAGAGCAACGCGCCGAGGATAAGCGCCAGCCAGGCAAGGCCGATGCCGGCGGCGACGACGCACAGCGTCATCATCACGCCATTCTTGCGCTTGCGGCTTTGTTGAAGCGATGTGGCTGTCGACATCGGTCAGGCTCCCGTGCGGGCGTCGATGCGCATCAGCATGTAGCGTGCCATGGCAAGGATGATGAAGGTAATGACAAACAGGATCAAGCCGAGCGCCACCAGCGAGGATGTGTAAAGATCGCCGACGGCTTCGGTGAATTCGTTTGCGATGGTCGCTGAGATTGTCGTGGCCGGCGCGAACAGCGAGGTGCTGATCCGGTGCGCGTTGCCGATGACGAAGGTCACCGCCATCGTTTCGCCGAGCGCACGGCCAAGAGCAAGCATGACGCCGCCCATGATGCCGATGCGGGTATAGGGAATAACCACGCGCCGGGTCACTTCCCAGGTCGTGCAACCGATACCGTAGGCCGATTCTTTCAGCACTGACGGCACCGTGTCGAACACGTCCTTGGTGATCGAGGTGATGAAAGGCAGGATCATGATGGCGAGGATCATCGCCGAGGTCAGCAGGCCGATGCCGTAGGGTGGGCCGGCAAACAGGTTGTTGAGGCCGGGAACGCCGTGGAACAGCCAGATAATGAAGGGTTGAACCGTCGTCTGCAGGAACGGTGCCAGCACG
This sequence comes from Mesorhizobium sp. INR15, assembly GCF_015500075.1. NCBI lineage: Bacteria > Pseudomonadati > Pseudomonadota > Alphaproteobacteria > Hyphomicrobiales > Phyllobacteriaceae > Mesorhizobium > Mesorhizobium sp. INR15. The sequence continues at coordinate 1,620,019 of NZ_CP045496.1, read as the reverse complement.
AACAGACCCCAGATGCCGTAGATGATCGAGGGGATGCCAGCGAGCAGTTCAACCGCCATGCCGATCGGGCGCCGCAATGGGCGCGGGCAAAGTTCCGTGAGGAAGATTGCGATGCCGATGCCGAGCGGCACGGCAATCAGGATGGCGATGGCCGATGTGATGATGGTGCCGTAGATGGGCGCCAGCGCACCGAATTTCTCAGTGACCGGGTTCCAGCTTTCGGTGGTCAGAAAGGAGAAGCCAAAGGTAGACAGCGCTTGCCAGGAACCGGCAAACAAGGAGATCGCGACACCGCCGAGCAGCACCAGCACGAGGATCGCGGCGGCACGGGTAGCCGCATGAAAGATAGTATCGGTCAGCGCGAAGCGTCTGACGATGGCGTCGCGCGAGCCTTTATTGGCTGGCAAGGCTTCCTGGACAGCACTCATGTCAAGCTCGGCTCTTTGTCTTGAGAAAAAAGGAGCGCCGCAAGGCGCGGCGCTCCTTCGGGTGAAATTACTCGCCGGCGTAGACGGGCTTGCCGTCGGCCATGATGTCGGCCTTCCAGGAGGTCTTGATCAGGTCCACGACGCTGTCCGGGATCGAGACATAGTCAAGCGCCTTGGCGGTTTCCTTGCCGTCCTTGTAGGCCCAGGCAAAGAACTTCAGGGCTTCACCGGTGGCAGCCGCATCATCCGGAGCCTTGTGGATCAGCACCCAGGTCGAGGCGGCGATCGGCCAGGTGGCATCGCCAGGCTCGTTGGTGATGATGACGTTGAAGTTCTTCGCGCCCTTGAAGTCGGCATTCGAAGCAGCCGCGCCGAAGGATTCGAGTGAAGGCTCGACAACCTTGCCAGCAGCGTTCAACATCTTCGAATAGGAGAGGTTGTTCTGCTTGGCATAAGCATACTCGACGTAGCCGATACCGCCGTCGGTCTGCTTGACGGTGTTGGCAACGCCTTCGCTTCCCTTGGCGCCAACGCCGGTCGGCCATTCAACGGCCGTGTCCGAACCAACCTTTTCCTTCCAGTCAGGCGACAGCTTGACCAGATAGTTGGTGAAGTTGAAGGTCGTGCCCGAGCCGTCCGAACGGTGGACGACGGCGATGGCGGTCGACGGCAGGGTCAAGGTCGGGTTCAGCGCCTTGATCGCGGCGTCGTCCCAAGTGGTGATGGCGCCCATGTAGATCTGCGCGATCGTCTTGCCGTCAAGGATGAGTTCGCCCGGCTTGACGCCCGTCAGGTTGACGATCGGCACGATGCCGCCCATGACCATCGGGAACTGCACGAGGCCGTTCTTCTCGAGGTCGGCATCGGACATTGGCTTGTCGGTGGCGCCGAAGGTCACGGTCTTGGCGGTGACCTGCTTGATGCCGCCGCCGGAACCGATCGACTGGTAGTTGAGGCCGATGCCGGTGTCTTTCTTGTAGGTGTCGGCCCACTTGGCGAACACCGGGTAGATGAAGGTCGAGCCGGCGCCGGAAAGATCAGCTGCCATTGCCGCGGAAAGGGTGAAAGTGGACGCCGTAGCCATTGCGATCGCAACGGCCGCCGAGCGGATGAAATGTCTCATGTGGCCTGCTCCTGTTCGGAAGATGGTCTCTCGGCGCCATTTCCTCCGGCGCCCGCTGAGGCCAATAGCCTTCGATTATAACAGTCGCATGACAGTTTCATGTCGCTCCGGTAACGCGTTACTGGAGGTTCAAAACCCGGGCCTTCCCTGCCCGTGAGGCGAGACCCCCGTTTGCCCCGGGAATCAGAGGCTTGAGCGGCTTTCAAGCCAGTTGCATGCCGTCAAAATCTGGATAGCCGGCTTTGGAAAAGAAAAACCGGACGGGAGCGCGTTGCTCTTGGCCAGAACATGTCGTGGCCAGGCCATCGCCGAAAACAGGTCCGTTGGGGTAGGATGACGCTGTTTCATGCCGGCGGTCGCTGCTCCCGCCCGTAACTGCAAGGACGGAATTCGATAAGGCTCATTGTCGCGACTGGGCGCGGCATTGATATGGTGCGATCGCGCTATAGTGCAGCGCCTGGCCTTGTCACGAATCTATGCCGGATTTTCGGGCAACAGGCTCAAGCCCGGGCATTCCTTTCAGCGAATTCGGCTACCCCGCGCTGCGCTGCGCTTCCTCGCCAGCGCCTATCCAGCGCTCCAGCTTTTCAAGCAGTGCCCGGGGGCTGATCGGTTTGGGCAGGTAGTCGTCCATGCCGGCCTCGAGGCAGCGTTCGCGATCGCCCTTCAATGCATGCGCGGTGACGCCGACGATCGGAACATGCGTGCCGGAAGCTTCTTCCAGACGGCGGATCGCGGCGGTCGCCTCGAGCCCGCTCATCTCAGGCATCGAAACATCCATCAGGATCATGCGCGGGTTGAGCTTGCCGAACGCGTCGAGCGCCTTGCGGCCATTGCCGACGATTTCGAAGCCAAAGCCGGTCTCGCCGAGGATCTGGGTGAAGACCATCTGGTTCACCTCATTGTCCTCGGCAACGAGGATGTCCAGCCGGCGCTCGTCACTGGCGCTCGCAAGCGGCCGGGGACGGATCGCGGGCGGCTGCAGCAGCGCCCGCTCAGCCGCCGCCAGCGGCCTGTCATTCCCCAGGCCGGCCATCGCCGGCCGCGGCTTGCTGCTTTCGACCGCGTGGCGATGCCGCTGAATGGTGGCGACCAGCGTTTCCAGAAGCACCGAAGACCGGGCCGGCTTGATCAGTTGGGCATCGATGCCGAGATCGCGATAGCTGGTGTTGGACAGCGACTGGTCGACGGAGGTCAGCATGATGATCGGCGTATCAGTGAGCCCGGCTGTGTTGCGCACGATGCGCGCCATTTCCGCGCCGCTCATGCCGGGCATCTGGTAGTCGAGCACCACGCAATCGACCGGCACATCATAGGCCGCGGCGGCGATCAGGACCTTCAGCCCCTCGGCGCCACTCTCCGCCGCGCAGGAATCGAATGTCCACGACGCCATCTGCTCGGTCAGGATCGCCCGGTTGACGGCATTGTCGTCGACGATCAGCACCCGGGCGCCGGTGACATCTACCGGCGTGATCCGCTGCCCGGTCGGTTGCCCTGCCCGAGGCAGCGTCACGGTGAACCAGAAGGTCGAGCCCTTGCCTTCGGCGCTCTCGACACCAATGTCGCCCCCCATCAGCTCGACGAGCCGCGAGGTGATGGCGAGACCGAGGCCGGTGCCTTCGTGCCGCCTTGTCGAGGAGGTGTCGACCTGGCTGAATTTTTCAAACACCAGTTTCAGTTTCTCGTCGGGAATTCCTATTCCGGTATCGGTGACCGAGATGGTGAGCTTGGTTCCGGCCGGCATCCGTTCACCGGTCACGTCGACCAGCACATGGCCCTCGTCGGTAAACTTCACCGCGTTGCCGACCAGGTTGGTGACGATCTGCCGGATACGGCCGACATCGCCGACAAACAGGCTCTCGAGACGTGGCTCGACGCGCACGATAAGCTCGAGGTCCTTTTCCTTGGCGCGTGTCGACACCAGTGTCGCCACGTCCTCGATCGCTTCGGCAAGGTTGAAGGGTGCCGGGTCGAGCACCATCTGGCCGGCATCGATCTTCGAGAAATCCAGAATGTCGTTGATGATGGTCAGCAGCGCGTTGCCCGATTTCACGATGATATCAGTGAACGTCTTCTGCTTCGGGTCGAGGTCCGATTTGGCCAACAGTTCGGCCATGCCGAGCACGCCGTTCATCGGCGTGCGGATTTCATGGCTCATGTTGGCGAGGAATTCCGACTTGGCCCGGTCGGCGAGCACCGCGCGCTGGCGTGCCTCGCGCAGTTCGCCCTCGCGCTGCTTCAACTCGGTGATGTCAGTGGTCGAGCCGATCAGGTAAAGCGACCCATCGGACGCGATCATCGCGCCCTTGCGGGCGAACTGGTGGCGTACGCTGCCGTCGGCAAGCGTCACCGCCTCCTCGACCTCCTGGGTTTCGCCTGTGCGCAGCACGGCGAGATCGCCATTGACGAAGGCTTCGCCGTCTGGCCCGAAGATCTCGATGTCGGTCTTGCCGATCGCCTCTTCCTTGCTGAAGCCGGTGAGGTCGCACCAGCCTTTGTTGACATAGAACTGCCTGAGATCGGAACGCTTGGCGTAGATCGACACCGGCACATTGTCGATCAGATTGCGGAATACCTCGTTCTCGCGCATGCTGTCTTCCAGCGCGCGCTCGCGTGCCTTGACTTCGGTGATGTCGGTGCTGGAGCCGACAAGGTGCACTGATCCGTCGAGCGCCACCAGCCGGCTTTTGCGCGTCATCAGCTGCCGCACCGTGCCATCGCGATGGGTGACGGGCTCCTCGATCTCCCTGACGGCGCCCGTGGCGGCGACTTGCGCATCATCGTTGCTGTAGCCATCCGCGTCCACGGCGCCAAAAAGCTGCCGGTCGGTGTGGCCGATGGCATCTTCCTTGGCGATGCCGGTCATGGCGCACCAGGCCTTGTTGACGAACTCGATGCTCAGGTCCTCGGCCTTGATGAAGGCGGCGACCGGCAGTTCATCCATTACGTGCCGGAACAGGTCGATCTGGCGCATCGAGTCGCGCAACGCCTTTTCACGGCTCTTGATCCCGGAAATGTCGACGCGCACGCCGATGAACGTGCCGTCATCGGTGCGCATGTCGTAGACCTGATGCCAGCTGCCATCCGGATTGACACGCTCGAACGATGCGCTGGGCAAGCGGCAGCGGCTGAGAATGCCATGCATCCAGCGCTCAGGGTCGCGGTCGTAGAGCTTGTCGAGTTCCGCATCGCCGCTCTGGCGGAAATAGCCCGCGGACCGGCCAAACTCCAAAGCCTCCCTGAAGGTCCGGCCTGGCTGCCATACCGGTTTGAGCTCCGGAACCGCGTCTTGCATCTTGTGATTGGCGAAGATGAAATTGTCGTCGCGGTCATAGATGATGACGCCGGCCGGCAGCGATTCCAAAACGCTGGCGAGATGCCTGCGGGCATCTTCCGCCTCGGTCTCACGCCGCTTCGTTTCGGAAATGTCGAAAAGGAAGCCGGCGACATAGTTGCGGCCGCTGGCCATTTCGACGCGATTTTTTCTGACGATGCGTGAGCGGTTGGCGCCCTCGGTCTTGAAATTCTCCTCGACTTCGTACGGCCGGCCCGTCGCGAGCACGGCCCGTTCGCTTTGTTCGAAGAGCGCGACATCGCCGGTCGAAAGGAAATCACCACCGGGCTTGCCGAGCATGGCTTGCGGCGTCCTGCCAAACAGAGCTGCAAACGCCTCGTTGACAAAGACAAAGCGCAGATTGTCGTCCTTGACGAAGATCGGATCCTTGACGGCGTTGATAACCGCTTCCGCCAGCCGCGCCTTCTCCAGCGCCTCGGCAAGCTCCGCCTCGCGGTCCTTCATGTCGGTGATGTCGACATAGGAGATAAGCCGCTTGCCGCCGGCGAGCGCAGCCAGGGATGAGATCATCGTGCGCCCGTCGGCGCGCGGCATTTGCCGCGACCCGGTTGCACCTGCCCTGATCTCCGCCTCTCGCTCGGCGATGTGGCGCTGCCAGGCCACCTCGTCGGATCCCAGCGGATCGATGTGCCGGCTGGCTTCCATCAATTCGCGGAAGCTGCAGCCGACCGAGGCGCCACGGGAGTCTATCTCCCAGAAGTCGTAGAAGGCGCGGTTGATGACTTCCGTGCGCAACTCCGCGTCGACGACAAGGATGCCGATCGGCATCGAATGAACCATCGTGCGGAGATTGGCGTCGGCGCTCTCGCCGCTTGTCGCCGGTTCGCCCGGTTCTTGCCTTTCCTCCAAATCTCGGAAGGCCGCGGCCAACGCCGTAACGTTACGGCCAATGCCACGATAGCCGCCAAATTTTCCTTCAGCGTCGAACCGTGGAACACCTGATGTCAAAATCCAGCGGCAATCGGCGCGGCCGCCTTTCAATTCATAGACGAAATCGCGAAATGGCCGGTGCGCCTGCAAATCCTCAAGATGGGCGGCGGCACTGCGGTTTCCATGCAGGACCTGATTGAGGAAATCGAAGCGGAACCTGCCAAGCACGGTGGTAGGGTCAATGCCGGTAGCCGCCTGATAGGACTGCGAAAGCCAGGAAAATCGCAGATCGGCGTCGGTCTCCCAGACCCAGTCCGAGCCTGTCTCGATCAGTTCACGAAGCGTATCGGCGCAATCCATATCCGGCGCGGACGATGATGGCTCACCACCCGTCGCAGCCGCCTTGCTGGGCGCGCGCTTGCCACGTGCAACAGTTCCGTCCGCGTCCATCCCCATCCCACCCCTAAATCAAGGCCGAACCCTCCCTCCGCGGTTCGTCGGCGGAATGTGACTTAGAAGCATTAACGATCCGCTAACCTTAACGGATCGCAAACCAGCCAACGACGCCTGGTTGTGGCCTGCGCTGTTCGGCCCGGTTGTCGACAGGAGCAAAGCCGCGTTATAAGCCCCTACTTAGGGGTGTTGCTAATGTTCGGACGGATTCTGCCTTTTTTCCTGGGCCTGACCTTGCTTGTCGGGAGCGGCTGTTCGCGCAGCTATGATGGCACGGTGGTCATTCCAAAGCCGCTTGACGTCCGGCGCTTTTGGGACCGGCCGCCCCCGAACGCGCTCGCAGCACAGCCGGTGGCCGAGGCCGGGGCCTTCCCGGTGGCACCCCAGGAGCCGAGACGATTTACCGAGCGAAGGGTCGCGGCGCCTAGAAGGCACGTGACAAGGGCCCCCAGCACACCTCCTCTGTCGTCGGGTCCTACCAAGGCGCTGGCATGCCGCAACGTCAGCGAGCCAGGCAAAAGAGTTCGCATGGTCTGCGACTAGCTTCGCTTGCGCGGCGGCTCCGCTTCAGAGCGAAGCAGCACCCTTCCTGGGCTCTTTCGCCCCGAGCTTATCCAATGCAAATCGGACCTGACGCAGATCGTCCTGCCAGCCGTCATTGTCGCCCATCGGGCTTTCCGATGCGGCCCGCTGCATCCCTCTCGCCTCGGACTCTATATCGCGCAGCTGCGCGATTTTCTCTTCGGTGGTCAGGGTCTCGTCTTCGACAATCTCCTGCACTTTCATTTCGCTGAATGTGGCCATGGCGATTGCTCCTGGTTTGATCGCCACTCACAACGCCGTGATTGGGCAAGCGTTCCAGAGGAGAAGGCGCTCCAGGGGGAGAGAGGCGTTCCTGATCGAGCCGGCCACGATCAATCTGTCGTTACCCGTATCCGTCATTGAAACCTTGTTCGGCCTTCGACGTTTAAAAGTCGAAGGAGAACGCCGATGTCGATCCATTTCAATGTCTCGGAACTGACGCGCACGCTGTTCCACTCGTTGGGAATGGATCATGAGCGCGCGCCGAGACCGCTGAATGCAGAGCAGAGGCTGCTGCTGGAATGCTACCTGGCCGGGCAGATCCCGCAGTCGGCGTGGAGCGACTATGTCTTCGAAATGCCTGAGCTGGCACGCCACGCCGAGGCACGGCGCAGACAGCACTGAGCCGTCAAACCATTGAAGCAGCGCTAATTTTTCGGCGAAACGAAGCGCCAGGTGGGCGCGCTGAAAGGCAAAAGGCCGGCACGGAGCCGACCTTTCCTTTCCACTTCAACGTCCGCGCCAGTACATCCGTGGTCGCGGTACGGAAGCGATACGGATCAGTAAAGAGGACTTTGGTTAACGAGTGGTTAACTCCTGGCCTGCGTTCGGATATTTCCGGGCCGGTCGCCCAATTGGCACCAAGGCCGCTACTTGAGCAGTTCCGTCCAGATCTTCGTATAAAGTGTCTGGACGTCGGGAGGACAGGCGACGACGAACTCGCCTTTGTCGGCGAATTGGGCGGGGATATTAACCTCCGGCGCCGTCTTCATGTCTTCCGGCATGAAGGCTTCCGAACCCTTGATCCCGTTGGCATAGCGGGCAAAGGACGAGATCATCGCGGCGTTTTCCGGATCCATGACGAAATTCAGGAACAGCTTGGCATTCTCGACATTCTTGGCGTCCTTGATGATCGCGGCGTTGTCCATGAACATTGGATAGCCCTCCTTCGGATAGCCATAGACGATCTTGTCGCTCATCTTGCGCTCACGCATGGTGGCGCCATTCCAGAACACCCCTGCCGCGAAGTCGCCCTTGGCGAAATCACCAAGCTTGGGATAGTCCATCGAGCGCCATTTCGGCTTCGCCGCGACCAGGATATCGCGCACCTTCCGCAACACCTGCTTGTCGCCGGTGCACTGCTTGCCGCCGACATAGTGAATGGCAAGCGCCATGACGTCGGACATTTCGGGCACGACATTGATCTTGCCGACCAGTTCCGGCGGCGGATCCAGGAAGATGGCCGAGGTGTTGGGATCACCGTGATAGACTGAGGTATCGACAATCACGCCGGTTGAGCCCCATTGCCATGGCACGGAATAATGCCGGCCCGGATCGAACGAGACGTTGACCCAGCGTGGATCGACATTCTTGAAATTATCCATCTGGTCCGGCCTGCTTTCCAGAAGCAGGCCTTCGTCGATCCAGATATTCATCACCGAAGCCGAAGGGACGACAATATCGTAACCATGGCCGCCCTGACGGATCTTGGCGAGTGCCGTGTCGTTGGAATCATAGTCGGTGACGGTCACCTTGACGTTGTATTTCGCCTCGAATTTCTTGATCAGATCGGGGTTGGTATAGTTGCCCCAATTGTAGATGTTGAGCTCGCCATCGGCCTTGGCGAAACCTGCCGAAGCCAGCAGCGACAACGCCATGGCGGCGGCTGTCTGTTTCCAGTTCATGCGTATCATCTCCCATTGTTGGGACGTGACGGCTTGGCAGCCTCAGGTCCGCTTCTTGCTGATGAAGAAAAAGACTGTGACGATGACGACCGACAGGAGCAGGAAGACGGTCGAGATGGCATTGATCTCAGGCGTGATGCCGCGCCGAAGCTGGCCGAGCATGTAGGTGGGGAGCGTGTCCTGCCCGCCGGACTTGACGAATTCGGTGATGACGACATCGTCGAGCGAGATGACGAAAGCGAGCATCAGGCCAGCCAGGATGCCTGGCCACAAAAGCGGCAGTGTTATGCGCTTGAATGCCTGCCACGGCGTCGCGTAGAGGTCCGCCGCCGCACGCTCCAGCGTCATGTCCATGCTCTCCAGCCGCGCCCGGATCGGCAGATAGGCGAAGGGAATGCAAAAGGCGGTGTGCGCGGCCATCAGGTAGCCGAGACCGGAGTAGCCGGTCCAAACCTTGATACGCGAGAAGAACACCAGCAGCGCCACCGCCGTGACGATTTCCGGCACCATCAGCGGCTGGTTGATGAAGGCATATTTGAAGGTAAGCCCCCTGTAGGGCTTTGTCCGGGTCGTCGCGAGTGCCGCCATGGCGGCGGCGGCCGTGGCAAGCAAGGCCGCGACAATGGCGACCTGAAACGAGCGCGTCGCCGCGTGGATGACTTCGCTGTTTCGCCAGGCTGAATGGAACCAGCGCAGCGAAAAACCCGTCCAGGCGACGGACGAATCATTGTCGTTGAAGGCATAGGCGACCATCGTCGCTATCGGCAGATAGAGCAGGATGAAGCAGGCCGCGGCCATCGTGCTGAAGCCGGCCTGACGGCGAATGTCGAAACGGATTCGTCTAGCCACGGCTGCGTTCCGTTCCATTGACGTTGCGGACATAGAGCATCAGGCCGATCATCACGACCGCCGCCAGGGCAACGGACAGCGACGCGCCCAGCGGCCAGTTGCGGCCCTGCCCGAACTGCAGCTCGATCAGGTTACCGACCATCAGGTTGGTGCCGCCGCCCATGATGCGCGGCGTCACATATGCGCCAAGCGAAGGGATGAAAACGAGGATCGAGCCGGCGATGACGCCAGGTTTGACCAGCGGCACGATAATGCGCCTCAGCACCTGAAAGCCGCTGGCGTAGAGATCGTAGCCCGCCTCGATCAGGCGGAAGTCGAGCTTTTCCATGCTGGCGTAGAGCGGCAGCACCATCAGCGGCAGGTAGACATAGACCATGCCGACCAGAACGGCTGAATCCGTGTACATGAACTGGATGGGATGGCTGGTGATGCCGAGGCCCTGAAGCCCGGCATTGACCAGCCCCTCGTTACGCAGCACGTCCATCATCGCGAACGTGCGGATGAGAAGGTTGGTCCAGAACGGGATGGTGATCAGGAACAGCCAGATGTCGCGCTGGCCCTCGGGACGTGTGGAGATGAAATAGGCTGTCGGGAAGCCAAACAGCAGCGTCAGGATCGTCGTCGCCAGGGACAGCGAAGCCGACCGCCAGAAGATCGACAAATTCGCGCTCGCCAGCGAAAGCGTATCGTCGAAGGCATCGCGTTCGAACAGCACGCCCGTCCATGCCTCGGTCGAAAACTGCCATTTGACGTCGCCATAGTCGCCGGGCACGAGAAACGAATAGACGAGCACGATCAGCAGTGGCCCGACGGCGGCGCACAGGATGATGAGCAATGCCGGCGCCGATAGCAGCCAGCGCGTGCGAATGTCGTCGGCTTCGGCCTTCTCGGCAACTTCTTGCGCGGTTGCCATCGGCTAGTCCCTCAGGATCCGGGCGGCGTCTTGCGTGATGGCCACGCCGACGCTTTCACCCTCCGCGAAGCCGCACGATGCATTGCGGCTGTTCTGCTGGCGGACCGTGAGCAGGTCACCTTCGTCAAGCCGCACCCGGATATGCGTGTCGGTGCCGAAATAGATGATCGTTTCGACCTTGCCCGACAGCGCGCCCGCGCCGTTCACGGCCTTGGCATGCTCGGGCCTGATGACCAGCGTCACGTCGCCCTGTGGCGTCATCCCCGACGGGAACGTCGCCGAGATGGTCCGCGCTGATTTCAGCCTGACCTCTGCCTTGTCGTCGGCGACGGTCTCGACTTTCGCGGTGACGAAGTTGGATTCGCCGATGAAGTCGGCGACGAAACGGTCGGCCGGCTTGTCGTAGATGTCGCGCGGCGAGCCGACCTGCAGGATCTTGCCCGACGACATCACCGCGATGCGGTCCGACATCGTCAGCGCTTCTTCCTGGTCATGAGTGACGAAGATGAAGGTGATGCCGGTCTCGTGCTGCAGCCGCTTCAGCTCGATCTGCATTTCCTTGCGCAGCTTGTAATCGAGCGCCGAAAGCGGTTCATCGAGCAGCAGCACTTTCGGCTGCGGCGCCAGTGCACGGGCCAATGCCACGCGCTGCTGCTGGCCGCCTGAGATCTGGCTGGTGCGGCGGTTTGCCAGCGCCTCCATCTGCACCAGCTTCAGCATCTCGGCGACACGCGCCTTGATCTCGGCCTTCGGCTTGCCCAGCATCTCCAGGCCAAAGCCGATATTGTCGGCGACGGTCATATGCGGGAACAGGGCGTAAGACTGGAAGACGGTGTTGACCGGCCGCTTGAAGGGCGGCAGCGGCGCGATGTCCTGGCCATAGAGCAGGATTTCGCCGGCGGTTGGGAAGTCGAACCCGGCGATCAGCCGCAGCAGCGTGGTCTTGCCGCAGCCGGATGGTCCAAGCAGGGTGAAGAACTCGTTCTCGCGGATCGACACCGAGACCGTGTCGAGGGCCGCGACCTGCCCATCGCCGGCGCCGAACACCTTGCGGACACCGCGAACTTCGATTGCATTTCTACCCGGTTGATCCGGCACGATATGCTCCGTTGTTGATATCTTGCTTGCGCGCGCGGCCAACCGCGCGCGTGAAATGGCCGGCGGTGCTATTGGCTCCGGCGGCGAGTCATCAATGCACCTGATAGGTGATCTTGCCGCCGCAGATGGTGGTGACGGGCCGCACCTTGTGCAGCGCTTCTGGCGCTGTCGCCTCGATGTCTGTCGAAAGCACGACCAGATCGGCCATGTAGCCCGGCTTCAGCTTGCCCTTGCGATGCTCGGTGAACTCCGCATATGCGCCTTCAACCGTATAGGCGGCGAGCGCCTCCATCAGTGAGAAACTCTGCTCGGGATTGCCGGCCGCCCACGGCTTGCGCAGCACCGCCGCCTGAATGCCCAGGATCGGGTCGATCGGCGATACCGGCCAGTCCGACGCGAAGACGACATGCGCGCCGGTGCTCTTCATGGTGCGCCAGGCGTAACTCAACGGCCAACGGTCCTTGCCGATGCGCGACACGGTCGGCTCCAGCGGAAAGCCCATGGTGCCGGGCGGATGCGGTGGCTGCATCGAGGCGATGACGCCAAGCGCGGCGAAACGCGGTATGTCGTCCGCTGTGATCACTTCGACATGCTCGACGCGGTGGCGGCTGTCGCGCGCGCCATTGGCCGTCCGGGCCGCCTGATACCCGTCGAGCACCGAGCGCACCGCGCCGTCGCCGATAGCATGCACCGCGATCTGCAGGCCGCGCCGGTCAGCCTCGACAGCCACGGCATCGAACTGCTGTTGCGAAAACAGCGGCTCACCCGTCCAGTCGGCGCGATCAGCATAGGGCTCGACCATGACCGCCGTCCAGCTGTCCATGACGCCGTCCATGAAGACCTTGACCATCCCGGAGGAGAGCCATTCGGATTTGTAGCGCTCGGCCATGACCGAGGCCTTTTCGAGCGCATCGACGGCCATGAAATTCTTGAAGTGAAACGGTATCTGCGTCCGGCACAAGAGCCCGCCCTCGGCTTCGATCAGCGAAAGCAGCTCGAGCTGATAGAGATTGCCATCCATGTTCTGGATCGAGGTGATGCCGTGCCTGGCGCACCAGTCGAGCCCGCGCTTCATGATCTCACAATCGGCAGCCAGTTCGGTGGAACTCGGCTTGGTACCCGGCTCGCCGCCCGTCGAAATGCCGAGATGGACACGTCCCTCTCCGGACAGTTGGATCAACGGCCCGAAGGCCTCGTTCTCGCGCAGTTCGCCATTGGCCAATCCATCCTCGCCCATGACAATTTCGTTGCCGGGCCCAAGCGTCTTGCCGCGCAGCAGGCCACCCATCTCCAGGGCCTTGGTGTTTGCCCACATTGTGTGATGGTCGGCCGCCGCCATGATGAATGGCCGGTCCGGCAGGATCTGGTCGAGGTGATGCCGCGTGATCCGGTCATCCGCCGAAAGAACGGCATAGTCGGCGCCTTGCGCTTGCAGAAAGGCTGCGTGCGGGCGCTTGTCGGCATATTCCCGCACCGCGCTGCGCAGCGCATCGAAACCCTTCACGCCGCCCAGCTGCAGATGGTCGAGTTCCGCGCCACCGGGGAAGAGATGCATATGCGATTCAATGAAACCTGGAACGACCGAACCGCCGCCGGCATCGAGAACGCGGGTTTCGGGCCCCTTCCATTCGAGGATCTCCGCGCGGCTGCCGACCGCAACGATCTCACCGCGGCTGATGGCGATGGCGTCGGCCCGTGGCGCATCGGCGTCCATGGTCAGGATGCTGGCGTTCTCGACAATAAGGTCGGCTTTCCCTGACATCAGGTCCGCCCAAAACAAACTGTGACGTGAAAATAGTTGCGCGGCATGTGACGCTGTTCCTCCGGCTTTGTTCCCTGGCCGGACGTCCCTTCTGCGAGGATTTTCCGGCAACCTATCGATCGATAGGCAAGCGTATAGCAGTCGCGCGCAGGCTCGTAAAGGTGTAACCTATCGATAGATAGGCAGAAGGGCCTTCAGGGATTATTCAAGGAGACGAACGTGGACACCTACCCCGAACGGACACTCGAGATCGTCGCGGAAGGTTCAACTCCGGACCTTATCCTGGCGGCAGCGGGCCGCTTGTTCACGGCCAAGGGCTTTCATGGCACGTCGACCAGGGAAATCGCTTTGGCGGTCGGCATCCGCCAGCCGTCATTGTTCCACCACTTCCCGTCCAAGACGGCGATCGCCCAGTATCTGCTCGAATATGACCGGCTGCGGTCACCGTTTCTCATGGGACGAATGGAACTGGAGGGCGAGCGCCCGGCTGTGCGTATCTATCAATCGCTTCGCGGCGAGGCCGTGGTTATCACCACCAGCCGCTATGAACTGCAAGGATTGTACCTGACCGAGGTGCTCCAGGAACCGGACTTCGTTTTCTGGAAGACGGAATATGACCGCGCGCTGGCATCCGTACGCGCCCTCATGATCACCGGCGTGGAGAGCGGCGATTTCATCGAACACGATGCGGCCTTGGCCACGCAACTCTTCGACGCCATGCTTACCCGCGTCATCCGATGGAACAAGAACCGCGAACATGACGCGGCTCCGGATGCGATCGCCACGCTGCTGTTGCGCGCCGTGCTTCGAAATCCGGATACGGTTGCTGAAATCCGGCAGGCCGCCGACCGGGCCCTGGCGAAACTCTGATCTAGCCTGGAGAACCGGCACCGTAGAATTCAGCCGGGAGCTGCCCCGGCATTCAGCGACAGCGCGGCTCCTGGGCTGAGATTCTCAGTCGAGAAACTTGATCTTCTTGAACGCCATCATCTCGCCCATGACGTTGCCGCTGTCGTCGACCTGCTGCCCTTGCCCGACGGTCACGGTGACGCGTTTGCCCTTGTAGCGGGATGGCATCGCGGTTTGCTCGTTCCAGCTTTGGCATTCAGGTGCGGCGCACAGGCCAACCTGCTCGGCCTTCTTGCGGTCAACGATGGTCAAGTAGCAATTGTCGCCACATTCGAAACCGCGAATGCTGCCGGTGATGGTCCTGTCCTTGGAAAAGGATGGGCTGGATTGGATGAGCAGGGAGACGGCGAGAGCCAGGATGAGGGAATGCGATTTTTGTTTCATACCGACAACTTCTTGCAACATGCGGCAACGCACAAGCATCTGATTCCAACCAATGCTCAGACTACTTACCATACCTTGGCCTTGCGCGTCCTACGCGGCGGCGGTGAGCTTGTGGTCTGTCAGAACTCCGATCCCGTCACACGCGATGCAGGCAACGGTCTTGCCCGGACAGCCGGTCTGATGCGTGCCTTGCGGACAACAATGGCCTTTTGACTCAGACCATCTGCAACAATCAAAAACTCTCCCGCCGCCATGGCAGCGCGAGCAAACCGTCTCCACTGGAGCCATCTCAACTTTACCCAAACCCAGATCCGCGCTTCACGCGGATACACTACCCCCACACGCCAAGTACCAGACGCCACCGCGCGTTCAAGCACGGCTGGCTGACTTTAATTGGGTGTATGCTGGCCGCCCATGAGAGCGGATAGCCAAAGGCCGCAAATGGCGTGCTCAATCAAACCGCGGTCGCCTTGGTGTCGAGCCCCCGCGGTTCAGGCTGATCCGAGGGCGCCGTTGGTTTCAAGTGGCTTTCCGTCTTTTCAGGAGGGCCGAAGTGAGCCAGCATGTTGGCAATCTGGGCGTCGTTGCCGCTGCCCTCGACATTGGCGAGGTAGAGTGCCGAATCCTGAGTCCCCTTCCAGGGGATCACCCGCCATTTCGCGCTTGCCTTATGGTACGTGCTGCCAGCGCGGCGTCCCATCCAGAACAACCATACATCGTCCGCGTTCGGGCACAGCCTCTGAAACTCAGCCTCGTCGACGACCTCTGATGCCAGTGATCCCGGCGTGTAAAGCACGCCGCCAACGCCGGTTGGGAAGAGCATGTCACCATCGCCGGGAACATCCATCGTCCAGTTCCGGTATGGCTTGATTAGGCCGCTCTCGTCGACTGTGATCGAATGCGCCCTATGGCAGACAACTGTCTTCTCGCCCGCCCGCGCAACGAGTTCCGCAAGCCAGGTCGGCGCGTAGTAGACATCATCATCCGCCGTCACGATTGAGGCATCGGGAAACTCGATCAATGCCGGATAGATCTTCTTGTAGGACCTGATGTCCTTGCAGAGGCGGATCTCAAGTCCCTCGGACTTGAGACTCAGCACATCGTTGGGAAGGAGCGCATGGTCCTTGGCGGCCACCCACAAGATGGTTCTGTCTGCCCGAACAGTCTGGGAGAGAAGGCATTTCAGGGTCAGCGCCAATGTCCCGAACCTGGGCGGATAGGACGTCAGCGATACGATCAGTTCCTCATTCAAACCGCTGGGTTGGCCTTTGCGCCTGGTGGCCCACCTGACTGTGATTTTCAGAAGCGCCACATATCTCGCTATCGTTTCAAGAACGTTGGGCAAATATCTCGCGGCACGCCACTCGATGGCATGACGAAGCCGGCCAAGGAGGCGGCTCGGCAGCCCGCCGCGACTCCCGAGGAACCATGAGGCCAAGGCAGCCGACCGATCTTTGGCGGCGTCGAGCCAGATTTCCCTCTTTGCCATCGCGCGCTCCTACATGGTGCGGCAAAGGCTAGACCATCCCCTTCGCTGTCGCAATAAAACATTGTGCAACGCACAATAGGAGTGGGCGTGATCGGTGTGGATGTGCGCATCGGTGCGCAAGCACGGCGCAGGCCGGCAGGGACTGCTTGACCGTCATTCTGACGGTTTTCGCTACGAGACAGTTAAGCATTTGATTTACTTGGTACGCCCAAGGGGAATCGAACCCCTGTTCCCGCCGTGAGAGGGCGGTGTCCTGACCGCTAGACGATGGGCGCGTTCAAGAACCGGCGATATAGGCTGACGCCTCGGAAAAAGCAACCGGGATTGAGCCAGCTTTCCCACATCGAGGAAAATCAAGTCTCAAGCCTACCGTTTCGGCTCGATCAGGTCCCAGAGATTGCCATGGAGGTCGGCGAAAACCGCCACCGTGCCGTAGGGCTCGTGGCGCGGCGCCTCACGGAACTCGACGCCGTTGCCGAGCATCGCCGCGTGGTCGCGGGCAAAGTCGTCGGTTTCGAGAAACAGGAAAACCCGGCCGCCGGTCTGGTCGCCGATGCGGCCCTCTTGCGCCCCATCGGATGCCTCCGCCAGCAGCAGCCTTGCGCCTTGCGCGCCTGCGGGCGTGACCGTGACCCAGCGCTTGCCGCCGCTGAGATCGACATCCTCGGTCAGCGCGAAGCCCAGCTTCTCGACGTACCAGGCAATCGCCTCGTCATAATTCCTGACGACCAGCGCTACGGTGGCGACACGGCGGTGTTCGGCAAAGCCGGTCATCTCTGACGAGCCCTATTTGTTGCGGATGGCAAAGCGGCCGATCATGCGGCCTTCGCCAATGTCATAGACAAAGATCGTCCGGCCGCCATCGGCAAGCTCGGCATCGACGGAGATACGGCTGCCCGACAGCGACTGGCTGATGACCTTGGCGCCGACCGGCAGGACGATATCGCCGCTGATCGGCTCGCCAGCGGGAACCTGGATGTCGCCGGCCAGCGGCGGGTTCGAACGCGGCGCGTTGCGGGCTTTGTAGACAAGCGCACCGATCACCACCATAAGGGCAACGAACAGCAGACCAAGATTGATGACCATGAAGCGGACGAGTTTGCCGCGCACCTTCTCGACTTCAGGGTCGAGCGGCTTTTCCTGACCTTCCTCGGCTAACAGGTCTTCCTTGGCCATGGCAAAACATTCCGGAACGATTTTCGATGAGCGCTCATAACGAAGACACCCCAGAATTGATAGGGGACCGATTCATAAGGGCGGGATCGATCATGCTGGAAGCGAGCGCCGATGCTGCCGGGCAGCGTCTCGACCAATGGCTGGCCAGCCAGCTCGGTCCCGACATGTCGCGCAGCCGCGTGCAGATGCTGATCAAGCAGGGCGCGGTTACGGTCGGCGGCAAGATGATCGACGAAGCCAAGCGCAAGATGATTGCCGGCGACAGCGTCTCGGTCGTCATGCCTGAGCCTGAGCCGGCCGAGCCGCTGGGCGAAAACATCACGCTCGACGTGCTTTATGAGGACGACGAGCTGATCGTCATCAACAAACCGGCCGGGCTTGTCGTGCATCCCGGCGCCGGCAACTGGACCGGAACATTGGTCAACGCGCTGATCCACCATTGCGGCGACAGCCTGTCCGGCATCGGCGGCGTGCGGCGGCCGGGCATCGTTCACCGGCTCGACAAGGAGACCAGCGGCGTCATGGTCGTGGCCAAGACCGACCGGGCTCACAAGGCGCTGTCGGAAGCCTTTGCCGATCACGGCCTGACCGGCGACCTCGAACGCGCCTATCAAGCACTCGTGTGGGGCATTCCGCAGAGGCCTTCGGGCACGGTCGACGCACCGCTCGGCCGCGCCGCCGACCGGGTGCGCCGCGCCGTCGTGCCGTCGGGCCGCGACGACGCCCGCCACGCCATCACCCATTTCACAGTGCAGGAACGTTTCGGCGAGGCGCAGCAGGCATTCGCCACCGCAAGCCTGGTCGAATGCCGGCTGGAGACCGGGCGCACCCATCAGATCCGTGTCCACATGGCCCATATCGGCCACCCCGTGGTTGGCGACCCTGACTACGGCCAGGCCTTCCGCACCAAGGCCAACCGGCTGCCCGACCCCCTGAAAACCCTGGTCAAGGCATTCCCACGGCAAGCATTGCACGCCCGCCTCCTTGCATTCCGTCACCCGGCTACCCATCTAACGATGAGGTTCGAAGCGCCTATACCGGGGGACATGGAGGAACTCGTAAGCGGTTTCCGCAAGCTCTGAACCTGCCACATTAAAACCTGACTGGCATTGTTCACTTCAACGTGACACACTGTTTCGTGTTGAACAAACATCTGTCTTTTCTGGTTTTGTTCCTGTATAAATCAGACGTTGCGGATGAGCCTTCGGGCATCCGCGTCACATGCCCGCCGCGTTTCGGGGGCATCACTCTAATAGAGAGGGGGCGCTATCATGGCCCAGTCATTACCCAGTATTGTTTCCGGCGAAGGCGGCCTCAGCCGCTACCTGGAAGAAATCCGCCGCTTTCCCATGCTTCAGCCGCAGGAAGAGTACATGCTCGCCAAGCGTTACGCCGAGCATGAAGACACGTCCGCCGCGCACAAGCTCGTCACCAGCCACCTCCGGCTCGTTGCCAAGATCGCCATGGGCTATCGCGGCTACGGCCTGCCGATCGGCGAAGTGATCTCGGAAGGCAATGTCGGCCTGATGCAGGCCGTCAAGAAATTCGAACCGGAGCGCGGCTTCCGCCTCGCGACCTATGCCATGTGGTGGATCAAGGCCTCGATTCAGGAGTACATCCTGCGCTCGTGGAGCCTGGTCAAGATGGGCACGACCGCCAACCAGAAACGCCTGTTCTTCAACCTGCGCAAGGTGAAGGGCAAGATCCAGGCGCTGGATGACGGCGACCTGAAGCCTGATCAGATCACAGAGATCGCCACCCGGCTGAACGTGTCCGAAGCCGAAGTGGTGTCGATGAACCGCCGCCTGTCGGGCGACGCCTCGCTCAACGCGCCGATCCGCGCGACCGAGGGCGAGTCCGGCGAATGGCAGGACTGGCTGGTCGACGACCACGAAAGCCAGGAAGAGATGCTGATCGAGCAGGACGAGCTGGAAAACCGGCGCGGCATGCTGTCCGGCGCTCTGGCCGTGCTCAACGAGCGCGAACGGCGCATCTTCGAGGCACGCCGCCTCGCCGAGGAGCCGCTGACGCTGGAAGAGCTTTCGGCCGAGTTCGACATCAGCCGCGAGCGCGTGCGTCAGATCGAGGTGCGTGCCTTCGAGAAGGTACAGGATGCGGTCAAGGCCGCCGCCAAGCGCCAGACGCAAGCGCTGCGCACCATCGAGGCACAGCCGACCGCCTGAAGCCGGCGACGGTTATGAGACATGAAGGCGGCGCCAGATTTTCTGGCGCCGCCTTTTTTCATTCAGCGCCATGGGGCCGACTGCGGTCAAAGTCCGTCCAACGGGAACTTCAGGTAGCGCCGGCCATTGGCTTCCGGCTCGGGCAGACGGCCGCCATTCATGTTGACCTGCAAGGCATGCAGGATCAGCCTTGGCATCGGCAGCGTCCTGTCGCGGGCCTCGCGCAACTGGACAAAATCGGCCTCCGTCCTGCAGGCCGAGACATGGATGTTTCTGGCCCGCTGTTCCGCCACGCTGCTCTCCCACATCGGCTCGCGTCCGCCCGCCTGATAATCATGGCCGACGAAAAGACGCGTCTCGTCCGGCAGGGCCAGGATCTCTTCAATTGAGCGCCACAGCCGCGCCGCACTCCCACCAGGAAAATCTGTACGCGCGGTGCCGCTGTCCGGCATGAACAGAGTGTCGTGGATGAAGGCGGCGTCACCGATCACATAAGTGATCGACGCCAGCGTATGCCCGGGCGAGAACAGCACCTTGACCGGAATGCCGCCGACCGAAAACACCTCATGTTCGGCAAACAGCCGGTCCCACTGCGAGCCGTCGGCGGGAAACTCCGGCCAGTTGTAGATGACCTTCCACAACCTCTGAACGTCGGTGACCTTCGCACCAATGGCGGTGGGCGCACCGGTTTTCTGTCTCAGATACTGCGCCGCCGAGAAATGGTCGGCATGCGGATGGGTGTCGAGTATCCACTCGACCTCAAGACCCTGCTTGCCGACGAAATCGAGCACGGCGTCGGCGCTCTTTGTCGCTGTCGCCCCTGATTTCTCGTCGAAGTCGAGGATTGGATCGATGATGGCGCAGCGCATCGTCGCTCTGTCCGCGACGACATACTGGATGGCCCCGGTCGGCTTGTCGTAGAAGCCGGTTACTTCAGGCCTGGCCGATTCTGTGTCCAATTCCGGTTTCCCCAACTCCGCCCGGACAGGAATGGTTTTCTCTGTCACGACCAAAGAAGAGCATGCTTGTCCGCAAAGGCGCAGCCGTCAAGCACGCCTTGCCAACAAAGGTAGAGGAACCGAAAAATCAGCCAGAGCAGGCCCCCAGAAAACGGACCCCCGCTTTCGCAGAAGGCCTCTGCCCAAACAGACGACTGAAGGCCATCCTGATCTGGATGGCCTCTGGCTCAGGCGGACGGCTGTTTGGTCTTCCGGAGATAGGGAAGGATCGTCTCGAACGCACCGAAGCGCTTGATGGCATCCTCGTTCGAAACGGCGGCGGTGATGATAACGTCCTCGCCTTGCTTCCAGTTCGCCGGCGTCGCCACCTGATGCTTGGCGGTCAGCTGCATGGAATCCACCGCGCGCAGGATTTCATCGAAGTTGCGGCCGGTGGTCATCGGGTAGGTGAGCACCAGCTTGATCTTCTTGTCGGGGCCGATGACGTAGACCGAGCGCACCGTGGCATTGTCGGCGGGCGTGCGGCCTTCAGAGGTCTCGCCGGCGCCGGCAGGCAGCATGTCGTAGAGCTTGGCGACCTTGAGGTCCTTGTCGCCGATCAGCGGATAGTGGACCGTATGACCGGTCGCCGTCTTGATGTCGGCTTGCCATTTGTCATGGCTCGAGACTGGGTCGACCGAAATGCCGATGATCTTGACGTTGCGCTTCTTGAACTCGCCCTCGAGCCCGGCCATCGTGCCCAGCTCCGTCGTGCAGACTGGCGTGAAATTCTTCGGATGGCTGAACAGCACGGCCCAGCCATCGCCGATCCATTCATGAAAGCCGATTGCTCCTTGCGTGGTTTCGGCGGTGAAGTCCGGCGCGATATCGTTGATACGAAGGCTCATGGCGTTATCCCTACCCTGTCAACGCCGCTCACTGGCGGCCTGCCACCTTTCTATCACCCTAACGGCAACCGTCAAAAGACTCCTGCCGCCGACTGCAAGCAGGGACGCGAAAAGTTTTCGTCTTTTCCAGGAGAACGCAGCAGAAATTTCCTGGCTGGGCCGCGACCGATGACGGCTAGGCTTTCACCGCCAGCGAAGTTTCCAGATCTTCCATCCGCTGCGCCAGGGCACCAAGGGCACTGGTCAGCACGCTGTCACTCTTGTCGGCCTTTGACAGGGCATCGTCGCGCGTCTTGCGCAGGGTCAGCACTTCGCTCTCCATCCCTGTCACGCGCTTCTGCAGCTCCGAAAGCTCATCCATGACCATGATGCCGGCCATGACAGTCAGCCGCTGGTCGCCGATCTCGCCGAAGGAATCCTTCAGATGCGAGACATAACGGTCGAAGCGCTCGGCAAGATCGATCAGATGGTCTTCCTGGCCCTCATCGCAAGCCATCCGATATTGTTTGCCATCGATGGAAACCGTGACTTGTGCCATTCGGCCAGCCCCTATCTATCCAACACAGCGCGGATGGTTTCCATGGCGGTCACCAGCCGTCGCGACACTTCCTTGTTGGCGTCCTCCAGCCGTTCGGAACGCGCCTCGGAATTGTCGAGTTCCTGCGCCAGCCGCGAGCGGTCGGCGTTCATCCGCTGCACTTCCGCCTCGGCCTCGGAATAATCGCGTTCGTGCTCGAGCTTGGCCGCGACGGCATTTTCCAGCCCCTCGATGGCCTTGCCCAGCCTTGCGATGACTTCCTTGAGAGTGGTTTCCCCGGTCATGGCCGTCGTCCTGTGCCCTGCCCATCCACCGAATCGCTCGCGTTCAGAACGCGTTATCCTGGAAACATTAGGCACCGGGTGAAGGCAACGTCAACAAAGCTCTCGCGACTGTCCCCCGCTAACGCTAATGTAGAGCCGGTCTGGACCTGCCCTCGCCATCACAAGCCCGGCAAAAACGCACCGATTTGTTGACTAAAAAGCCGCGCCTGCTATGTGTCGCGCACATTTTTCAAGGGCTCTCCCAAGCCCAAAACCCCCACCCTGGAGGAACCATGACGTCGCGTGAACAACATGACCGGATGGCCAATGCGATCCGTTTTCTCTCCATGGACGCTGTCGAGAAGGCGAATTCCGGCCATCCCGGCCTGCCCATGGGCTGTGCCGACATCGCCACTGTGCTGTTCACCCGTTTCCTGAAATACGATGCGAAGGCCCCGCATTGGGCTGACCGCGACCGCTTCATCCTGTCGGCCGGCCACGGTTCGATGCTGCTTTACTCGCTGCTTTATCTGACCGGCAACGAAGACATCGACATCGACCAGATCAAGAGCTTCCGCCAGCTGGGATCCAGGACCGCCGGTCATCCGGAATACGGCCACGCCGCCGGCATCGAGACCACGACTGGTCCGCTCGGCCAGGGCCTTGCCAACTCCGTAGGCTTCGCGCTCGGCGAGCGCATCATGAACGCGGCTTTCGGCAACGACCTCGTCAACCACTATACCTATGTGCTGGCCGGTGACGGCTGCCTGATGGAAGGCATCAGCCAGGAAGCCATCGCACTTGCCGGCCACCTCAAGCTGAACAAGCTGATCGTCTTCTGGGACAACAACAACATCTCGATCGACGGCCCGGTATCGCTCTCCGACAATACCGACCAGGTCGCCCGTTTCCAGGCCTCCGGCTGGAATGCCAGCCATATCGACGGAACGGATCCGGAAGCCATCGCCTATGCCATCGAGGCA
Source organism: Mesorhizobium sp. INR15 (assembly GCF_015500075.1). Classification (NCBI taxonomy): domain Bacteria; kingdom Pseudomonadati; phylum Pseudomonadota; class Alphaproteobacteria; order Hyphomicrobiales; family Phyllobacteriaceae; genus Mesorhizobium; species Mesorhizobium sp. INR15. Next base: position 1,596,911 of record NZ_CP045496.1, on the reverse strand, counting down.
GCCCGTCACTCCGACAAGCCGACGATGATCGCCTGCAAGACGACCATCGGTTTCGGCGCGCCGACCAAGGCCGGCACCAACAAGGCGCACGGCTCGCCGCTCGGCGCCGAGGAAATCGCTGGCGCCAGGAAATTCTTCAACTGGGATTCACCGCCCTTCGAGATTCCCGCCGACATCCTCGACGCATGGCGCACCGCCGGCAAGACCGGCGTCAAGGCGCGCACCGACTGGGAAGGCCGCCTTGCCAAGGCCGACGCCACGCTGCGGGGCGAGTTCGAGCGCCGCATCTCCGGCAAGCTGCCGTCGAACTTCGACGCCGTCATCGCCGACTACAAGAAGAAGCTGACCGTCGACAAGCCGAAGGTCGCCACCCGCAAATCCTCGGAAATGGCGTTGGAAGTCATCAACGGCGCGGTTCCCGAAACCATTGGCGGCTCTGCCGACCTGACCGGCTCCAACAACACCAAGACCAGCCAGACCAAGAACATCACGCCTGACGACTACGGCCAGCGTTATGTCCACTACGGCATCCGCGAGCACGGCATGGCCGCCGCGATCAACGGCCTGACCCTGCATGGCGGCCTCATCGCCTATGGCGGCACATTCATGTGCTTCTCCGACTATGCCCGTCCGGCAATGCGGCTTTCCTCGCTGATGGGCATCCGCTCGATCTTCGTCATGACCCATGATTCCATTGGCCTGGGCGAAGATGGTCCGACCCACCAGCCGGTCGAGCACATGGCGGCCCTGCGCGCCATTCCGAACCACTATGTCTTCCGTCCCGCCGACGCGGTCGAAACCGCTGAGTGCTGGCAGTTGGCCCTTGAGTCGGAAAAGACGCCTTCGACGCTCGCGCTGACCCGGCAGAACCTGCCGACGGTGCGCACCGAGTTCACCGAAAAGAACCTGAGCGGCCTGGGCGCCTACGAACTTGCCGCCGCCAGCGGCGAAGCCGCGGTGACGATCTTCGCCACCGGCTCCGAGGTCGAGATCGCACTCGGCGCACGCGACCTCCTGGAAAAGCATGGCCACCCGACCCGTGTCGTTTCGGTGCCTTGCTTTGAACTGTTCGACAAGCAGAGTGACGACTACCGCAAGAAGACGATCGGCTCGGCCCCGATCAAGATGGCCATCGAAGCCGGCATCCGCCAGGGCTGGGATCATCTGATCGGCTCGGACGGCATCTTCATCGGCATGACCGGCTTTGGCGCATCGGGCACGATCGAGCAGCTCTACCCGCATTTCGGCATCACCGCCGATGCAGCGGCCAAGGCCGCGGAAGCTCGCCTGCACGGCAAGTGAGCATGACATCAGTGCGGCGAAATCGCGCTAGCGGTTTCGCCGGGCTGGCCCAAACTAATCGATTTAAATCCACGCCACTGCGGCTGGATTCTTTCCGCGTCCGCCGCTATGAAGCTGCGGACCCATCGTCTGCCTTCCAGCTCCCAGGGAGAGAAAAATGACCGTCAGAGTTGCCATCAACGGATTCGGCCGCATCGGCCGCAACATCCTGCGCGCCATTCACGAGTCCGGCCGCAAGGACATCGACGTCGTCGCCGTCAACGATCTCGGCCCGGTCGAGACCAACGCCCACCTTCTGCGCTATGACAGCGTCCATGGCCGCTTCCCGCATGAAGTCTCGGTCGATGGCGACCAGATCACGGTCGGCAAGGAGAAGTTCAAGGTCACCGCCATCAAGGATCCGACGCAGCTGCCGTGGAAGGAACTCGGCATCGACATCGCGCTGGAATGCACCGGTATCTTCACCGCCCGCGACAAGGCCGCCGCGCACCTGACCGCCGGCGCCAAGCGCGTGCTGGTCTCGGCTCCGGCCGAAGGCGCCGACCTCACGGTCGTCTACGGCATCAACCACGACAAGCTGACGAAGGACCACATCGTCATCTCGAACGCCTCCTGCACCACCAACTGCCTCGCGCCGCTGGCGGCCGTGCTGCATGAGACGGTCGGCATCGAAAAAGGCATGATGACGACGATCCATTCCTACACCGGCGACCAGCCGACGCTGGACACCATGCACAAGGATCTCTACCGCGGCCGCGCTGCTGCCTTGTCGCAGATCCCGACCTCGACCGGTGCGGCCAAGGCCATCGGTCTCGTTCTGCCGGACCTCAAGGGCAAGCTCGACGGCATCTCGATCCGCGTGCCGACCCCGAACGTCTCGGTCGTCGACTTCAAGTTCATCGCCAAGCGTGCGACCACGGTGCAGGAAATCAACGAGGCGGTGATCGCCGCCTCGAACGGCAAGCTGAAGGGCATCCTCGGCGTCACCCATCATCCGAACGTGTCGATCGACTTCAATCACGATCCGCGCTCCTCGATCCTGGCGCTCGACCAGACCAAGGTGATGGATGGCAACTTCGTTTCGGTGTTGTCCTGGTACGACAACGAATGGGGTTTCTCCAATCGCATGGGCGACACCGCCGTTGCGTTCGGCAAGACCATCGCCTGATCGAAAAATCGTCTCTTCGACACTTGAAACGCCCGGCTTCGCCCGGGCGTTTTTCGTTAGGGCGATGCGCATCCTCTCCGGCAGCGTCCTGAGCGCCAAATCGCCAGAAAATCAGCGGCATAGGCCAAAAAGCCATGCTGCCGCCTTGCACTGGTCACGTCTTCGCCCCACTCTGACGTAAACCAGGAGACAGACGAATTTGAGGGGGTGATTTCCGGATGGAGCATGCGATCTATCTCGTGACGCTGGTTGGCACCGCGCTTGTCGTCGCCGCCGCGTTTTCGAGCCTGATCGCCTTCCGCTTCGGCGCCCCCTTGCTGCTGCTGTTTCTCTGCATTGGGCTTGCCACCGGAACCGACGGCCTCGGCATCCAGTTCGACAATGCACGCGTGGCTTATTTTGCCGGCTCACTGGCGCTGGCCATCATCCTGTTTGATTCCGGCTTCGGCACGCCGCTCAACGCCTTGCGGCAGGCTGCAGGCCCCGCGCTGTCGCTGGCCACTGTTGGCGTCTTGCTGACCACCGGCATCTTCGGCGCCGCCGCCTATTACATGCTTGATCTCACCTGGCTGGAATCCTTCCTGCTCGGCGCCGCCGTCGCCTCGACCGACGCCGCGGCGGTGTTCTTCCTGCTGCGCGCCGGCGAGATCAACCTGCGCGAACGCGTGCGTGCCACGCTCGAAGTCGAATCCGGCACCAACGACCCGATCGCCATCTTCCTCACCATCACGCTTGTCGAGATCATCGCCGCCCACGCGGATCCCGAAGCCAAGGTCCTGGTCACCAACCTGATCCTCGGCTTCGTTCTCAACATGGGGCTTGGCGCCGTGGTCGGCGTGCTGGGTGGGCTCGGCATCGTGCGCCTCGTCGACCGCCTCAATCTCGACCATGGCCTGCTGCCGATCTTCGTGCTGACGCTGTCGCTGATGGTTTTCGCCGCCGCCGGTGCCATCGGCGGCTCGGGGTTCCTGGCGGTCTATATCGCCGGGCTGATTGCCGGCAATTCCGACATCCGCGCCGTCACCATACTCAAGCGCTTCCAGGACGGCATGTCATGGCTGGCGCAGATCATCATGTTCCTGATCCTTGGCCTGTTCGCGACGCCGTCTCAGTTTCCGGCAATCCTCATCCCGGCGGTGCTGCTTGGCCTGTTCCTGATGTTCATTGCCCGGCCGATCGCCGTCTGGCTTTGCCTGATCCCGTTCCGCTTGCCGCGCCCGGAAGTCGCCTTCGTCTCCTGGGTCGGCCTGCGCGGCGCGGTCTCGATCCTGCTGGCCATCACGCCGCTGCTTGGCGGGCTGGAAAACGGCCGCCTGATCTTCAACACCGCCTTCATCATCGTGCTGGTGTCGCTGGTCGTCCAGGGGTGGACAGTGGGACCGCTGGCACGGCGCCTCGGCCTCATCGTGCCGGCCCGGCTTGGTCCGCTGGACAAGGTTGAACTCGAGTTGCCGGGCTCCGCCCATCATGAGCTTCTCGCCTATCGTGTCGCACCCGGCAGCCCGGTGGCGCGCGGCGAGCGCATTCCGCGCTGGGCCCGGCCGTCGCTGGTGCTGCGCGACGGACGCTCGATGCGCTTCCAGGACATGGGCCGGCTTGCCGCCGGCGACCAGGTCTACATCTTCGTGCCGGACCGCTACCCGCGCCTGCTCGACAAGCTGTTCGCCAGCCGCGCCGTGGTCGATCCCGAGGATGCGGATTTCTTCGGCGCCTTCGCCGTCGATCCGGCCCGCTCGGCCGCCGAACTGGAGGCCGCCTACGCTCCCGGGCTGACCGAGGCTGAGCGCAAGCTGACCGTTGGCGCCCTGGTGACGGCAAGGCTCGGCGGCCACGCAGAATATGCCGACCGTGTGCTGCTTGGCCCGATCGAACTGATCGTGCGTGACGTCGACGACAAGGGCAAGATCACGGGTCTTGGCCTCTCCTTCGAGCCGACCGCGCCGGTGGCGCGGGTGCCTGTGTTCCTCAGCGCCGGCGAGATCGGCGACCGTCTCGCTGCCTTTGTCCGCAACTGGCGCCAGCCGACGGAGACGCAGATCGCCGAGAAGCCGGTGGAAGAGACGCCTGCAGCGGACACGCCGCCACAAAAAGCTGCCAGCGAAAGCTAAAGGCCCCGCACCGGATCATTTTTCCGCGCGCGCTTTGCCGCGGCACTTGCATCATCGTTGGCGCGGGGTAAGGTCCCCGCGATTTCTGGACGAAAGGACCCAGCATGGCCGGCTTCAAGACACTGGACGACATCGGCAACATCAGCGGCAAGCGCGTGCTGGTGCGCGTCGACCTCAACGTTCCTGTCTCCGGCGGCAAGGTTACTGACGCCACCCGTATCGAGCGCATCGCGCCCACCATCGCGGAGCTGTCGGGCAAGGGCGCAAAAGTCATCCTGCTCGCCCATTTCGGCCGCCCGAAGGACGGACCCACTCCAGAATTCTCGCTTGAACCGATCGCCAAAGCGACAGCTGAAGTGCTCGGCCGCCCGGTCGGCTTCGCCAGCGATTGCGCTGGCGATACGGTAGCAAGTGCCGTTGCCGCGATGGACAAGGGCGACGTGCTGCTGCTCGAAAACACCCGTTTCTACAAGGCCGAGGAAAAGAATGACCCGGCCTTCACCGAAAGGCTCGCCGCCAATGGCGACATCTTCGTCAACGACGCCTTTTCCGCCGCCCACCGTGCCCATTCCTCGACCGAGGGCCTGGCGCGCCTGCTGCCGGCCTATGCCGGCCGCACCATGCAGGCCGAACTCGAAGCTTTGGAAAAGGGCCTCGGCAACCCCGTCCGTCCCGTCGTCGCCATCGTCGGCGGCGCCAAGGTCTCGAGCAAGATCGACCTCTTGATGAACCTGGTGAAAAAAGTCGACGCGCTGGTGATCGGCGGTGGCATGGCCAACACTTTCCTGGCCGCGCGCGGCACCGATGTCGGTAAATCGCTGTGCGAACATGATCTTGCCGCGACCGCCAAGCAGATCATGATCGAGGCCGCCAATGCCGGCTGCGCCATCATCCTGCCGGTCGACGGCGTCGTCGCCAAGGAATTCAAGGCGGGTGCCGCCTGCGAAACCGTGGCCATTTCCGCGGTGCCGGCCGATGGCATGATCCTCGATGTCGGCGAGAAAACAGTAAAGACCATCGGCGAATGGATCGACCGCGCCGCGACATTGGTCTGGAACGGCCCGCTCGGCGCCTTCGAGATCGAGCCTTTCGACCACGCAACAGTGGCAGCCGCCAAGCACGCGGCGGCACGTACCAGGGCCGGCAAGCTGGTTTCGGTTGCAGGCGGCGGCGATACGGTGGCAGCACTCAACCATGCCGGCGTAGCCGACGATTTCACCTATGTCTCGACCGCCGGCGGCGCGTTCCTGGAATGGATGGAAGGCAAGCCGCTGCCCGGCGTCGATGTGCTGAAGCGCTAGGCATTTTGCAGATACACGGAAACGGTTGGCTGGCGGCCCAGAACAGGCAGCCCGATCAACACAAGGAGAGCGGCCAAGGGAGGCCGCGACTTTCAATCGATTCGAGCTTTCCGATGCCATTCCTTTGGCGGTAGAGTTCCGTTAAGCGCGGAACAGACCCCTTGAGGAGAAGCAGAATGAGCGAACGTCTCGAAGACATTGCCGCCGCGATCGTGGGCGGCGGCAAAGGCCTGCTCGCCGCCGACGAGAGCTCCGGCACCATCAAGAAGCGCTTTGACGTCATCGGCGTCGAATCGACCGCCGACAGCCGGCGCGACTATCGCGAGATGATGTTCCGCGCCAAGGAGGCTATGACGAAGTATATTTCCGGCGTCATCCTCTACGACGAAACCATTCGCCAGAAGGCGGCCGACGGCACGCCCCTGGTCGACATCATCAAGGCCGCGGGCGCCATCCCCGGCATCAAGGTCGATGCCGGCGCCAAGCCCCTGGCCGGCTTTCCCGGCGACACCATCACCGAGGGTCTCGACGGATTGCGCGAGCGCCTTGCCGACTATTACAAGCTCGGCGCCCGCTTCGCCAAATGGCGCGCGGTGATCGACATCGACACCGGCAAGGGCGTGCCCTCGGCCAATTCGATCGCCTCGAACACGCATGCGCTCGCCCGCTATGCAGCGCTTTGCCAGGAGGCCGGCATCGTGCCGATCGTCGAGCCGGAAGTGCTTATGGACGGTGCCCACGGCATCGACACCTGCTTTGAGGTCTCAAAGGCGACGCTGCTGAAGCTCTATGAGGAGCTCTACGCGGCCCGTGTCGTGCTGGAAGGCACCATCCTGAAGCCGAACATGGTCATATCGGGCAAGAAATCGGGCAAGACCGACAGCCCGGAGGAAGTCGCCGAAAAGACCATCAAGCTGTTCCGCGAAACCGTGCCGGCGGCCATCGGCGGCATCGCCTTCCTGTCGGGCGGACAATCGGATGAGGAAGCAACCGCCAACCTCAACGCCATCAATGCCATCGGCCCGCATCCTTGGAAACTGACCTTCTCCTATGGCCGCGCGCTGCAGGCGGCGCCGCAGAAGGCGTGGGCCGGCAAGGCGGCCAACGTCGCCGCCGGTCAGGCTGCTTTCACCCACCGCGCCCACATGAACCATCTGGCCGCGCTGGGGAAATGGCAAGCAAGCCTGGAAAAGGCCGCCTGAGAGCAAATCTTTCTGTCTTTCTTCAAAACCCGGGCCACTTGCCCGGGTTTTCTCTGTGGGGGCTTGGGAAGAAGCCCCGGCATCCTTATTTCCTCTCCGGCGCTAGCGGCTGCGATGTCGGTTTTCGTCCGTCCCATACGTCCTTGGGATGAAGAGAGGGAGAAGTTCATGCATCGCACCAAGGCCGTTTCGCGCGAAGACTGGTTCGAGGCGCATAAGGCGCACCTAGCTCGCGAGAAGGAACTGACGCGATTTCGCGACCGCGTCGCCGCTGAGCGGCGCGAATTGCCCTGGCTGAGAATGCGTAAAGACTACGTCTTCGACACCGAGCGAGGGCCGAAGAAACTGGCCGAACTGTTCGCGGACCGCAGCCAGCTGATCGTCTGTCATTTCGTGTTCGGGCCGGGCTCGACCCACCACTGCGAAACCTGCGCGTTTCTCGCCGATCATATCGATGGCGCCAATCAGCATCTGAGGCATCACGACGTGTCGCTGGTCGCGATTTCGCGGGCACCGCTCGCCGAGTTGTTGCCTTACAAGGAGCGCATGGGCTGGAAGTTCGACTGGGCGTCGTCCTATGCCTCGGACTTCAACTTCGACATGCAGGTGTCCTTCACCGACAAGCAGATCGCATCGGGCGATGCCGTCTACAATTTCGAAACGCGCAAATTGAAATCGAAGGACCTGCCGGGCACCACCGTGTTCTGCAAAGACGCGAACGGCGACGTCTTCCTGACCTTCATGTCGCGCGCCCGTGGCAGCGAACAGCTGATCGGCGCCTATCAGTATCTCGATATGGCGCCCAAGGGCCGCGACGAGACCGGCCCCTACAAGACCCTTTTGGACTGGGTGCGACTGCACGATGAATACGGAAATCGCTCGCTACCAGATGACGATTGCCCCTAGGGCACCGTTCACCTGCGCCGCAACTTGCGCTAAGTGCACGTCGCTCTCGTCTTCGAGGTGTTCGCCGTGCAGCGCTTTCTCGCCTTCCTCACCTGGCTCGCCTTCCCGGTCTATATCTGGCAGGGACTGGGCGTGCGCCGCCGCACCACGCGCATGCTGCCGGCACAAGGCCCGGTCATGCACGACCTCGCCGGCAAGGCGCCTGATATCTCGCTGCTGGTCCTGGGTGATTCCTCCGCCGCTTCGGTTGGCATCGGCAATTCCGAGAACGGGCTCGCCGCGCAACTCGCCGGCCTGATCGCGCGGCGCACCGGCCGTGCCGTGCGCTGGCGGGCGGCGGGCTTCAACTCGGCGACATCAGGCCAGATTCGCGACCACGTGCTGCCCAACCTCTCGGCCGATCCATGGACGCATATCGTGCTAGCCATCGGCACCAACGACACCAAGAATTTTCACTCGGTCCCGCGTTTCAAGAAGGAGTTCGGCGGCCTGCTTTACGCGCTGCGCGCCAGATGGCCGGAGGCGCGCATCGTCTGGTCGCCGGTGCTGGAGTTCACGCAGGCGCCGGCAATGCCGAACCTGCTTGGCAAGATCCTCGAAATCCGCGCCGTCGAGATGAACCGCATGGGCGAGCGCCTTTGCCTGGAACGCGGCGCGGTTCCGGCCCCACGCCTGCCGATCACCGACCCCGAGGCCGGCTTTTCCTCGGACGGATTCCACGCTTCCGAGGCCGGCTACCGGGCCTGGGCCGAGCATCTTGTCGGGTGGGTGATCGCCGAGTAGGCCGCAAGCTCTCTGCCTACGTCCAGTGCCCCAGCACCGCTGTAATCGATATCGCCGCCATCGCCAGCAGCGCCAGCTTCCAGAAGTCGCTGCGCCGCTTCAGCCCCGGCCAGCCGAGCGGCTTGATCAGCTGGATGGCCATCATGGCGATGATGACGAGCGCGAGGAGTTTCGACATGCCGCCTTTGACCAGTATCGCGGTCGGCTGTCAAAGCACATGCGTGTCAAGGCGCGCCGCTGACCTCTTCAAGAGCTTCACCCCTGGAAGAACATGCCGGCGCTGATCAGCGCCGGCACTTTGGCTCGCTCAGACAAGCGGCTTCAGGCCAGCTTCGATCGAGGCCCGCTTTGGCTCGAGGAAAGGCGGCAAGGCCAGTCTTTCGCCGAGTGTTTCCAGCGGCTCGTCGGCTGTGAAGCCCGGCCCGTCGGTCGCAATCTCGAACAGAATGCCGTTCGGCTCGCGGAAATAGAGCGAGCGGAAATAGTAGCGCTCCACCTCGCCGCTTGACGGCAAGCGGAATTCGGCCAGCCGTGCCGTCCATTCATGCAGCGTTTGCTGGTCTGGCGCGCGGAAGGCAACGTGGTGGACTGCACCGGCGCCTTGCCGCGCCGTCGCCAGCCCTGGCTGGACCGCGACATGCAGTTCCGCCGCCGGGCCGCCGTCGCCCATTTCGAAGACATGAACCTGCCCCTGCCCGTCCGGCGAGGCATAATTCCGCACCTCGCGCATGTTCATCACCTGCGTCACCACTGCTTCGGTGTTGGTGATATCAGGGACACTGATGACGATCGGCCCAAGCCCGCGGATCTGGTGCTCGACAGGCACCGGGCTTTGCGCCCAGGGGTGGCTGTCGCCCTTGCCGCCATCGCTGACGAGGCGCAGGCGCTGCCCCTCGGGATCCTCGAAATCCAGCGATGGATAGCCGCCGATGTCGGCGATTTCTCCCGTCACGATATTCTCACCCGCAAGCCTTTCCTTCCACCAGACAAGGCTTTCGCTGCTGGCGACTCTGAGACTTGTGCGGATGATGCTGTGCGTGCCGCGCCGTTCCGGTCCGACTGGCCAGTCGAAGAAGGTCAAATCGCTGCCAGGCGTCGCTTCGCCATCGGCGTAGAACAGATGGTAGGCGGAAGTATCGTCCTGGTTCACAGTCTTCTTGACCAGCCGAAGGCCCAGCACGCGCGTATAGAAGTGCAGGTTCCCCAGCGCATTGGCGGTGATCGCGGTCAGATGATGAATTCCGGTCAGTTGCAGGCTCATGGTCGTCTCCCTGATTTCCGAGAAGTGTTCCCTCCCCATATCAGAACGCCGTCGCCGCTACTGAAGACCACAAATCCCGACAGTTCGTCGCAAGAAAGTGAACAATGAAGCCTCTTGAGTGATCGTTACGGTGAACAATCCTTGCATGCCTGGACCGTCGGTCCGCAGCCACCAACGCGATGAAGCAGCGGCCTTTCAGGATGTTGGTCCCCAGGTCAGCCATGATCCAGATAATCCTTCAGCATGTCAAAACTCTCGCCCCAGCCCTGCAAATGACCGTCACGGGTCTCGGCTGTCAGGAAGTCCGCCTGGTGGAAGGTCATGATCGTCCGGTCGCCGTCGTCGACGAAGGTCAAGGTCACCAGCGTTTCATGGCCGAGGCTGCCATCGTCCTCTTCCCAGGCATGGGTAAAGACCAGCCGTTCAGCCTCGACGATCTGGCGGAACACGCCTTGTTCGGCCACCTCGGTGCCGTCGTGCTTGCGCGAATGGGTCCGCCAGAACCCTCCCACCCGCAGATCCACTCGCGCGGACAAGGTCGTATAGCCCGGCGGGCCCAGCCAGCGCTTCATGTGGTGCGGCTGCGTCCACATCCGGTAGACCAGCATGCGTGGCGCCTTGAGAACACGGGTGATCGTCAGCGCCAGCCCACGGGCTTTGCTTCTGTCGGTGGCCGGGATCATTGCATCCAACCTGCCATTCCTGTATTTAACGATTAAGTTAAGTAAAGACCGAAAATCAAGCTGTCAACAAGCGGCACCTAGCCACCTCGCAAGGCAACAGAAGAGGTGCCGCCAGTGCTGAAGAAAGTTCGGCGAACCTGACACCCTCCTGACAGACTGCTGTCAGGAGGGGTATGCGATAGTGCCTCCATTCACAGAGAGGAGACTAGCCATGAACGGTTTCACCATTTTGCGCGGCGTGCAGCACTATGTCGGCAAGGTCAGGACGATCCGCAACGAGATCCGCACCCAGCGTTTTCTCAATGCCTTGCCTGCGGACATCCGCAAGGACATCGGCTGGCCGGATATGTACGAAGGCCGCCACTTGCGCCGCAATTGATTTTTTGGGCGCGACTGTTGGACGAGAGAACCGCGCAACCCAGATAATAGTCCCGGCATCTGAACAGATGCCAGGTCCTGGATAAGCAGGACGGAACTGGCGGCGGACTAAAGGATAGTGATGATGACTGAGACGGAGCAAGGCATGTCCAAACAGAAGACGATCGGCTTTCTTTTCATCGAAGGCTTCGCCGACTGGGAATATGGCCTGCTGGCCGCCTCGGCCGTTGAATGGTTCGGCGCCCGCGCCGTATCGTTGACACCGGACGGCAAGCCGGTGACCGGCATAAGCGGTTTCAAGCTGATGCCCGACCGCTCTGTCAAGGCCGATGAAAATACCGATCTCGATGCCGTCGCGGTCATCGGCTCCGACCAATGGGCCGGCAAGGCGCCGCCGGATGCAGCCGGCCTGCTGACAGCGGTGGCGTCGCGAGGCGGTGTCGTCGGTGGTATCTGCGCCGGAACGCTGGCGCTGGCCCGCGCCGGCCTGTTCGACAATGCCAATCACACCAGCAATGGCCGCGACTGGATCAACCAGCACGAGGCCGGTTACGCCGGCGACCAGAACTATCGGGACGTGGCGCACGCGGTGGCTGATGGCACGATCGTTTCCGCGCCGGGTTCAGCGCCGGGCACATTCGCACTGGCGTTCCTGGAAACGCTCTACCCGGAAAGGGGCAACGATCTAACCCAGATGCGCGCGATGTTCGCCAAGGAATACGCCGCAGCCTCCTGACAGTATGCTGTCAGGAGGCCCATGCAATACTGACAGGGGATTTCGGGACAAGTAGTCGATGAAAAGCTGGAACGACAGGCTGAACGCACCGGGCATCAACGGCATCAGGCCGACGCCGCGCACGATGAGCGATGTCGTCGAGGGGCAGCCGATGCTGGTGCCGACCGCACGCCAGGTCGATGACTTTATCCGCTCTATCCCCAAGGGCGTGGATATGGATGTTCGTGCGCTGCGCACCGCGCTTGCAATCGAACATGGTGCCGAAGTGACATGTCCGGTCACCATCGGCTATCATCTGCGCACTGTCGCCGAGGCCGCCAACGAGGATCTCGAGCGCGGCATGGCGCTGAGCGACGTCGCGCCGTTCTGGCGCGTGCTCGACGCGAAGACGCCGACAACGAAAAACCTGTCCTTCGGCACGGCATTTGTCGCCGCGCAGCGCAAGCGCGAAGGGCTCGACCCATAATGCATGCCGCCCAAAAGTCGGATCCGGTTTTGGGCCCCGGTTTTGGGCAAAGACATGCATAGAAGCAACGCCGAGGGACTATACGATGCGTCGTGCCGACAGGCTCTTCCAGATCGTGCAGCATCTGCGCGGTGGCCGTTTGGTCACCGCCCAGAAGCTGGGCACGTGGCTCGAGGTTTCCGAGCGAACCATCTACCGCGATATCGCCGACCTGCAGTCGACCGGGGTGCCGATCGACGGCGAAGCTGGCGTTGGCTACATGATGAGGGAGGGTTTCGACCTTCCGCCGCTGATGTTCACGCGTGACGAGATCGTGGCGCTGGTCGCCGGCGCCCGCATGGTGCGCGCCTTTGGCGGTGCGGCCATGGCGCGCGCGGCCGACGAAGCGCTGGTCAAGATCGGCGCCGTGCTGCCCGACGCCGAGAAGGATCGTATCGCCCGCACCGAGATCCACACACCGATGTGGGTGGTGAGCGATGCCGCCCGCGAGGCGATCGACCTGATCGAGCGCTCGGTCGAGAAGCGTCAGGTGCTGACCATCGACTATTCCGACGAGGCTGGACGCGGCACGGCGCGCGACATCAGGCCGCTTGGCCTGTGGTTCTGGGGCAAAGTGTGGACGCTGGTTGCCTGGTGCGAGATGCGCGATGATTTCCGCGCCTTCCGCATCGACCGCATCGCCTCGGTGGTCATTGCAGGCCGGATCTTCAAGCCGGAGCGCGGCAAGCAGCTCGCCGACTTCTACCGCGCGGTAGAACGCAGCGAGGACTACGGCATGGCGCCGGATCGCGCCGCTCGGACCTGAGGGTTCTTCCCTTCTCCCCTTGTGGGAGAAGGTGGCCGCGCGAAGCGGGGTCGGATGAGGGGTGCTCCAGAAAACACCAACGCCTCATTCCTCCCAGCACCCCTTGCATGTTGGGCTGGCGGCTATTTGTGCAAGATAGCTGCACTCCCCGACAGATGGCCGTCCGCCGGGGAGTGGACGGATGGGACCGTACGCCCCTTGGTGTGAACCGCGGATGAGCAAGGTCCATTCGTTCTCGCACTGGTCCTGAACAGATGATGGGGAGCGAGTCCCGCATGCAAGGCAAGGTATTGTCCGAACCGAATGCGACGCCGTCAGTCTATGCCGGCATCGACGTGTGTAAAGAGTGGCTGGATGTGTACGTCCATCCAACCGGCCAGAGTTTTCGTGTGGCCAATGATGGTGGTGGCCTGCGGCGGCTGAAGCGCCGGCTTGGTGATCTCGCAGTGAGGCGGGCGATCATGGAGGCGACGTCCAAATACCATCGTGCGGCACAGCGCTCGCTGCATGAAGCGGGATTGGTAGTGGCCGTCGTCAACCCGCTGCGTGCTCGGCTGTTCGCGGAAGCCTGCGGCCAGCTTGCCAAGACCGACAAGATCGATGCCAGGCTGCTGGCAGAAATGGGGGTCGCGCTCAATCCGGCCGAGACGGTGCCGCCTTCCCTTGCGATGGAGGCGCTGCAGGAGATGATCGGCGCGCGCAATGCCGCCTGTGCCGAACGCATCGCGCTCATCAACCGCTTGGCGACGCTCAAAAGCCCCTTCCTGCGTGCTGAACTCAACCGCAGGCTCAAAGCGCTTCACAGCCATATCGTGCGTCTTGAAGCCGAGACCGGTCGCCGGATCTCAGCTGATCCCGCTCTTGCCCGCCGCTACACAATCTTGATCTCGATCCCCGGCATTGGCCCGATCACTGCCGCCACGCTCCTGGCGGGCCTCGCTGAGATGGGTACGCTCAACGCCAAGCAGGCGGCAATGCTGACCGGCCTTGCTCCCGTCGCCCATGACAGCGGCCCGCGCCAGGGACGCCGAGCTATCAGGGGCGGCCGAAAGGGTGTCAGAAACGCCCTCTACATGGCCGCACTGTCTGCAAGTCGTTACAACAAGGACCTTGCAGTGTTCGCCGCCCGTCTGCGCAAGGCAGCTAAACCCGAAAAGGTCATCCTCGTCGCCGTCATGCGAAAGCTCGTCGTTACGGCCAACGCGCTCGTAACTCAGGACCGCATCTGGAGCCAAATCGCTCCTTGACAACAAACACAGATGCTCATCCGTCTTGCCGCTTCGTGGCAATCCACCTTCTCCCACAAGGGGAGAAGGCTAGGTCGCGCTTATTCGTCGTCCGCGTCGTCGTCGGTGTTCTTGGACTTCAGCGCCGAGAGCTTGGCGAAGACTGCGTTGGCGTCGAGCTCGGCATCCTCGTCCTTCGGCTTCTCAGGCGTCGGCACCAACCGCTCGGTCAGGGCGGCCGGCAGCAGTGTGTCGCCGACCGGCGCCGGCTGTTCGCGGCCACGCGAGGCGCGATTGACTTCCATGTCGAGGTCGATTTGCGAGGCGAGGCCCAGCGTCACCGGATCCATCGGCTGAAGATTGGCCGAATTCCAGTGCTTGCGGTCGCGGATCTGGTCGATCGTCGATTTGGTGGTGCCGACGAGGCGCGAAATCTGCGCGTCCTTCAGTTCGGGATGATTGCGCACCAGCCAGAGGATCGCATTCGGCCGGTCCTGGCGCTTCGACAGCGGCGTATAACGCGGGCCCTTGCGCTTGGATTCCGGCACCCGCACCTTGGGGTCGGACAGCTTCAGCCGCTGGTTTGAATCCTTCTCGGCGCGCGCGATCTCGTCGCGGGTCAGCTGGCCGGTCATGATCGGATCCATGCCCTTGATGCCTTGCGCCGATTCGCCATCGGCGATCGCCTTGACCTCAAGCGGATGCAGCCCGCAGAACTGCGCGATCTGCTCGAAGGACAGCGCGGTGTTGTCGACCAGCCAGACGGCGGTCGCCTTGGGCATCAGCAGCGTATTGGCCATTTAGATATCCTTCTCGTTCGCCCGCGTTCCCGCGCGGGCGGTGGTTTAGAGCCACCAAAATGGGAAATTCGCGGTCTGTATAACCGCTCTCCGCCCATTTCGCAACGTTTTTGGAAGATGGGCAAGCGACGCCTCGAAGGCCGGCCCAAACAGGTCGCCGCGGCGCTTTCCACGGCCCAAAACGACAAAACCCGCCGGACATTGTCCAGCGGGCTCGGAACCGGCGACGGGAGACCCGTCTTGTGCGGCTCTGGCTTCCAAAGCGCGATCCCCGGCCGGAACACGAAAAACATGGGTTCCGATTTCAGAGGGCCGCGTTCGAAATCAAATCGCGCGGCGGGCGATCTTTTCGATGTCGGCGCGGTTGATGCCGAGATCGTTCAGCTGACGCGAGTTCAGGCGGTTCAGTTCGCGCACGGTTTCGTTGTACATGCGCCAGTTACGGTAAGCGCGGATCGGGTTCATGGTAGTCCTCCATTCGTTGAATTCGTTTCGGTGATGCTCAAATAGGCATCATCGATCAGGACTTGAATGGCTGATTTTGCATAGCAATGATGCAAATGCTGCATTGCAGCATTAAGCTTCTGTTCACTTTGCGGGCATGGGCGCACATGCCAGCGACGTGTCGCGATCCAGGTCGGGCCGGCATCACTGAATATCGATACAGCCTTAGCCGACATCCAGCACGATCTTGCCGATATGCTCGCCCTCCTCAATGCGCTCATGCGCACGCCAGGCTTCGCCGAGCGGGAAGATCATGTCCATCACTGGGGCTATCCGGCGGGTGCCGAGCAGCGGCCACACCTGGGCTTCCAGGGATGCCGCCAGTGCCGCCTTGAACTCGACCGTGCGCGGCCGCAGCGTCGAACCGGTATGGGTCAGCCGCTTGACCATGATCCTGGAAAAATCGGCGCTCGCCACCGCACCACCCTGTACGGCGATCTGGACGATGCGGCCCTCGATCGCCGCCGCCTCGTAGTTTCGCGCCACATAGTCGCCGCCGACCATGTCGAGGATGACATTGGCGCCCTTGGCTTCCGTGGCCTCCTTGACCGCCGCGACAAAATCCTGCTCGCGGTAATTGATCGCCCGGTCGGCCCCAAGCTTCAGGCAGGCGTCGCACTTCTCCTTGCTGCCCGCGGTGGTAATGACATAGGCACCGAAAGCCGACGCAAGCTGGATAGCGGTGGTGCCGATGCCGGACGAGCCGCCATGCACGAGCAAGGTTTCACCCTTCTTCAGGCCGCCACGCTCGAAGACATTGTGCCAGACGGTAAAATAGTTTTCCGGCACGGCCGCCGCTTCGGTGTGGGTAAAGCCGGCTGGCAGCGGCAGCACGCTGCCGCTATGAACCTTGACATACTCGGCATAACCGCCGCCCGGCGTCAGCGCGCAGACCCGGTCGCCGATGCGCCAGCGCGAAATCTCGTCGCCAAGTGCTGCCACCTCGCCCGAGACTTCGAGGCCGGGCAGGTCGGAGGCCCCGGGCGGCGCCGGATAAGCACCCTTGCGCTGCTGCACATCAGGCCGGTTGACGCCAGCAGCGCGCACCCGGATCAGGATTTCGCCGGGGCCGGGAACGGGCACATCGCGCGTCTCCGGCTTCAGCACCCGGGGGCCGCCCGGTTCCGAGATCGCGATGGCCATCATCTTCGCCGGAATTTTCTGTCCGCTCGCCATGTTCATTTCCCGTCTTCGTTCACCAGAATCATGCCGGCCGTTTGCATCCGTGGCCTTGCCCTATGTATGCTCATTGCCAAATCAGGCAAATGGCCAACGGGAGGAGCGACGATGGCGATCTTCGACGACGAACCCAAGAAGAAGGCGCGCCCACACGAGGTCGGGCAGGACCTTTCGCTGCTTTCCGTCGGTGACCTGACCGAGCGGATTAGCCTGTTGCGCGACGAGATCGCCAGACTGGAAGCCGAGCTGAAGGCCAGGGACAGCACCAAGTCGGCGGCTGAGGCCCTGTTTCGTCGCGGATAGTGCCGAGACCCGCCGCCGAAAAGCCGGAATGCGATTGTCTTCAGACCCGATAAATTCCAGCCGGATCAAAAAATGTTCGCAACCTACAGACCGATCCTCTCGCTGCTTCGCGGCACGGCTTTTCTGCTTGCGGCCTCGGGATTGCACGGGCTGCTGCTGCCCTTGCGCGGCCAGTTGGAAGGTTTCTCGACCGCATCGCTCGGCCTCATGGGCACCGCCTGGGCGGGCGGCTTTGTCACCGGCTGTTTCTTTGCCCCCCGCATCGTGCGCCGCGCCGGTCACGTCAGGGCCTTTGGCGCTTTCGCCGCCTCGGGCGCGATCGTGGCACTGCTCACTGGCCTGATCATCGATGAATATGTCTGGATCCTGCTGCGTGCCTTCACCGGCTTCACCATGGCCGGCGCCTTCATGGTGATTGAAAGCTGGCTGAACGAGAAGGCCACGAACGAGAACCGCGGCACTGTCTTCGGCCTCTACATGATGGTCACCTACGCCTCGATCATGGGCGGCCAGATGATCGTTGCCGGCGGCGACGTGAAATCGGCTTCGTTGTTCATGATCACCGGCATCTTGTTCTGCCTGTCGCTCATCCCGACCGCCGTATCAACCGCTTCACACCCCAAGCCGCTGCAGGATGTTTCGCTCGACGTCAAAGGCCTCTACGCCAATTCACCGGTATCGGCGGTCGCTTGTCTCCTGATCGGTATCGCCAACGGCGCCTGGGGCACGCTCGGCGCGGTCTATGGCGCACGCATCGGCATTTCCACACCCGAGATCGCCCTGATGATGAGCCTTGTGGTGGTCGCGGGCGCCGCCATGCAGCTTCCGGCCGGGCGCCTGTCCGACACGACCGACCGCCGTTTCGTGCTGGCGGGCGCGGCCTTTGGCGCGGCGCTGTTCGCCATCGCCATCTTCCTGTTCGAGCCACGCTCCGCCGTGTTCGTCATCGTCTGCACCGCTGCCTATGGCGCCTTCGCCTACACGCTCTATTCGATCGCCGTGGCGCATGCCAACGACCACGCCCGCTCCGAGGATTTCGTCAAGGTCTCGGGCGGCCTGCTGCTGCTCTACGGCTTCGGCACGATGATCGGCCCGCTGCTGGCCGCCGCGCTGATGGGCTGGATGCGCCCGGAAGGGCTGTTCTTGGCAACCGCCTTTGCCCATCTTTGTCTGGCCGGCTACACGCTGCTGCGCATCAGCCGCCGCGCACCGGTGCCAATCGAGGGCCGCGATGCCTTCAAGACTCAGCCGGCCGACCGCTCGGTCACGCCGGAAGCATTGCGGCTCGACCCAAGAAGAAAAAATGAAACCAACGGTTGAGATTCGAAAAGCTTTGCCTCACAAATAGGTATGATGTTTTCCGACGCCTTCTTGGCGATTGCCGATCCCAACCGGCGCCATCTTCTGGAAGAACTCCGGCGCGGTCCGAAGACTGTCAACGAACTGGCTGCCGGATTGCCAGTGTCCCGGCCAGCCGTTTCACAGCATCTCAAGGTCCTGCTCGACGCAGGGCTGGTCAACGCCAGGCCCGAAGGTACGAGACGCGTCTATACAGTGAGCAGCTCCGGGTTCCTGAAGCTCAACATCTGGCTCGACCAATTCTGGGAAGCCGGATCCACACCCTGATTGGCAACGGCGATAATCAGGCTTGCGCGCCCAGGAAAGCGCCAAGCGCGTCGAGCAGTTCACCCGTTCCATGCTCGCGCGTGGCTGACGTGTCGTGGCCGTCGAGAAAGGCTCCCTGCTCTGTCATCACGAGCCGTGTGCTCCCACCTTCCGCAATAAGCTCGATCGTCGCCAGTGACACCGATACGCGGGTTTCGCCAAACAGCAGCTCATAACTGTAAACGATGCGCTGATCGGGCACGATGTCCTGATAGACCGCGTTGAAGAAATGCATGCTCCCATCGCTCGGGCAGCCGGCATTGACCTCCTTGCCGCCAACGCGGAAGTCCATTTCGTGGTGGCTGGGCGTCGGATCATGGGGATCGACGAACCAGCGCCGCTTGGCGTCCGGATTGCTGAATGCCGAAAAGACTTTTGCCGGCGCCACCGGATAGCTCCTCTCGACGACAAAGGTGGAATGGACGATGGATCGCTCGGTCATCGGGGTTCTCTCCCTGGCAAGGTTGAAGGTTCAGCTTATTGCTCGGAAGCACTCGACTGGCTCTTGGCCGTCTCGCTTGCGAATTCCGCGGCCAGGTTGGTCAGCGCGGCGCTGAAGCCGGCCTCGCTGCCCGCGATCATGTCCTTGCCGCCGAAGGCCGCGATCTGGTCGGTAAGCACCAGCCGCGTCGACGAGCCAACCGCTTGGAGTTCTACCGTGATCAGCGAAACGGAAAGCCGGTTCCCGCCTTCGCGAACGACCTCGGTCGACACGATCCTTTGCTCCGGCTCGATATCCATGTAGCGGGTCTCGACCTGGTAGACCAGATTGCCGCGCGGCCCGCAGCGGCTGATATCGAGCCCGGCGACGCGGAAGTCGGCTTGGTCATAGACCAGATCGATATTCTTCGACGGCGTGCCCCAGCGAGCGCGGGCTTGCGGATCGGCAAGCGCCTGGAACACCCGTGCTGGCGACGCCTCATAAATGCGCTCCAGCACGATCGTAGCGTGGGTCACGGATGGATCGGTCATTGCGGCCCCTCGCGGGCTGGCGAGGCATCGTAGACGCGTTTGAGCACAATGGTGGAATGGACGACTGTCATCACGGTCTCCTTCAGCCTTCGTCGTTGGTTTCCGCCAGAAAGTCGCCCAGCCGGTCGAGCCTGCGCTCCCACGCGAGGCGCCGCTCGTTGATCCAGTGTTCGGCCGCGCGCAGCGCCTTCGGCTCGATCTGGCAGGTGCGGACGCGGCCAAGCTTCTCGCTGCGGACGAGGCCGCTCGCCTCCAGCACATTCAGATGCTGGACGACGGCTGACAGCGACATCGCCAGCGGCTCGGCCAGCTGGCTGACCGATGCAGGCCCCCGCGACAGCCGATCCACCATCTGCCGCCGCGCCGGGTCGGCAAGCGCCTGGAACATCAGATCGAGCTGGGCGGGATCGTGCAGCATGGCTCTAACCGTTGTTGTAGGGGAACATGTGGAAATAGGGCTGCGCTTCCTCGACCACGCGAGCGAACGAGGGCCGCTGCAGCAACTGGTCGTGGTAGCGCTTCACGGTGGGATATTTGTCTCCCATCGGCTCGACCTTGTTGGCATAAAACAACGCCGGCGAGGCCGCGCAATCGGCCATGGTGAAGGTCTCGCCTGTCGCCCAGGTCTTCGCCTGCATGTCCTGCTCTATGATGGCGTAGGAATTACGCAGCTGGTCGCGTGCCTGTTCGACACCGAACGGATCGGTCTTATCCCCCGGCCGCAGCCGGTCGCCGACGATCTTCTGCATCGGCTCCTGTACATAGAAATCATAGAAGCGATCGGCCTGGCGGACTTGGATCGCGAGGTCGACATCGGCGGGAACAAGTTCGACCGTCCCAGGATAGCGCGCGGCCAGATACTCGATGACGATGGTCGATTCCAGCACGGTGCAGTCCCGCGCATCGTCGCGCAGGGCTGGCATCTTGCCGGAGGGCGATATCTTCAGGAAGGCCGCGCGGGACTCTTCATCGCCGAGATCGACGATGGCTGGATTGAATGGCGTACCGTTCTCATAGAGCGCGATCAGCGGCTTCCAGCAGAAGGATGCCAAAGGGTGAAAATGCAGCGTCAGGGGCATGGTCATTCGTGTTCTCTCAAAAGTGAAGTAGTTACTTAACTATTGCGACAGGTGGCGGTCGTCAAGCCCCGTTTGCTTGGCTCAATGGGCCTGGGTATGCGCGACGATGGCATCCGTCATCGCTGCCCAGTCGTCGGGGTGCAACTCGTGACCGCCGCCTTCGATGCGCAGAATCCGGGCGCCGGCGACGGCATCGACAAGCGCTTCGCCGTGCTCGACGGGAAAGATCGGATCGGCCGTTCCGTGGATGACCAGCAACGGCGCCGCCATTTCATGCAAGCGGCCCTGCCATTCCTCGCCGCCGCTCAGCATGAAGTGATTGGTCGCGCTCAGGAAGCCGCCGGAGCGGTCATAGTCCTGTTCAACGAAACCCTTCGTCCGCTTCTCGTCGAACGGATGCGCTGTTCCCGCGATCTCCCGGGCATCCCTGACGATGTAGTCCATGACCTGATCGCGGTTCGACCAGTCGACTTTGGCGCCATCGGCCGAATGCTGCATATAAGCCTCGGTCATCGTCGGCAGGTGCGAGGTGTCGGTGCCAACCGGGGAACTGCTGATCACTGTCAGCGAAGCAACACGCGCCGGATGCTTGAGCGCGGCGAACTGTGCGATCATGCCGCCCAGCGACATGCCCACGATATGGGCTTTCTGGATGCCGTGGCTGTCGAGAACCTGGATCGCATCGTCGGCCATGTCGTCGAACGCATAGGGCGGCTCTCCCGGGGCATACTTGGTCGATCGGCCGGTATCGCGATTGTCATAGCGGATCACGAACAGACCATTGTTCGCCAGTTTCCGGCACAATGCCTCCGGCCACCACAACATCGAGGCCATTGCCCCCATGATCAGCAGCACTGGCGGATGAGTACGGTCGCCAAAGGTCTGGGAGACGATTTCGGGGCGTTCCATGGCGATCATTTCCGCAGTTCCTGATCTCAATAACCGATTGCGTTTTGCAATCAGTTGCACAATAGTAAGACTGATACGATAATGCAACTGGTTTTTAGTGGGAGAGTCGCATGAGCTTGGATCGCCGATCTGGCTGCCCGATCAATCTGTCGCTGGAAGTGTTCGGCGACCGCTGGAGCCTGATCATCCTGCGCGACATGATTTTCGGCGGCAGGCGCCATTTTCGCGAGCTGCTCAACGGATCGATGGAAGGCATCGCATCGAACATTCTCGCCGACCGGCTGAAACGGCTGATGGCACTCGGCATGCTGACCAAAGCCGATGATCCGAGCCACAAGCAGAAGGCGATCTACAGCCTGACTGAAATGGCGATCACGCTGGTGCCGATCCTGGCCCATCTCGGTGCCTGGGGCCGGGTCTGGCTGCCGGTCAGCGATGAACTGTCGATCCGCGCCGAGCTGCTCGAAAACGGTGGCCCGCCGCTGTGGGACAGGTTCATGGATGAGCTGCGTCACGACCATCTGGGCACCCCTGCCGCGCCTTCAGCCGAACCCACTGTTCGGGCGATGCTGCAAGCCGGCTACGAGGCCGTGGTCGCCCGTAACGCGCGCGCCGCCGATGCACCGGCCTGAATCCGCCATCAGTCTCCGGAAGGCGTGAGGCTCTTGATCGTCGCTTCTCGTCTCTTTCGAATATTCAATCGGCAGCGCATGCTCCCGGCGCGGTGCGGGCTTTTGATCAACTTATTTTCCCAAATACAGGCCGTCTCTGCTATCAAGACGTTGAAATCATATTTTATGAGATTGGATCAAACGCTTGGTTGAGAACTCGAAGGATACGGCCCGTGCGCGGGCCGACTTGCGTTTCAAGAAGCAGGAAGAGGCGGCAACCGTTCGCCAGAAGGCGATGGCGGAATATGCCGCCGAGAGCGATGCCCGCCAGGCCAAGACCAACAAGCTGAGAGCCCTGCGTCTCGCCAAGGAAGCCGAAGACCTCGCCAACGCGCCCGCAACTCCGGCCAAAAAACCAGCACGCGCCAAGAAAAAAATCGCCTGACTGGCCCCAATTTTGGAACGCGGCTCTGGAAGCCCATTGGTGGCAACGCCATAGTATCGGTGTAGCGCCTGTCCCTGGCGCTATCCATACGATCCCGACACCGTCCATTCCGCCTCTTCACGCGAAGCAATTTCAACCAAGACCGGGATTATTATCCCCGGGCTGGCGGTCGATGATTGACGCGTTTTTCAAACAGGAGATTGTCATGACCGCACTGCCGCTCGAAAAGGCTATCGAGATCATTGGGGCCGCTTTCGCCAAGGGCGCCGACTTGAAGCTCAAGCCGCTGGGTGTCTCTGTCCTCGACGCAGGCGGCCATCTGGTCGCTTTCCAGCGACAGGACGGCGCTTCGTTCCTGCGGCCGCAAATGTCGGCTGGCAAGGCCTATGGAGCGCTTGCCATCGGCATGGGTTCGCGCCGTGTCGAAGCCTTCGCCAAGGAACGCCCGCACCTGATCACCGGCATCTCCGACGTTTCCGGAGGGCGTGTACTGCCGGTCGTCGGTGGCGTGCTGATCCGTGACAAGGCCGGCGCCGTCATTGGTGCCGTCGGCATTTCCGGCGACACGTCCGACAATGACGAAGCGGCAGCCATTGCCGGCATCGAGGCGGCAGGCTTCACCGCCGATCCGGGCTGATGATGTGTTGAGATTCAGGTCAGGCCGGGTCCGAGAATGGCTGATACCGAGAACCGGAGCGGAGCGTACTTAAGTACGTGAGCACCGGAAGCGCAGGTACCAGCCATTTGCAGGCCGGCCTCACCTGAATATCGAAACATCCTCAATTCAGGTTGATGTCACGGCTTGCCGACCGCATCGACACCGCGAATCCGGCCAGCACGTCGATCAGCGCGATGATCATCAGCGTGAAGAAGACGGAGTGGGCGGCGCCTTTCACCAGCAGGAATTCGACCAGGAAAGCCACGAAGACCAGGGTCGACAACAGGTGGTCCATGATCGACGCGTTCGTGGTGCGCGTCGACTTCACCATCTCGACGAAGAAGAAGACCAGCCCGATCAGCACCATCAGGTCTCCGAGCGTCATCGAGAACACGCCGCCCGACATCATGCCGACCGAAAGGATCTCGGTCGCCCACGGATCGTCACCGCTGCCGAATATTCCCAGAAGTCCAAGATTGTAGAGGACGAAAGGCACGATCAGCAGTGGGATGGCACCGAACATCTGGCGTCTCCATTTGGGGCACCCCTTTGTAGAATGCCCCACCGTCACGCCGTCAAGAATTTTCGTTGTTCCACCAGGCGACATATGAGCGCGACAGCATGAACCAATGCCGGCCGGAGCTTGCCCCGGCCGGCATTTTTGCCGCTGCTCAGCGCTTGAATTGACCGGCGCGCACAGCGGCGCCGATGACATTCAGGATGATGTGGCCGGCGGTCATCGAGGTGATCTCGTTGACGTCACGCGCTGGCGCGATCTCGACGATGTCCACGCCCACGACCTCGCCCTTGGCGAACAGCCCCTTGATCAGGTCGATTGTCTGGCGATAGGTGACGCCGCCGGGCTGCGGCCCCTCGACGGCCGGCATGACCGCCGGATCCAGTCCGTCGGCGTCGATGGTGAGATAGTAGCGGCCGCCATCGGGAATGCGCTTGAGTAGAGCCCCGGTGCCGATATCCTGCCACTCGTTGGTGGTGATGATGTTGGCGCCATACGCGCGGGCCGCTTCCACTTCCTCGGTGCGCGCACTGCCCTGGCCGCGTATGCCAACCTGGAAAATATCCTTGATATGCGCCATTTCGGAAGCCCTGCGGATGGTGCTGGAATAGCCCTCCTTGACGCCATTCACGTTGTCGCGCCAGTCGAGATGGGCATCCAGATGCACCAGTGTGATCGGGCCTTCGCCGTCGAGCGCCCGGAAGATCGGGATCGGGATGCCGTGATCGCCGCCGATCGTGATCGGCAGCGCACCGGCGGCGCGGATTTTGCGGATCGCCGCCTCGGCGCGTTTATAGTGTCCGACATGGTCGGCGGCATTGCCGGGGACGTCACCGACATCGACAACCTTGATGTCCTGACCATCGAAGACCGGCCCGCCTATATCGAAGTCATAGCGGTCGAGCGACTGGCTGATACGCTGCGAGGCGCGCCGCACCGCCGTCGGCGCGTTGGTCTGGTCATTGATCAGTTCGTCGATCGTATAGGGGTCGCCGTAAGGCATGCCGATGATCGCGACATCGGCCTTCAGCGTGTCGAGATCCTCGACCAGTGGGAAATTCAGAAATGTCTGGAAGACATCGCGCGGCGCGCTGGTGAGCTTGGACATGGGGTCTCCTCGTTTTGAAAGGCTTTTGGATCAGGCGCCACGGCGGGCCGCGAGATGGGGTTGCAGCCTGCGCTCCAGGCTGCGCGAGATCGCCGCGACAAGAGCCGTCAGGCCCCAGTACAGCAATGCAATGGCGGTGAAGATCTCCACCGGTGAGAAGGTTTGGCCGATGACGTTCTGTGCCATGTAGGTCAGTTCCGGCACCGTGATCGCCGAGAGGATCGCCGATTCCTTGATCAGCGTGATGGTGAGGTTGGTCGCGGCGGGCAGAATGTAGCCGATCACCTGCGGCACAAGGACCTTGCGGAAGATGGTGAGGTAGCGCAGCCCCAGCGCATAGCCTGCCTCGACCTGGCCTGACGATATCGACTGAATCGCACCGCGCAGGATTTCGGACGAGTAGGCGCTGGCATAGGCTGACAGCGCGCCGATAGAAACGACAACCGGCGAAAGCCGGATGCCGAACATCGGCAACGCGTAGAACAGCAGGAATATCTGGATCAGAAACGGGATATTGCGGAAGATCTCGACATAGGCCGCGACGATCGTTGCCGGCAGCCTGCCGCCCCGCAGCCTGATGAGGGCCAGAACGGTGCCCGCCGAGAAGCCCAGCGGCAACGCCATAGCGCACATCAGCACCGTGTTGCCGAAACCCTTCGCGAGCATCTGCCAATTGTCCGCGATGACGGAGAAATCGAAGCTCATGCGCGCGCACCTTGCGCCTTGCGCTCAAGATGCCTGGTCAGCATGCTGCAGGAGAACAACACGATGAAATACAACACCGCCGCGATGCAGAAGGCTTCGACAGGCCGGTAGGTGATGTTCATGATGTTCTGCGCGGTGCGGGTTAATTCAACCACGGCAATAACCGACAGAATGGACGAGGCCTTCACCAGCATGGTGAACTCGTTGACCATCGGCGGAATGATGGCGCGAAACAGCTGCGGCAGGATCACCTTGAACCAGGTTACAACAGGTTTCAGGCCGAGTGCCTTGGCGGCTTCATACTGGCCGATAGGAATGCGTGTCAGCCCGGCACGCAGGATCTCGGCGACGAAGGCGGCGCTGTTGAAGCTCAACGCCAGGACCCCCGCCAGCAGCGGCGGCAGGTCGATGCCAACAAGGCCGGGCAGAACATAATAGACCACGAAGATCTGGACGATCAGCGGCGTGCCGCGGATGAAGCTGGTGTAGAACGCACCAACCCAGCGGACCGCGCGCCAGTGCGATCTGCCGCAGGCAAGCAGACCGAAGCCGATCGCCGTCCCAAGCAGGAACCCCAGCGCCGAGACGCCGAGTGTGATCCCGGCGCCGGTCAGGAATTGCGGCAGGAAGCTCAGGGTTTTTGAAAAATGGAACATTCTTCAACTCGAAGAAGAGGCAATGCCTGGCGCATTAGGGAAGGCGCTATTCCAGCATGGGAACAGCCTCCCTCGCATCGCGCCAGGCATTGCCTGAACCAAAGGGGACCGCTGCTAGAGTGCGCCCGCCGGCAGATATCCGTCAGCCGGCGTCTTCATCTCGAAACCGAACCACTTCAGCTGCAGTTCCTTCAACTTGCCGCTGTCCTTCATCTCGCCGATCTTGGCATTGATGAATTCACGCAGATCCTTGTCCTCCGGCCGCACGACCCAAGACAGATAGGAGAATTCGCCGATCGATCCGACGACCTTGTAGGTATCAGGGACGTTCTTCATCAGCACGGCCGCCGAAGGCGAGGCGATGACGATGGCATCGACCTGCCCGGAGGCCAGGGCGACATGGGTTTCAGGGAAAGAGGTGAACAGCTTCAGTTCGCCGACCCCCTTGCCGCCCTTCTCCTTGAGCTCCTTGTCATAGGCCTCGATGATCGGCTGCACGGAAGAGGCAAGCTGCGTTGCCACCACCATGCCGTTGATGTCCTCCGGCTTCTTGATGCGCTCTTCATCGGCGCGCACGACAATCACGTTCTCGAAGGATCCGGTCGGCCGCGTATAGGCGTATTTCGCGGCCCGCTCGGCATTGATGCCCGTGGACGTCGCCATGACGTCGAACTTCTTGGCCAGCAGGCCTGGCAGCAACCCCTGGAAAGGGAGGTTCAACTGGTCCAGTTTCACGCCGAGCTGGCTGACGACATAGTCGAGAATATCCTTGTTGTAGCCGACGATCTGACCGTCTCGCACGAATTCGAACGGCTCGAAGGCCGCTTCGGTGCCGACCACGATGGTGCCGCGCTGCTTGATCTGTTCGATCAGGCCATCGGCATGAGATGTGGATGCGAATGACAGGAGAAGCGGCGCGGCGGCCAGCAGGGACAGGACACGGCGACGCGATGCGGAAAAGAACTCACCCATTGTTACCCTCTTTTTTTTCTTCGGTTTTGCTGCGCTGGTAGGCCCGGCCACTGTGCTTGAACACGCGGCCGATCATGTAGCTCTCGGAATCCTTGATCCCGGGAACGTTGGAGAGTTCACTGACCAGGAAGTCGTGCAGACTGGTTGTCGACGGCAGGGTCAGCTGGATGATGATGTCGAACGGACCCGTCATCGCGTAGACGCTGTCGACGAACGAATATTCCGACAGCTTTCTGGCAACGCTGATGATGTGCTCGCGGTCGACGTCGAACCCGACAATTGCGGCAATGCCGACGTCGCTGCGCAAAGGGCGCACGACGGCCTGGATGCAGATATCCGGATCTTCAAGGACGCGCGCCATTTTCCGCCGCACCGTCGCTTCCGTCACTCCGATACGCTTGGCGATGTCGACACTCGACATCCGCCCGTCGACCTTGAGTTGGGAGAGCACGGCCTGCTCGGTATCGTCGAGATCACTCGTGCTGACGAAATCCCACATACAACCCCCTATCTGTGTCGATTTACGACTACAAAATTAAAAATTGCATAGGAAACCTACAAACACAATCCCCATCACGTCGAAAAACGATCTTCACTTGGGGCGATGCAAGCGGAAAGCGGCCAACCGGTGCAGTCATGATTTTTGGGAAGGCTTGGTGCCGACAGGCACGAACTCGGCGAGCATATTTCTTGCCAGCGCGCGAAAACGCCCTTCGCTCAAGATTTGCGAGGGAGTGCTTCGTATCGAAACAGATCAAGGGGTAGGGTTCAGGCCCTCGGCATCACACCCGCGGGCACTGGTTTCGTCAAAAGACCGGAAACCAGTTATGTAAAAAACAAAAAGACCGGCCACTGGCCGGTCTTTTCGATAGCTCAAAGATTGGAAAAGCTGGTCTCAGCTTTCCTTGGGCGTCAGCACCTGACGGCCGCGGTACATACCGGTCTTCAGATCGATATGGTGCGGGCGGCGCATTTCGCCGGAATTCTTGTCCTCGACATAGGTCGGGGCCTTGAGAGCGTCGGCCGAGCGGCGCATGCCGCGCTTGGACGGAGAGGTTTTTCGTTTCGGAACGGCCATGGAAATGCTCCACTACATGGTCAAAAAGCCCCGCCTGCCCTCGTGAAAGGGCCGTTTCAGGGGCCGGAATCTGAGAAAGTCGGGTGCCTATACACGCCTGACGCCGTTTTGGCCAGCGCCGCCGTGATTTTTTTTGCCGGCGCTAGTCGAGACAGCCGACATAAGCGCCGGATCTTCCTGCCCGCCGCTCGATAAGGTTGGCCAGCCGTTTCAGGCCAGGCCCCGGCTTGGCCGGATTGCGGGCGATCGGGTTTGGCAGGCTGACGGCCAACAACGCCGCCTGGCGTCTTGTCAGCTGTTTTGCCGAAACACCGAAATGATGCTGCGCGGCGGCCTCGATGCCATAGATGCCTGGACCCCATTCGGCGATGTTGAGATAGATTTCCATGATGCGCCGTTTCGACATCACCGCGTCGAAATAGACGGCCAGCGGCAATTCGACGATTTTGCGCACCGAGCCCAGCGGGCGCGACCAGAGGTAGAGGTTCTTCACCGTCTGCATGGTGATGGTGGAGGCGCCTCGGGTCGCTTCGCCGGCCAGCGCATCGTCGACGACCCCCCTTAGCTCGCCAAGATCCACACCTCGATGGAAGCAGAACTGCCCGTCCTCGGACATGATCACGGAATGCGCCAGCACCGGCGACACATCGTCGATCGACACCCAGCGCCGGTCGTAGCCGGAAAATGTCGCCAGATCCTTCAGCATCAGCGTCGAGACCGGATGCACGAATGAGGGCAGGTAGAGGAACGTCAGAACAGTCGGAATCAGTGCCAGCACAGCGGCCACGACAAAGCCGCGCCGGACCCAGCGCCTGAGACCGCGGCGGTTCACGCCCCTCGATCTCGCCGCCATGTCCTGCTTTTCGATTTCATGATCGACGATCGGTTCCGCCAAGCCGCCCAACCCGTGCTTCTCCTCCCCCGGCATAATGGCGCTTGGCTTCTTGCGCAACGTCTGAGTGTCGGCTACCGCTCGCGGCCATGACGAATGGCGACGAAATGGCGTTCGAAATGGCACTTGGCATGCGCGCGGAGGCCGTCGAGGCGCTGCTGCGGCAATTGCTCGATGGGCGTGTGCTTTCCGGCGAGATCGCGCGGCCCGACCGTCTGATGGCCGCGATCCGCCATGGTGTCCTCAATGGCGGCAAGCGCCTGCGTCCCTTCCTCGTCATGGAAAGTGCGGCCTTGTTTTCGGCCGATGGCGAGGCGGCGTTGCGCGTGGCGGCCGCGCTGGAATGCGTCCACTGCTATTCGCTGATCCATGACGATCTGCCGGCCATGGATGACGACGATCTGCGCCGTGGCTTGCCGACCGTGCACAAGGCCTTCGACGAAGCGACCGCCATCCTTGCCGGCGATGCTCTGCTCACCTTGGCCTTTGACATCATCGCCGACGAGGCGACCGCACTGCCCGCCGAACGCAGGGCAGCCCTGGTGCTGGCGCTGGCCCGCGCCGCTGGTACCGGCGGCATGGTCGGCGGCCAGATGTTCGACCTTGCCGCCGAGCGGGACCAGCCGGACGAAGCCGGCATCATCCGGCTCCAGGCCATGAAGACCGGCGCCCTGATCCGTTTCGCTTGCGAGGCCGGCGCGATCATCGCCGGCGCCGCGCCGGACGACCGCGAAAGGCTGGCCGAGTTCGGCTCGGCGATCGGCCTTGCCTTCCAGCTTGCCGATGACCTGCTCGACCTGACAGCGGACGCCAAGCAGATGGGCAAGGCGACCGGCAAGGATGAGGCCGCAGGCAAGGCGACGCTGGTGGCGCTGCATGGCGCCAATTGGGCGCGAGGCCAGCTTCATGGCCTCGTTGACCTGGCCCACACGCTGCTTGAGCCCTATGATGACCGCGCAGTGCTTCTCAAGGAAGCAGCAAAATTCGTGGCGACCCGCAACAACTGAGATTGTGACGGAGAACGAACCCGCTGCGCGGGAGGGCGCCTGCGGTTGAGGTAGGGGTGATGGGCCGGCCGTCGCGCTCGCGTTGAGCGTCGTCCAGCAACGGCAGAAGATGACGGGCTTCTTCAACAAGGAGCCCGACCATGCCCCATCCCCTTCTCGATGCACCCATCAGCCCGCTGCGCCAGCGGCTGATCGACGACATGAACATGCGGCGTTTCTCACGCGAGACGCAGCGCAACTATCTCCGCGATATCGGACGCCTGGCGACATTCCTTGGGCGTTCGCCAAACACGGCGACAGCCGACGACCTACGTCGGTTCCAGATCGAGCAGCAGGAAGACGGCGTTCCCGTGCCGACGATGAACAGCATCGTGTCGGCGCTGCGCTTCTTCTTCACCCAAACGCTCGACCGCCCGGACCTGGCGCGCCGGCTCGTCCGGCTGTCGCATCCGCGCAACCTGCCCGTGGTGCTCAGCCGCGACGAGGTGGCCCGGCTGCTCAACGCCACCACGTGTCTCAAGCACCAGGCCGCATTGTCGGTCGCCTATGGTGCGGGCTTGCGCGTCGCGGAGGTGTCGATGCTGAAGGTCGCCGACGTCGACAGCGAGCGCATGCTGCTGCGCGTCGAGCGCGGCAAGGGCGGGCGGTATCGCAATGCCATGCTCTCTGCCGATCTACTCACTCTGCTGCGTCAGTGGTGGAAGGTTGGGCGGCAGCAGGGCGTGATGCATCGCGACGGCTGGCTGTTCCCTGGGCAGCACGCGATGAAGCCGATCAGCACGCGACAGCTCTATCGCATCGTCGTCGAGGCAGCGCAGGCCGCCGACATCGCCAAGCGGGTCGGGCCGCACACGCTGCGTCACAGCTTCGCGACCCACCTGCTGGAGGACGGCACCGATATCCGGATCATCCAGGTTCTGCTCGGGCACGCCAAGCTGAACACCACCGCTCTCTACGCCAAGGTCGCGACCCGCACGGTGCGTGCCGTGACGAGCCCGCTCGACAAGCTCGGCCTGTTCAAGCCGGAAGAGATCTCACCCGACGGCTGAGCCATGCGCGCCTCGATCGAGGTCGCCGACATCTTCCGTGCTGCCGGGCTCGCCTATCGGGTCGCCCATGCCGGCCATCTGAGCCTGCAGCAACTGAAGGTCATGTCGGCAATCGAGCACTGCCGCACCGCAGCCCTTGGCGGTCATGTCGAGGCTTGCGAGGACTGTGGCCAATGGCGGATCGCCTACAACTCCTGCCGCAACCGGCACTGCCCGAAGTGCCAGGGTGCGGCCGCGCGGACATGGCTTGCAGAGCGGGAAGCCGACCTGCTGCCGGTCGGCTACTTCCACGTCGTGTTCACGCTGCCCGCCGAGGTCGCCGACATCGCATTCCAGAACAAGTCGGCGGTCTACGACCTGCTGTTCAAGGCGGCGTCGGAGACGATGCTGACGATCGCCGCCGATCCGAAGCATCTCGGCGCACGCATCGGCATCACCGCCGTCCTCCACACATGGGGCTCAGCGATGACGCATCATCCGCATGTGCACATGATCGTGCCGGGCGGCGGCATCGCACCGGACGGGGCACGCTGGATATCATCGCGGCCGGCCTTCCTTCTGCCGGTGCGCGTGCTCGGCAAGCTGTTCCGCCGCCTATTCCTGACCCGGCTGGTCGCGCTGCACGACGCTGGCCGGCTCGCCTTCTTCGGCGCAATTGCTCATCTCGCGGAACGGCGGGCATTCCTACGCCACCTGTCGCCGGTCCAGAAGAAGCGCTGGGTGGTCTACGCCAAGGCGCCCTTCGCCGGTCCGGAAGCGGTGCTCGCCTACCTGTCGCGCTACACGCACCGGGTCGCGATCTCGAACAGCCGCCTCATCCACCTCGACGAGAGCGGCGTCACCTTCCGTTACAAGGACTACCGCCGCGACGGCGCCGGTCGCCAGCAGGTCATGGCGCTCGCCACCGACGAGTTCATCCGCCGCTTCCTGCTCCATGTCCTGCCGCGTGGCTTCCATCGCATCCGGCATTGCGGCTTACTCGCTGGCTCCGCCCGCAGGGCCAGCCTCGCGCTCGCCCGCGAACTCCTGGACGTCGCCGCGCAGCCCGATGACGACACATCAGACGAACCGGACGACTTCCGCCCGCCATGCCCACGCTGTCGCGGACGCATGATCGTCGTTGAGGTGTTCGAACGCTGGCGGCAGCCCCGCGGACCGCCGCACGCAACGGCATCGAACCGGGAGAACGGCCCATGATCCGGCATGGCATGGTAGAGCCTTCAGCCGCAGGCGCGTCCCCTCCGGCAACGGATCCACGCGTGCCCATGGTGACTACTGACGCCGAAAGGCGCGCGTCCGGACCAGCGCCGAGCCCGCAACATCGCGCGGAAGCGCACCAAAGCGGCCTGTCCGTATCAATCGCGGCGCTTCCCGGCGACGATCGCGCCATCGCCGACATCAGCCGCAAATCGAAATCCCCATAGCCATCGACTTGTGGCCCGCGGGTTCCTTCCTCGGGGACTTTCGTACGCCTGCCGGCGCCCGAAACTCTTCACGGAAGCGGAAGGACGGCTTTCGGTCGGAGGGCGGAACGTCGGCCCTGATCTGTGGGCAGGGTCGGACCTCGTGCCCTCCAGGAGCGCAGCTGGGACGCCGAGTTGGACGCACCAAGGTCGCCGCGTCCGCTTCGTGACGTGCTGCCGGCGACACACAGGAGGGGCGCGCTATCTGACCTTGATGACGACCTTCCCTTTGGCACGCCCTGTCTCGACGTAAGCCAATGCCTCGTTGGTCTGTTCGAATGGAAAAGTACGGTCCATCACGGGGCGTATGATGCCGGATTCGATCAGCGACGTTATCTTGCTCAGTTGCTCACCTTGCGCCCACATGAACAGGAAGGAATAATCGACACCAGCGCGTTTGGCCTCGCGGCGTATGCTGCGGCTCAGCAGGCGCAGGACCAGCTTCAGCACTACGTTCAGACCTTGTTTCCTGGCGAATTCTGGATCCGGCGGGCCGGAAATGGAGATGAGCTTGCCGCCCGGCTTCAGCACATGCAGGGACTTTTCAAGCGTCTTGGCGTCCTGGCTGTTCAGAACGACGTCGTAACCCTGCAAGACTTTCTCGAAGTCATCCTTCTTGTAGTCGATGACGATATCGGCGCCGAGACTTTTGACCAGATCGGTGCTCGCCCCGCTCGCGGTCGTAGCAACCGTCGCGCCAAGATGCTTCGCAAGTTGGATGGCGAAGGTTCCCACACCGCCGGAGCCGGCTTGAATGAAGACTTTCTGGCCTTTCCTGAGATTGGCTTTTTCGACCAGCACCTGCCAGGCGGTCAGACCGACAAGGGGGATGGAGGCCGCTTCTTCCATGCTGAGGTTTTTGGGCTTCAAGGCCACATCGGCTTCATCCATGGCGATGAATTCGGCGAACGTCCCGATCCGGCCGTCGCGGGGCCGCGCATAGACCTCGTCGCCTGGTTTGAATTTGCGGACTTTCGATCCGACCCGCACGACGATCCCCGCCACGTCGTGGCCGAGGATGAAGGTCGGACGATACGGCAGAATAGGTTTGAACTCCCCGCTCCGGACCTTGGAATCCAGAAGGTTCAGGCCGGCGGCGTGGATCTCGACCAGAACATCGTTGTCCAGCAGATCCGGCTCGGGCATTTCGGCAAGCCGCAGAGCGCCCTTCTTCTGATATTTATCGACGACAAAGGCTTTCATCATGTTCACTTTCTCAAAATCGCTTGCTCAGGCAGGTAGGCGGAACTGCTTGCGCAAGGTCTTGTCGAACATCCCGGCGGGTGCGAAGCGGCGAAGCAGGCTGATCTGGCGCGCTGCCTTGCCGACGGTATAGCGCCGTCGCGGACGGGCATCGGTCGCTGCCTTGACGACCGCATCCGCCACCACTTCCGGCCGATCGGCTTTGGGCATCACATCGGCAAGCAGCGCCTTGAACCCGGCTCGAGCCTGATCGTATTCCTTCAACACGGAATCCGGCTCGATCCCATTCTGGTCGAAGACAGTGCGGACGAATGCCGGCTCGATGACCGAGACGCGAATGTTGAAGGCACGAATCTCATGATCGAGAGACTCCGAATAACCTTCGAGCGCGTGCTTGACCGCGGAGTAATGCGCCGAATACGGCGCGGGTACCAATCCCAGGATCGAGCCGATATTGACAATGCGCCCTTCGCCGCGCCGCCGCATCGATGGCAACACTGCTTTCGTCATGCGCATGACGCCGAACAGATTGACGTCGAACAAGGCCTGCACCTGGGCGACCGAGGATTCCTCGGCGCCGCCAAGCAGGCCGACGCCGGCATTGTTGACCAGCAGGTCGATTCGGCCGGTCTGCGCCAGCACCTTTGAAACGAGGGCGCTGACCGAGTCGCCATCGGTTACGTCGCACGTCAGCATGGACACCTGCGTCGGGCCGTTGCCAGCCTTGCCGCGACTTGTCCCGAAGACGGTATATCCTGCCCGCGCAAGGGCCACGGCGCTGGCGCGGCCAATGCCCGAGGAGGCTCCAGTCACGATCGCGGTTCTTCCCGAAAACGCAGTCATTTGATACTCCAAAGCCGTAAGGGCTAGCTTTTTACCGTCAATTGAATTACGATTATAATACCACATTATGATAATAATGCAATGGCAGGAAGGAAACGCAGGCATGCGTTACGAAAAGGGCCGAAAGGACGCGTCTCGCGATCGGATCGTGGAGGTCGCCGCCCAGCGTTTTCGGGGTGACGGAATAGCCGCATCCGGACTGGCAACCATCATGGGCGACGCCGGGCTGACGAACGGCGCCTTCTATCCGCACTTTCGATCCAAGGCGGAGCTTGTGCGTGAAAGCGTGGTCGCGGCCATGGAGATTCAGTCTCAGCAACTGCAGGAAGTGTTGGCTGCCGGTGGTCCGGAGATGGGAATAGCAGCGTATCTATCGGCTGAGCACCGGGACAATCCGGGAGCGGGCTGCGCGTCTGCCGCACTGCTGCCGGAGCTCGCGCGTCAGCCACTGGAAACGCGCGAAGTCTATACCGAACGCTTGCTGGTTTTGGTGCGCCAGTTGTCTGCGGTGCTTCCGCGGACCAGGGATCCGGAAGGTGTAGCGCTGGGTGTCTTTGCGACCCTCATCGGCGCGCTTCAACTGGCCCGCGCGGTTGAAGGGACGGAATTGTCGGATCGCATCCTTGCGGCTGGAGCAGATACGGCGCGCAGGCTCATCCAGCCATCTGACGACGAGAACGCATCCCACAGCAGCCTGTCATGATTTGCGTCGGCCCACGAACGAAATTTTAATGTAAATGAAGCGTAATCCCGACCATTAAAATGATGCGTATGTGTTTTGGGGTTGCGCATGCCGGAATATTCTTCGTTCATCCGGTCTGTCCGGATCCGTTATCTCTCAGGGTTGTTGATTTTCGCGATGGCCTCCGCCGCCATCATGTTCGCGCTCGATCGTGTCAACTCCTACCGGCATAGCATTGATGCCCTGAGCAGCAACCTTGTCATCTTCACTCGCGATCTGCGCAATGCGACCAGCTTTGCCGAAACCACCGGAACCGCCTGGCGAACGGAAACACGCGATGCGCTCGTTGCTTCCGCGCGCGGCCACTCCGAGCGCCTGACCGGCGAGATCGCAACGCTTACCGCCCAGATCGAAGCGATAAAGCCGCGCCTGTCGCGGAGCGCTCTCAACGAGATCGAGGCGGCCTCCGTAAACGGCGACCTGTTCTGGTCGCCGCGTGACATGGTGCGCAACTTCAACCTCATGTCGGTTGCGCAGAAGGTCGACGAATGGAGCTATCGCGAGATCCGCAACCAGAACGACCTGTTTGCCCAGCCCATGCTGGTGCGCGTGCGCACCGCCCTCGACAACGAGCGGCACGTGGCCGATACCGCCAGCGACAAATTGTTGCTCTGGGCAAGCGGCCTGCTGTTCGCGGTGCTTGCCATCGTCGCCTTCTGGATCTTCCGGCCAATGGAACAGGCCATCCGCCGCGCCTTTGCCGAATCCGCGGAATCGCTGTTCAAGGCCGAGGCCGCCGACCGCGCCAAGTCGGAATTCCTGGCCAATATGAGCCATGAAATCCGCACGCCGATGAACGGCGTGCTCGGCATGGCCGAATTGCTGGCCAAGACCGACCTGACCTCGCGCCAGAAGACATTTACCGACGTCATCGTCAAATCCGGCAACGCGTTGCTCACCATCATCAATGACATCCTTGATTTCTCGAAGATCAACGCTGGCCAGCTCACGCTCGATCCCGCGCCCTTCCGCCTCTCCGAAGCGGTCGAGGACGTGGCGACGCTGGTATCGGCCCGCGTCGCCGAAAAGAACCTCGAGCTCATCGTCCGTGTCGACCCGCGTCTGCCTGCCTATGTCGTCGGCGACGCCGGGCGGTTCCGGCAGATCGTCACCAACCTGCTCGGCAACGCAGTGAAATTTACCGAGAAGGGCCACGTCCTGGTCGATGTCGGCGGCGAAATCGTCAACGACGTGGTCCAGCTCAAGGTTCGCGTCGAAGACACCGGCATCGGCATTCCGGCTGAAAAGCTGCAGAACGTGTTCGAGAAATTCGCCCAGGTCGACGGGTCGTCGACCCGTCGGCATGAAGGCACCGGCCTTGGCCTTGCCATCGCGGCCCGCCTCGTCGATCTGATGGGCGGCAAGATCGGCGTCGAGAGCGAGATTGGCCGCGGCTCGGTCTTCTGGTTCGCCGTACCGTTGCCCGCGCACCAGGCCCAGGCGCGCGACGAGATCATACCGGTCGACGTGACCGGCGCGCGCGTGCTGGTCATCGACGACAATCCGGTCAACCGCGAAATCCTGCTCGAGCAGTTGCGGAGCTGGAGCTTCGACTGTGCCGCCGCCGAAAGCGGCGCGGTGGGGCTAGCGTTCCTCGACCGCGCCTTCCAACTCGGTGCGGCTGTCGACTGCATCATCCTCGACTATCAGATGCCGGGCATGAACGGCGCCGATGTCGCCAAGGCGATCGCCGCCGACAGCCGGCTGGCCACCATTCCGGTCGTGCTGCTGACCTCGGTTGACCAGGTCGATTTCGGCAAGATGATCATCGATTTCGGCATTGCCGCGCACCTGACCAAGCCTGCCCGTTCCGCGGTCCTGCTCGGCACGGTCATTTCGGTCATCCAGAGAGCCCGCGCCCAGGTTGGCAAGGCGCAGTTCGTGCGCGAGCCGATAGTGCCGCAGGTCGCACCGCCGGCATTCACCGTCATTCGAGGCCCGGCGATGACGGCAGCGCCTGCGCCAGACTCGGTCGCTGGCTCGAACGGCCCGATCGACATCCTCATTGCCGAGGACAATGACGTGAACCAGCTGGTGTTCGGTCAGATCCTCAACGGGCTGGGATTGAGCTACCGCATCGCCAGCAACGGCCGCACGGCTGTCGAGATGTACAGATCGCTGCACCCCAAGCTGATCCTGATGGACGTCTCCATGCCAGAGATGAACGGCTATGAGGCGACCCGGGCCATCAGAAACATGGAAAACTCGACTGGCGGCCACATCCCCATCATCGGCGTCACCGCGCACGCGCTCAAGGGCGACCGCGACAAATGCATCGAAGCCGGCATGGACGACTATTTGCCGAAGCCGGTTTCACCTGATCGCCTGGGCACCAAGATCGGCACCTGGCTGAGCGAGACGGTGGTGGCCAAGACGGCGTAGGACCAGATCTGCCCGACGCTTCAGATGGCGGCATCCGCACGATAGCGGCGCATCCAGGCGAGGCTCGTCTCGTCGGCGAGCTTCGCGACACCAGGTCTTACGTCATTCGCATTGGGCGCTTGAACGCCAAGGGCCTCGCAGAGGCGTACCAGGCTCGCGGCGGGATTGGCTGAAAGGCGCTCATAGCCAATCCGAAGCGGGTCTATGGATTGTTCTTCGAACCAGGCGTTCCAGGCCGCGTCATGGCTCTCAAGCTCGGTGAGTTCATGCCGGATCCGCTCGAAATCATAGCGGGGTTCCTGTGCGGGCCCCACCCTTTCGATTTCGGTGCCATCCGGAGCGACATGCCAAAGACCGGTTTGCTCTGCCTTGATCAGGGAAACGGCCTGGGCAAGCTTGTCCTCGCGCGAAAGATGCATGAAGAGGACCTTGCCGAATGCCTTTTCAAGCCGTGCCTTGTCCGATGGAAGCCGCGGAAAGATACGATCGAGGATAGCGCAGAGCTCCCCGAGATTCTCCCGCATCAGGCGAAGCCCAAAGACACCCGTTCCAGCGGTCCCGGCCGTGATTGCCGCGTTGAGGTAGGCCGTCTCGAATTCAGCTTCGCTCATCGTATCGCGGCTCGGCAGATGCCATACCTCGGCCCACTCCAATACGTCCTGCATCCGATAGAATGAGTGAGGATCGCCTGCCGTCCTTGTCGACGCCAGGAGCTTGCACAGCAGGGTGCTTCCGGTTCTCGGGGTGCCACAGATAATGTACCCGTCAAACATAGTGCTACCCGTGCCGCTCACCGGGAAAGAATCGCCCGGCCAAATCGTGGCCGCGCTATATCCGAAATTTCTGCTGGATGCGACGGGCACACTCCAGCGGCGTCAGGCTGCTGGTGTCGATTTCGAGATCGTAGTCGACGCCCTTGTGCACGCGCTCATACTGCCAGCGCGCCAGTCCGGGCAGCCGGTCGGGCCTTTGGCTTTCGCGTGCCTCCAGCACCTCCAGCGGCGCGAAGACGCCAACCAGATGGAGTTCGAAGGCCGAAAGCAGCCTGCGATATTCCGGCATCTCGCCGTTGCAGAGCACATCGTCGACAATCAGGTTGTTGCCTTGCGCGGCCATGGCGGCGATGGCATGGCGCATGCCTTGCAAGGCTCGCTCCCCAACCGGCCCCGCCTTGATGACAACCGCCGGCTTGCCGTCCTGCTGGACCGTCTTATAGGAAAAACCATCGGCATGATCCTGCAGGCCATCCGGCAGCATCTCAATGAATGCATCCATCTGGACGTGCAGGAACGGCTCGACAGCCATCGCCTGCAATGCCTTGGCGATCGAGGATTTGCCGGCACTCCCGACGCCGTTGAGGAGAATGATCCTGGCGGTCATGTCAGCGCACCCTCACGAGATCTAGCGGTTGCGCACCACCACGCAGGCACCGCCGACACTTTGCAGTTTCTGGCAGATGACGTTGGCGTCGGCGCGAGCGTCGACCCCGATCCTGACCGCATAGATACCGCGCCGGCCGATCGGCGTGCGCACCCGGCTGACCACCGGGTCATGATTGCCGAGCAGCGCCGGGAACCGGCTTCTCACCCGGAGCCACTGGTTAATCGCGGCGCCGCGACGGAAGTTGCCCGCCACCTGCACGCCCCATGGCTTCACGTTGATCGAAGCCATGGCCACGGTTTGCGACATGATGACCGGCAGCCGGCGGCAGGCAACCGCGAAACTTGCCTTCGTATCGAGCGGCTGCACCGTTCCCGCGTAGCCTGTGTCGGTGAACTTGTCGGCTGGCTCGCCCATGATGTCGAAAACGTAGCTTTCGGTCTCCATCGGCAGGAACCCGCCCGATTTCAGCCAGCGTGAGACCCGGTTTTCACCCGCGTTGTAAGCCGCTGCGGCGAGGCCGAGATTGCCGTAGCCGGTTTTCATCTCGGCCAGATATTTCGCCGAGGCCGGGATCGCCTGGTCGATGTCAAAGGAATTGGCCAGGCCGCGCATCTTGGCGGTGCCCGGCATGAACTGGGCAATGCCTTCCGCGCCGACCGGGCTGACCGCGTTGGGATCGAAACGGCTTTCCTTCCAGATCAGCCGGGCGAAGAAATCCCTTGGCAGGCCATTCTGGTCCGCATGCACCTCGATCAGATTGCAGACGCGGTCGATCAATCTCTTGGCGGCGGATTGTGGCGGGTCGGCATGGACGGCCGTCGACCATGCCAATGCGCCCAACAGGACCAGCGTCGCCCTCGGGAAACGCCGCATGGCGCCTACTCCGCCGCGGCCTTGCCGCGACCGAACCGCTGCTCGATATAGTCGGCGACCATTTTCTCGAAATCCGCCGCGATCGATGGGCCGCGCAGCGTCGCCGCTTTCTTGCCGTCGACGAACACCGGCGCCGTCGGCGTTTCACCGGTGCCGGGCAGCGAAATGCCGATGTCGGCATGCTTGGATTCACCTGGGCCGTTGACGATGCAGCCCATGACCGCGACCTTGAGGCTTTCGACGCCGGGATATTTATCGCGCCACACCGGCATGTTCTTGCGCAGGTCCGCCTGGATGTTCTGGGCGAGTTCCTGGAACACGGTTGATGTGGTGCGGCCGCAGCCGGGGCAGGCCGCGACGATCGGCACGAATTGCCGGAAACCCATGGTCTGCAGCAATTCCTGCGACACCTGAACTTCGCGCGTCCGGTCGCCATTCGGCTCCGGCGTCAGCGAGATGCGGATGGTGTCGCCAATGCCTTGCTGCAGCAGGATGCCCATGGCGGCGGACGACGCGACGATGCCTTTGGACCCCATGCCGGCCTCGGTCAGGCCAAGATGCAGTGCATGGTTGGAGCGGGTCGCAAGCTCGGCGTAAACCGCGATCAGGTCCTGCACGCCGCTGACCTTGGCTGACAGGATGATCTTTTCGCGGCCAAGCCCGATCTCTTCGGCCATTTCAGCCGACAGGATGGCCGATTGCACGATCGCCTCCCGCGTCACTTCCTGCGCGGTCAGCGGAAAACCCTTGGCCTGGTTGTCGTCCATCAGCCGGGTGAGGAGTTCCTGGTCGAGCGACCCCCAGTTGACGCCGATACGCACCGGCTTGTCGTGCTTGATGGCCATCTCGACGATGTCGGTGAATTGCCGGTCCTTCTTGTCCTTGAAGCCGACATTGCCGGGATTGATGCGGTATTTGGCCAGCGCCTCGGCGCAGGCCGGATGATCGGCCAGCAGCTTGTGGCCGATATAGTGGAAATCACCGACCAGCGGCACATTGATACCAAGCCGCAGCAGCCGTTCGTGGATGCGCGGTACGGCGGCGGCACTCTCGTCACGGTCGACGGTGATGCGCACGATCTCGGAGCCGGCGCGATGCAGCGCCGCCACCTGGGCAACTGTCTGGTCGATGTCGGCGGTATCTGTGTTGGTCATCGACTGAACGACGACGGGCGCACCGCCGCCCACGACCACGCCACCGACGTCAACGCCGACCGAGGTCCGGCGCGGGAAGGGAGAGGAAAAATATCCGGTCATGCCGGCAGCCTTTTGTCTCTGGAGCGCCATGCGTCCGCTTGGGCGCGCAAAATACGCTCCGGCCGATGCGCTGAAGTCCGGTCATGAGGTGGAGGAGCAAACATGGCTTGTCAATGGCGACAGGTCGCCACTGGCCCAAATCGGGCTGACGCCAGGATCGGAAAATACGGGTTTCCGGGATTGTTGCCGTGGGAAGGAGATCCGTTGGAACTCGGTTTCGCAAGAAACCAAAAGCCCCACCACCGGCGGCGCTAGCCGCCGGCAAATAGGCCGCCATCAGAAAAAGCGGCTATGTCAGATTGTAACCGTCAATGCGTTGTCGGTTTCGCCTTCAGCTTTTCAATCTCGTCCTTGAGTGCCAGCTTGCGTCGCTTGAGATTCACGATTTCGAGGTCGTCGACCGATGGATGGTTCATCGCGTCATCGAGCTCACGTTCGATGTCGCCGTGTTTCCGCTGCAACTCATCAAGATGGGATGCAAGAGACATGATTGGTTCTCCCTTTCATGGATTCCTCGATTGCAGCCGCCATAGGCGCGTCCACCGCAGGCTCGCTTCTGTGACGGCACGGTGACACTGTGCCACCAACTGGAAGCGATGTCGAATGATGTGTGGTAGCATTCCACGACAATGTGAAATGTGATATGGGCTGCGCGCCGGTTGAAAAAGATGATCGGCCCCGCCCAACAAGGCCCGTTTCTGGGCATCGCAGACGTGCAGACGGTAAAGAATGTCCGATCAAGAACAGGCCGATGTTCGCCTCGAATTTTCCCGCCTGAAGCAGGAACACGCCGATTTCGACGCAGCGATCAACGCGATGATCGCCATGGCCTGCGATCCACTGCAAATCCAGCGCATGAAGAAGAAGAAGCTGTTCCTGAAGGACAGGCTGATGGCGCTGGAGGACAAGATCATTCCCGATATCATTGCCTGAGTTGACGTGGCTGCGCGGCCACGTCTCACGGCCATGCGCGAAATAATTTTCGCTGGCAGGGAATAAACCGTCTCCTTTCCGGGTCCTCTCTGCAGATGCCACTTTTGGTGTCGCGGGAGATCGAAATGGCTCGTCTTTGTTGCGGCTTTCCTGTTGGGCGCAGCCCGTTGGCTGCAGCTAAGCGTGACCGGCAACGCCTGCTTTCGCGTCAGGGCGCTTGACACCGGTGACGCCTATGAATTCACTTTCACAAAAGCAGGCGGCTTTGCCTGATTTAGCGGGCTTGCCCCGCGCATGGGGTGCCAGATCGCCCGCGCTCAATGATAGAGCGCGGATGATTCAGCCCGGAGTATCGGATCATGGTGCGGTGTTGAGCGAAAAGGCCCAGGCCGAGCGCTTCGGCGAAGTGGTGCTGCCCCATCTTGGCGACGCCCTTGCACTTGCACGCTGGCTGACCGGCAACACGGCCGACGCGGAGGACGTGGTCCAGGAGGCCTGTGTGAAGGCGCATGCCGGCATATCAGGCTATGCCGGCGGCAATGCCCGGGCCTGGCTGCTGACCATCGTGCGCAACACATCCTACACATGGATGTCGCGCAACCGGCCCCGCGCCATGATGGCGGTCGGCGACCTCGGCGACCTCGACGAGATGGCCGCGGCGCATGGCGCCAGTCTGCCTGACGACGATGGCCCGGAAGCGAGCCTTATCGCCAAGGCCGATATGGCCGCACTCGAAGCGGCGATAGCCGCGCTGCCGGACCCGTTTCGCGAGACGCTGGTGTTGCGCGACATCAATGGTCTCAGCTACCGCGAGATATCGGCCATGCTCGGCGTGCCGATAGGCACGGTGATGTCACGGCTGGCCCGGGCTCGCGGTCTGCTTATGTCTGAACTGGGGAGAGCGCCATGACCATCCATGACGACGGACTGCCCAACGATGCCGAAGGTATGAGGTTGATGATCCACGCCCTTGTTGATGGCGAACTCGACGCTGCGGCGGCCCTGGCTGTGGAGCGGCGCATCGCCGCCGACCCGATCCTGGCCGCCGAGCACGCCCGTGTCACTGCCTTGCAGTCAGCGGTGAGCCGCCTGCCGCAACCGCCCGTCAGCGAGGCCTTTCGTGCCCGCATCGCAGCCATCGGCGCGGCGGCAAGCGCAGAGCCGAAGGAAGACGGCGCGGCTGAGCCGCAGCGGGGCGCATCGTCGGCGCTGCCGGGATTGATTGGCGGCGTACGGATTGGTGGAGGCACGCGCAGAAACGCGGAGGCACGTCCGTCCCAGGCACGGCCCTCGCTGGCACGCGCGCGCCGTTTCGGCTCGTTCGACTGGCGCGCCATGGCGGCGTCGATCATGATCAGCGCCTTGCTGGCTAGCGGAGCGACGCAATGGGTGATGCTGAA
The DNA here is from genome assembly GCF_015500075.1 of Mesorhizobium sp. INR15. NCBI lineage: Bacteria > Pseudomonadati > Pseudomonadota > Alphaproteobacteria > Hyphomicrobiales > Phyllobacteriaceae > Mesorhizobium > Mesorhizobium sp. INR15. Next base: position 1,552,999 of record NZ_CP045496.1, on the reverse strand, counting down.
CGGCGCGGATGACGGCTTTGCCGCGGCAGTCGCCAGTGGCCACCGCCGCAGTCTGCTCGCCGCCAGCCCCATCGATATCGTTTCGTCCGATCGCCACACGGTGAAGCCGTGGCTGGACGCCAGGATCGGCGTGTCACCACCCGCACCGGACCTTGCGAAGGACGGCTACGCGCTGATCGGCGGACGGGTAGAGGTGATCGCCGGCCGGCCGGTGCCGGCTTTGGTCTACCGACACCGCGAGCATCTGATCACGCTGGTCGCCGAACCGCAGCAAGGTGGCCGTGTCACAGCCCCGGACGATCTCTCGTCGAGCGGCTTCTCGCTGGTGCAGTGGAGCGATGGCGCCTTCTCCTACTGGGCAATCTCGGACATGGAGCGGCCCGAACTCGACGACTTTGTCGTCCGCTTCCGCAAGGCGGCGGTGTAAGAGGAATACTCTCCAGCGACAGCGGTGGCCGCCCTATCCTTGCGGCCCCGCCCGAATTCCGCTAATGCGCGCCTTTGTCGCCGGGGAGCAAGGACTTGGACGATCAACGCGCCGACGTCGCCATCATCATGGGCAGCCAGTCCGATTGGGCGACGATGCGCCATGCCGCCGAAACGCTTGAGGCGCTTGGCGTTCCGCACAAGCGGCTGATCATATCGGCCCATCGTACCCCCGACCGGCTCTACGACTTCGCCAAGGGCGCCAAGGCTGCCGGCTACAAGGTGATCATCGCCGGCGCCGGCGGTGCCGCCCATCTGCCTGGCATGACGGCGGCGATGACGCCTCTGCCGGTCTTCGGCGTGCCTGTCGAATCGAAAGCTCTTTCGGGACAGGATTCACTGCTCTCCATCGTTCAGATGCCGGCCGGCATTCCGGTCGGCACCTTGGCCATCGGCAAGGCCGGCGCCGCCAATGCAGCCCTCCTGGCCGCCGCGGTGCTGGCGCTGCACGACGACAGGCTTGCCGCACGGCTGGACGGCTGGCGCGCCGCGCAGACCGCCAAGGTCGCGATTGAGCCGACGGATACGCCGTGAGCCTGCCCGCCGGATCGACCATCGGCATCATTGGCGGAGGCCAGCTCGGCCGCATGCTGGCTGCCGCGGCCGCCCGACTGGGCTATCGCACCGTGGTGCTGGAACCGCAGCCGGACTGTCCGGCGGCGCAAGTCGCCAACCGGCAGATAACGGCCGCCTATGACGACCAGACAGCACATGCCGAACTGACAGCCGCCAGCGCCGTGGTCACCTATGAGTTCGAGAACGTGCCGGTCGCGGCCGCCAACGCACTGGCCAGCACGGCGCCTGTCTATCCGCCTGCACGCGCGCTCGAGGTTGCGCAGGATCGGGTCACCGAGAAGACCTTTCTCAACAGCATTGGCATACCAACAGCGGATTTCCGCCCTGTCGGCAATGACAGTGACCTGACCGCCGCGCTGAAGGCATTCGCTGGCAACGGCGTCCTGAAGACGCGGCGCATGGGCTATGACGGCAAGGGCCAGCGCGTTTTCCGCAACATGGAAGCAGGCGGATTTGCCGGCACCTTCGAGGCCATGGGCAGTGTGCCATTGGTCCTCGAAGCCTTCGTACCCTTCGAGCGCGAGATTTCGGTGATCGCCGCGCGCGGCATAGACGGCGCTGTTGCCGCCTATGATCCGGCCGAAAATGTCCACCGCCACGGCATCCTGCACAGCTCCACCGTGCCGGCCGGGATCTCCGCTGAAACCGCTGCCGCCGCGCAGGCAGCCGCCAAAACAATCCTGTCGGCCCTCGATTACGTCGGCGTCATCGGCGTCGAGTTTTTCGTGCTGGCCGATGGTTCGCTGCTGGCCAATGAGATTGCGCCCCGCGTTCACAACTCCGGCCACTGGACCGAGGCTGCCTGTGTCGTCTCGCAGTTTGACCAGCACATCCGCGCCATCGCCGGGCTGCCACTGGGAAGCCCGAGCCGCCATTCCAACTGCATGATGGAAAACCTGATCGGTGACGATGTCTCGCGCGTTGCCGAGCTGCTTGGCGAGCCCGATCTGATGCTGCATCTCTACGGCAAGGCGGAGGCACGGCCCGGCCGCAAGATGGGCCATTTCACCCGGATCAGCCGCCGCGCCTGACCTCCGAGGCGCGGCCTATTGCTCGTCGTCGGAGCTGGCGCAACTCGCGTCGCCTTCCTGGCAATTGGCGGCGGCCGCAAGTTGCTTGACCCGATCATCGGTCAGCCTGGTCAGGCACTGCGAGACCTCCATCGAATGGATTGAGCCGCCGGCGCTGGCGGCGGAGGAATGGGCGCATTCGGCATCCCGAAAGGCAATCCAGGCCCGCTGCGCGGCCTGCAGCAATTTCCGGCCGTCGGCATCGTCCGCACCGATAAGGTCCTGATAGGCCCTGTTGAGCCTGGCATCGGCCGCCGCGTAATCCTCTCCGGCACAGATGTTCATCATTTGCTGGCTGTCGTCGCCGCGGTCGCATTCCTGCGCTCGGACAACCGAGACGCCAGCCATGACGACAAGGCAGGCGGACAGGAAAATTCGGCGCATGATCGTCTCCAAATCACTTCACGGCGACTGTATCATCCCAGCGGCCTTACAGCCGCGCAATGCCGCGAGATGCAGATTGCGGATATTTGATGATATGGACGGCCCACAAGCGCTATGGAGCGCCCTCGTGGTTGACATAGACAAGGCTCCTCGTTTATGAGCCACGCACAGTTCAAGGGCGCGTCTTCTGGCGCGCCTTAAAATTTCGACCCGCAGCGGGTCCATACCGACAGGCAAGACCATGAAGATCAAGAATTCGCTCAAGGCGCTCAAGGGCCGTCACCGCGACAACCAGTTGGTTCGCCGCAAGGGCCGCGTTTACATCATCAACAAGACCGCCCCGCGCTACAAGGCACGCCAGGGCTGAGTTTTCGGCTGGAGGCTTCTGGCCTCCATTTGCCTGATGTTGTCGCCGGCTTGCCGGCGTGTCACGCTAATTTCAGTTTGATGTTCCGCTGTCCGGGATTAAAGTCCGGTCATGCGGATTCTTTTTGCGTTTCTTACAGCCCTTTTGTTCTCCGGCGTCATGTCCCTGCCGGCAAGGGCCGATGACCCGGCCGCGCCGCCGGTGGCGATGACGAAACAGGCTCGTCTCGATCAGCTCTTTTCCGATCTCAAGCGTGAGCGCAACGAAAAGGCCGCCGAGCGCATTGCCGGCAACATCTGGAGCGAATGGTTCCAGTCCGGCAGCGCGTCGATCGATCTGATGATGCAATGGTCGCAGAAGGCGATTGAAGGCCAGAAATTCGACGTCGCGCTCGATTTCCTCGACCAGGTAGTCACCTTGCAGCCGACCTATGCTGAAGGCTGGAACCGGCGCGCCACCGTGCATTTCATGATGAAGAACTACGGCAAGTCGATGTCCGATATCGACCACACGCTGCAACTCGAGCCGCGTCATTTCGGCGCTTTGTCCGGACTGGCGCAGATCATGGCGCTGACCGGCCGCAAGCAGTCCGCGCTCGAGGCCTGGCAGAAGGTGCTTGTCATCTATCCGATGATGCGCAGCGCGCAGGACCAGGTCGCCACGATTTCGGAAGAACTCGCCGGCGAAGGCATCTAGTTAGGGAGTACGGGAATAGGGAGTAAGGCAGTAGGGCGCGGATCGCCCTGCGAAATGTCAGCCCTACTGCCTACTGCCTACTGCCTACTGCCTACTGCCTACTGCCTACTGCCTCCCCACCCCAGAACTAATTCCGCTCCGGTCCGTATATCCCCGCATGAACCTGATCTACGCCGCGCTCGCCTTCCTGATGGCACTCGTGTTTACCCTCGTCGGCGTTACCCGCGTCGGCTCTTGGCTGATTGAACGGCGCAATCCGCCGGTCGGCGAATTCGCCGACATCAACGGCGCCCGCATCCACTATGTTCATGTTCCAGCGCCCGCCAATGCCGATCTGCCGCCGATCGTCTTCATTCATGGCGCCAGTGCCAATCTCAAGGACCAGATGTTGCCGCTGCGGCCATTGCTCGAGGGCCGGGCCGAAATGCTGTTCTTCGACAGGCCAGGTTTCGGCTGGTCGGGGCGCGGCCCCGGCAACAATGAGAACCCGTCGGCGCAGGCAAACACCATCGCCGCGCTGATGGACCACCTCGGCATCAAACAGGCGATCATCGTCGGCCATTCCTTTGGCGGCGCGGTCACCACCGCATTCGGCCTCGAACACGCCGACAAGACGCTCGGCCTCGTCTTCATGTCGCCGGCGACCCATCCCTGGCCGGGCGGCGCGACCTCCTGGTACTATGATGTGACCACCATCCCGGTGCTAGGCTGGCTGTTTTCCGAAACGCTGACCTATCCGGCGGGAACCCTGCAGATGGCCGACGCCACGACCTGCGTGTTCGCCCCCAACAAGGTGCCGGACAACTATGTCGCCGAGGCGTCGATCCCGACGGTGCTGCGGCCATCCGCCTTTCGTGCCAACGCCACCGATGTCGCGGGGCTCTATCGCTACGCGCTTGCCGCCGCGCCGCACTATCCTGAGATCAAGGCACCGACGGTGGTCATCTCCGGCGACCGTGACAAGGTGGTCTTCGCACGGATCCATTCGGTCGGGCTGGTGCGCGACATATCAGGCGCCGAACTGGTCTGGGTCCACAATCTCGGCCACAAGCCGGACTGGATCGCTCCTGACCTCGCCGTAGGCGCCATCGAGAAGGTAGCGGGCAAGGATATCGACCTGCAGGCGATGGCCAGGACCGTGGAAGCGCGCATTGCCGGCGATGCCTACGGGGCAGGCAAATGCGCCGACATCAATATTCCGCAGGCCGAGCTCGCGCCAGGCTGAGGCCGTCATCGATCGGAGCCATCGCCGGCTCAGATCACCAAGAGCGGCGTCTTGCTGGGGACCCGCTCATAGAGGTCCATCACATCCTGATTGAACATGCGCACGCAGCCTGAGGACGCGGACTTGCCGATGGACTTCCAGTCCGGCGAGCCGTGTATCCGGTAAAGCGTGTCGTTGCCGTCCTTGAAGATGTAGAGCGCGCGCGAGCCAAGCGGGTTGCTGATGCCGGGCGGCATGCCCTGGCGCCATTTTTCCAGTTTTGGATCGCGGCCGATCATCGCCGAAGGCGGTGTCCAGGTTGGCCACTTGCGTTTCCATTGAACGATCGCACGGCCCTTCCAGGAATACCCTTGCCGTCCGAGCCCGACGCCATAGCGCATGGCCTTGCCGTCCTTGAGCACCCAGTAGAGGTATTTGTCGGTCGTGTTGACGACAATCGTCCCGGGTTTCTCGCCGGTTGGATCATCGACCATCTGCCGCAGAAATTTCTGGTCGACCTTGGTGAAGGGAATCGCTGGCAGCGTATGTCCGCCGTCGTCAGTCCCCGCATACATGCCCGCATATTCGGGCGGCACCGGTGCCGCTTCAGGCGCTTCAACTGTGGCCTTTTCCATTGCCGGTTGGAGCGGGGCCGGCGCCAGGGAACTGGCGACGCTGATCGATTGCTTGGGCATTTGCGCACAGGCGGAAACCGCCGAAACACCAATAAGCGACAGCCCGGTCAGAAGTGACCGGCGCGAAACGAGGGATGACATTCACAAACTTTCAAACGATGGGAAATGCAAAGGGCGGAGGAGCGAACGTAGACGCCGCTTTACCGCGTCTTCTAGAGGGATCGCGGCAACCCTGTGTCGAGATAAAGGCCCGGATCATTGTCCGGGCCCTTGTTGCAATATGGTCACAGCAGACTGCGCGGCATCGATTGCGGGGAGCCTATCGGCTGCCCTGCACGTCCGAGCCGACATAGGCGATGCGCAGCATGTTGGTCGAACCCGGGGTCCGCAGCGGCACGCCGGCGGTGATGATGACGCGGTCGCCCGGCTTGCCAAAGCCTTCGTCGAAGGCAATGCGGCAGGCGCGGTCGACCATGTCGTCGAGATCGCTGGCGTCGGGTGAGACGACGCAATGCGTGCCCCACAAAAGCGACAGCCGCCTTGCCGTGTTGAGGATCGGTGATAGCGCAATGATCGGCACCTGCGGGCGCTCGCGCGCGGCGCGCAGGCCGGTATTGCCTGACGCCGTGTAGGTGATGATCGCAGCCAGCTTCAGCGTTTCGGCGATTTCACGCGCGGCAAGCGAAATGGCGTCGGCGCCGGTCGCTTCCGGCTCGGAGCGCTGCGCGTTGATGATGCCGGCATAGGTCGGGTCGGTTTCGACCTTGGTGGCGATGCGGTTCATCATTGCCACGGCCTCGACCGGATAGGCGCCGGCCGCCGATTCCGCCGACAGCATGATGGCGTCCGCGCCTTCGAAGACGGCAATCGACACGTCCGAGACTTCGGCGCGTGTCGGCACCGGGGCGGTGATCATCGATTCCAGCATCTGCGTCGCCACCACCACCGGCTTGCCGGCGCGGCGCGCGGCGCGGGTGATCTGCTTCTGGATGCCGGGCACGGCCTCGAGCGGCATTTCGACACCGAGATCACCTCGGGCGACCATCAGCGCATCGGACAGTTCGATGATTTCGGCCAGCCGTGCCACGGCCTGCGGCTTTTCGATCTTGGCCATGATCAGCGCCCGGCCGCGCGCGATCTTGCGCGCTTCAGCCAGATCCTCGGGCCGCTGCACGAACGACAGCGCGATCCAGTCGACGCCGGTGTCGAGCACCGCATCGAGGTCCTTACGGTCCTTCTCGGTCAGCGCACCGACCGGCAGGTCGGTATCGGGCAGGCTGACGCCCTTCTTGTCGGAAATCGTCGTGCCGGCGACAACCGTGCAGACAATCGACTTACCGTCGCTTTTCACCGCCCTCAGCTCGAGCTTGCCATCATCGATCAAAAGCCGGTGGCCGGCTTCAACGGAGCTCAAAATCTCGGGATGCGGCAGGTACACCCTGGTCGAGGTGCCCGGCTCGGGATTGTTGTCGAGCGTGAAGGTCTGGCCAACGGTCAGCACTTCCTTGCCATTGGCGAACTTGCCGACACGCAGCTTTGGCCCTTGCAGATCGGCGAGAATGCCGATCGGCCGGCCGACGGCCTCCTCGACAGAACGGATGCGGCCGACCAGCGTGCGCATCAGCTCGTGGTCGGTATGGCTCATATTGATGCGGAACACATCCGCGCCCGCTTCGAACAGCTTCTTCAGCATCTCCTCGGACGAGGATGCCGGACCGATGGTGGCTAGGATCTTGACCTTGCGGCTGCGTCTCATTGACTGTTTGTTCCCGGGGCGGCTGGAGCGCCTCCCGTTGCGGGTTCATCGGTCAGCTGGACCATCCAGCTTGCCTGTTCGCCCGTGTCATATTCCTGAAATCCGGCGCGTTGGAAGCCCCGGGCGACGCAGTCGGCTACGCCGGCGATCTTGAACTCTTTTTCAGCCACGCACATGTTGATCGGGCCGTCCCAGCGTCCACCGCGCTCGGCGTCTTCTGCATAAAGATAATAAAACCTTGATGACAGCGGTCCTTCGATCAACGTCTTGCAGCTCGATCCTTCGATGTGCCACCAGCCCTCGGTGATCCAGCCGGCCTTGGCGCGATAGCCTATGCCGACCCCAACGAGGTTCTGCGTGGCGTTGCAGACACGGAAATCGGCCCGCGCCGGCGTGGCCGTAACCATCGCCGACAGGCCGATCACAAGGATCAGGAGCGGCATGGCGAAAGCATAGCGCATGCGCTGCCCGCCGGCGGAACCCAACCTGAAACCCCTCAAGAACCACATCAGCATCTCTCTGCGCCCCTTTTCGGAAAAGTCCGGGCGCATGTCAACGCGCCGTTTTGTCCAATTCCAATCGATTTAGAAAGGCTCCGGCGCACAATTCGCCGGCTTCTGCCAGATTTCCTGGGAAACCTTGGCCAAACAACGGCATTGCGCAAGCGTCGTCTTCGTGGAATGACGATAGCATCCTCCCCGGAAGCCAGCGAACAGACCATTTCCCGCCAATGACCCGATCCACAGTTTTCGCGCCTTTCGATATCGTCGAGGGCGACCGCAAGCGAGGCATCGTGCTCCTTGGCGATCACGCCCGCCGCGAATTGCCGGAGGACTATGGCAGCCTTGGCCTGCCGGCAGCGGAGTTTGACCGCCACATTGCTTACGACATCGGCGTCGAGGCGGTAACCCGTGAACTGGCCGCCCTGCTTGGCGTTCCGGCGGTGCTCGCCAATTTCTCACGACTGCTGATCGATCCCAATCGCGGCGAGGATGACCCGACGCTGATCCGTCAGCTCTATGACGGCACGGTTGTGCCCGGCAATTACCCGCTTGCCGCTGAAGAGCGCGAGAGGCGACTCGACAATTTCTACCGCCCCTATCACGACGCCGTCGGCGCCATGATCGCTTCCGTGGCGCATGCTTCCGCGCAGGCGCCGTTCATCTTCTCGGTGCATTCCTTCACGCCGGTCATGCAGGGCATCAAGCGCCCCTGGCATGTCGGCATCCTGTGGGACCTCGACGACCGGGTGGCGCGGCCATTGATCGATATGCTGGCCGCCGACGAGAGCCTCATCGTCGGCGACAACGAGCCCTACGATGGCGCATTGCGCGGCGACACCATGTACAAGCACGCCATCGTCAATGGCTTTGCCCATGCACTGATCGAGATCCGTCAGGATCTGATCGCCAACGCCAGGGACGCGCTTGCATGGGCGGAGCGGCTAGCGCCGATCGTTGACGCGATCGACCGTCGTCCCGATATACATGTCGTCAGGCAATTCGGCTCGCGCACCGGGCCGCTTTAGGCTGCAAGGAGCTTTCGATGACCGAACTCAGCCCCCTACTTCCGCCGCTCAGCGACGAGCAGAAACGCGATTTCGAGGCCGCCGCCTTCCGCCGGCTGGTGGCGCATCTCAGGGAACGCAACGATGTGCAGAACATCGACCTGATGAACCTCGCTGGCTTCTGCCGCAACTGCCTGTCGAACTGGTATCGCGATGCAGCCAACGCGGAAGGCGTCGATCTCTCCAAGGATCAATCGCGGGAGATCGTCTACGGCATGCCCTATTCCGAATGGCAGGCCCTCAATCAGACCGAGGCCTCCGACGCCAAGAAGGCGGAGTTCGAGGCGAGGCGGCCAAAGGACCACTAGCCCCCGGCATCCCCGATCACGTTCAAGGCCCGTTTGGCCCAAATGGTTCCTCGAAACAGCGCTTGACTGAAAATTGAATCGATCTAATTTGCCCCGCGAAGCCATTTTTTGACCGGATTCGCCTTATGAACGTATCGAACGCCATGCAGATGGACCATCCGTGGACGGTGGGCCGTGGCTGCCATTTTTCTGGCCAACGGCTTCCTGACCGGAAGCTGGGCGCCACAGATTCCGGTCTTCCTGACCCGGCTCGATATCAGCAAATTCACGCTTGGGCTGCTGATCCTGCTGTTCGGCGCTGGCGCGGTCACGGCCATGACCTGGTGCGGTCACCTGATCTCGAAACACGGTTCGCGCACGGTGTTGCGCTGGTTCGCTCTCTGCGGCAGCCTGGGCCTGCTGGTTGTGGCGCTGGCGCCTGATGTGCCGCTGGCGGCCATCGCCATGTTCATCTTCGGCGGCTCGATCGGCGGCATGGATGTCGCCATGAACGCGAACGCGGTGGTCGTGGAACGAAAATTGGGTCGCGCGATCATGTCGTCCTCGCACGGTTTCTGGAGCCTCGGCGGATTCGCCGGCGGCGGGCTGGGTGGCTTCGCCATCCAGCACTACGGCCACCTTGTGCATGCTACAGGGGTGACCGCCATAGCTTTCGTCGTGATCGCGGTAGCGATCCGTCACCTGGTTGCCGAGGACAAGCCGCAGGCGGTCGAACATCACAAATTCTCACTGCCGGCAAACCCGCTGGTCTATCTGATCGGGCTGATGGCACTGCTGACGATGATCTCCGAGGGAGCGGTGCTCGACTGGGCAGCCCTGTATCTGCGACAGGAACTCGGCGCCGATCTCGCCGTCGCCGGACTTGCCTATGCCGCCTTCTCCGGCGTCATGGCGATCATGCGCTTCTTCGGTGATGGCGTGCGCAACCGCTTCGGCGCGGTGACGACGCTGCGTGGTTCGGCCATAATCGCCGCTGCCGGCATGCTGGTCGCCGGCCTGTCGCCCTCGCCCTGGCTTGCCATCGCGGCTTTTGCATTGTGCGGCTTCGGCATTGCCAACATGGTGCCGATCATCTTTTCAGCTGGCGGCAACCAGGAAGGCATGTCGTCAGGCACCGGCATGAGCGTCGTCACCACCATGGGCTATTCCGGCATCCTGGTTGCGCCGTCGGCGATCGGCTTTGTCGCCGAACACTTCAGTTTCGGCCCGATCTTCATTGCCATGGCGGCGCTGCTGATCGTCGTCCTGCTCATGGCTGGATTGGCTCACCGCGCCGAGTTCGCGCCCGAGGCAGCGCCGGCCGAGTAGCGCTTGAACGCCTCGAACAGAAAATCCGCGACGCGGCGGATGCGCACGCTGGTGCGCACGTCACGATGCATGGCAAGCCAGACCGGCAGTGTTGGCAAGGTAAAGCCAGTCAAAACCTTCTCCACCAGCGGATCGCGTTCCGCCAGCGGCTCCTGGCCGAAACCGATGCCGTTTCCAGTCCGCACCGCCTCCCACAGCACGATCTGATTGTCGGCCCTGAAGCGGAAGGCGTGGCGGTCAAGTTTGACGCCGGCTGCGGCAAAGCCGCGGATGGCGGTGTCATCGCGATCGAAACCGATCAGTCGATGGCTGACGAGATCCGCCGCTGTCGTGGGGCGCCCGGCCCGGTCGAGGTAGGATGTGGCCGCGCAGACGCATAAAGGAATGTCGCAGACCTTGCGCGCCACCAGCTCGTTCTGCGCCGGCTTGACCATGCGGATGGCGATGTCGGCATCCCTGCGTAGCAGGTTCTCGACCTGGTTCGACGGCACGATCTCGACCTCGATACCCGGCTCCTCAATGCCGAGCCGCGCCATCATTTCCGGCAGGACATAGGCCGACACCACTTCGCTGGCGGCGATACGCACCGTGCCTTCGATCGCTTCGACCGAGCCCAGAGCCAGCAGCGAGAAAGCCGTCGCCTGCTCGCTCACCACCTTGCCACGCTCGAACAGGGTGCCGCCTGCCTCGGTCAATTCGTAGCCGCGACGTCCGCGCCGAAACAGCGTTACGCCAAGCGCCTGCTCCAACTCGGACATATGGCGGCCAAGCGTCGGCTGGCTGGATGCGAGTTTTCGCGCCGCGGCCGACAGACTGCCGGTTTCCGCCACGGTGACGAAGCTCTTGATCAGATTCCAATCGAACTCACTCATTCATTTTTGAATATCAGATCGCCGAAATCAGTCAATTTCTATTCGCATGTGAACCGACCATATTCACCCTGCAAACACCAACCAAGGAGACGAAAAATGACCAAGATTGCTCTTACCGCCGCCGCCATCCTCATTGCCACCGCCAGCGCTTTTGCCGGCAGCGACAAGTTTGGCTCAAACAGCACCAACCAGTCGGCGGCCCCGGTCGCCAGCCTCGACGAAACGCGTACCACGTCGATCCAAAAGCCGGATGCCATCGTCGCCCAGCCCGCCACGCCTGGCAGCGACCGCAACCTGTTCGGCAACCGCTGATCGATGCCGATAGTGCCTCGAGACGGCGGGCTTATCCCGCCGTCCCGCTCTTCTGAGATCGCCCAGCAAGGACCAACCTGCGTTGGTTTGACAGTCTGCGGCCCCGGTGAACGACGCAACAACCGTCAACTCAAACGTGGAGAAACGACATGACCAAGATCGCAATTCTGGGCGCCAATGGCCGGCTCGGCCGCGCTGTCGCCAAAGCCTTCCTCGATGTGGGCTTCGATGTCCGCGCCATCACCCGCGGCGGCAAGGTGCCGGCGGAACTGGCCGGCGCCACGGCTGCCGCTGGCGACGCGCTCGACCGTGACGCACTCATCGCCGCCACCGAAGGTGTCGATATCATCTTCAATGGCCTGAACCCGCTCTACACCGACTGGAGCAAATGCCTGCCGATGGCCGAGAACGTCATGGCGGCGTGCCACGCGAACGGTGCCCTCCATCTGTTCCCCGGCACAGTCTACAATTACGGCTCACCGACACCCCGGGTGATCACCGAGGACACGCCATTCCATCCGACCACCGAGAAGGGCCGTATCCGTGTCGCCATGGAAGAACTCTTCCGCCGTGAGGCCGACGCCGGGCGGGTGCGCACAATCCTGCTTCGGGCCGGCGACTTCTTTGGCGGCACTGGCACCGGATCGTGGTTTGACCTGGTCGTGGCGTCCAAGATGAACAAGGGCGTCTACACCGCACCCGGCCCTGCTGACCTCGTACACGAATGGGCCTACCTGCCGGACCTCGCCAACGGCTTCGTTGGACTGGCGCAAAACCTCGACAAGCTCGGCAACTATGAGGCGCTGAACTTTCCAGGTCACCCCGTCACCGATCTGGAAATCAAAGCCTCCGCGGAAAAAGCGATTGGCCGCCCGCTCAAGCTGACCTTGATGCCCTGGTGGGTGCTGCGCGCCGGCAGCCCGTTCGTGGCGATGTGGCGCGAGATTGTCTCGATGTCCTATCTTCGCTTCGAGCCGCACCAGCTGGCCTCGGCGCGGCTCGAAGGCATCATCGACACAATCCCGCATACGCCGCTTGATCAGGCGGTGGCGGAAGCTCTTGAGGATATCGGCGTCGCCACGGTGGCAAACCGTTCGCGGGCTGCCTGAGCTACAGGAAGCGGGCACGGTCATGACCTGCCCGCGATCTCCCCACCAAGCGCCTCAGAGCCGTCCCATCAACAGCAGCACCAAAAACACCACCAGCACGATACTGATGATCCCGGAGGGCCCATAACCCCAGGACCGCGAATGCGGCCAGGCCGGCACCGCGCCGATGAGGACCAGGATCAGGACGATGATGACGATGGTGCTGATCGGCATGAGACATTCCCCGCTCTGAGATACTGCTCAGGGGACAATGCAAAAGGCCGCCCGGTTGTTCCGGGCGGCCTTTTTCGTCACAAAATCACGACCAAGTCTATTCGGCAACCAAGTCTATTCGGCGGCCTTCGGAAAAGCCACCGCCGGCTCGACGCCCAGATCCTGGCCGGGTGCAGCGGTGGAGGTAGCCTCACCCTTGCCGCGCCGGAACAGCCGGCTGAACCAGCCGCGCCGCGCGCCGGGCTTCACCTTGGCACGCGTGAACACCATCAGCATCGACGGCGTCACCACGAGCGTCAGCACCGTCGCGAAGGACAGGCCGAACACGATCGCCGAGGACAGCGAAATCCACCATTGCGTCGACGGCGCGTTGATCGTCGTCTCGTGATGGAAGATTTCAAGACCAAGACCGAAAGCGATCGGCAGCACGCCAAGGATAGCCGACACCGCCGTCAGCACCACCGGACGCGCGCGTTCGCGGCAGGTCTGCAGCACCGCTTCCAGCTTGTCCCAGCCCTCTTCACGCAGCCGGTCATAAGTGTCGATCAGCACGATGTTGTTGTTCACCACCACGCCAGCCAGCGCGATAACACCAATGCCCGACATGACGATGCCAAACGTCTCGCCTGTTATCAGCAGCCCAAGGAACACACCGATCGTCGCCATGACCACGCAGGAAAGCACCAGCCACACGCTGGTGAACTTGTTGAACTGCGCCAGGAGCACAAGGAAGATCAGGAAGATCGCGGCGCCGAAGGCCTTGCCAAGGAAAGCGCTGGCTTCGGCGCTGTCTTCGTTCGAACCGGCCAGCTTCCAGCGTATGCCGCTGCTGTTGAGGTCCATTTCGGTGACGGCCTTGGTGACCTCATCCTGCACTACCGCGACCTGGGCCCCGGCGGCGGCATTGGCCTGCACCACCACCGTACGCGCGCCGTCGATACGGTTGAGAATGCCGACGCTCGGTTTTGCCTTGCGCACGACGAAGTTCGAGATCGGCACCGACCCTTGCGAGGTCTGCACCCTGAGTTCATCGAGCGTCGACAGTGTGCGCCGGTCTTCGGGCAAGCGCAGCCGGATGTCGACCGCCTTGTCGGCGCCGGCCGGCCGGTATTCCGAGAGCTTCAAACCGTTGGTGACAAGCTGCACCACCGTGCCGACCGCCGTCGGGCTGATGCCGTACTGCGCCGCCTTGGCACGGTCGACCTCAAGCGCCCAATCGACGCCGGGCGGCGGCAAGCCGTCGGAAATGTCGATAACCCCTGGCACTTTGGCAATGCGTGCAGCGACCGCACGGGCCTTCTCGTCCAATCCCTTGGGATCGGCGGCCGAAAGCCTGATCTGGACGGCCTTGCCGGTGGGCGGGCCGGCTTCCGGCACGCGGACCTCGACATCGACGCCGGGAATGCCGGCCATGACGCCACGCAATTCGTCCAGGATATGGTTGGCTGATTTGCGTTCGCGCCAGTCGACGAACTCGTACTGGATGACGCCCACGACATCCTCGGGGACATCCTGGCCACCGCCTTGGGACTTGCCGACGCGGGTATAGACAGACTTCACACCCGGCCAGCCGAGCAGTCTGTTTTCGGCGATCTTGGTGGCGGTGTCCATTTCGGCCAGCGAAAGATTGCCGCGGGCATGGACATAGAGCAGGCCGTAGTCGGGTTCGACACTCGGGAAGAACTCGACACCGGCGCCGTATTTCGAATAGCCGACGAAGATGCCAGCCAGCAAGACAACGGTCAGCACCATCACGGTGATGGGGAAGCGCACCGCCTTCTTGACGATGGCCATGTACCAGCCGTCGCGGTTGTCATCCTCGTGATGCTCAGGTGCCTTGGCGAACAAGGCACCAAGCGTCGGCGCGAAGACCAGCGCGTAAAGCATCGAAGCCGAAAGCGTGACGATGAGTGTAATCGGCATGTACTTCATGAAGTCGCCGATGATGCCTGGCCAGAACAACAGCGGCGAGAAGGCCGCGATGCGCGTCATGGTCGCCGCGATGACCGGACCGGCCATGCGCTTGGCGGCGAGCGCGAAGGCCTCGGCCTTCGGCATGCCCTCGCTCATGCGTCGTTCGGCGAACTCGGTTACGATGATGGCATCGTCGACCAGCATGCCGACAGCCAGGATGAGGCTGAACAGCACGATCATGTTGATCGTGTAGCCCATCAATGCCAGCAGCAGGATGCCGATCAGGAAGGATGATGGAATGGCGAGACCAATCAGCAGCGAGGCACGGCCAGACAGCGCATAGAGGATGACGATGAACACCAGGATCACGGCGATCATCACGTGGTTCTGCAAGTCACCGAGCAACTGGTTGACGAAGACCGACTTGTCCTGCGTGTAGGTGACGTTCATGCCTTCCGGCATGGTCTTGACGAAGGCGTCGGACACCGCCCTGACCTTGGTCAGCGTATCGATCAGATTGGCGCCGATGCGCTTCTTGACTTCGATGGCGATGGCGGGCTTGCCGTTCAGGCGCGTGATCGTCGTGGCGTCCGCGAATGTGGAACGGATCGTCGCGATGTCCTTCGCCTGCACCACGGCATTGGGACCGGCGACCACCGGCAGCGCCGCCACATCCTCTGGCGTTTCGATCAGCGACGGCACCTTGACCGCGTATTTGCCTTGCGATCCCTCGATGTTGCCGGCAGCGACCAGGCTGTTGGAAGCGCCGACGGCGCCGATCAGCTGGTCCAGCTGCAAACCGTAGGAAGACAATTTCATCGGGTCGATGACGACCTCGACGAGATCGTCGCGCGAGCCCTGCAGCGAGCCTTCGAGAACGCCGGGCACTTCTTCAATGCGGTCACGCAATTCGCGCGCGGCCGCCGTCAGCACGCGTTCGGGCAGTTCTCCCGACAGCGTGACGACGAGCACCGGGAATTCCGAGATATTGACCTCGCTAACGACAGGTTCCTCGGCTGCCTGCGGCAGGTCGGCCTTGGCGTCCTGCACCTTGCTGCGCGTGTCTTGCAGCGCAGTTGCAAGGTTGGTCTGCGGCTGGAATTCGACCAGCACGTAGCCGCCGCCCTGGAAGGCGGCCGAACGCATTTCCTTGAGGCCCTTCAAGCTCTTGAGCTTGCTTTCCATCGGCCGCAGCAGAAGGCGCTCGGAATCCTCCGGCGAAATGCCTTGATAGATCAGGCTGACATACATCATCGGAATCGGAACGTCGGGTTCCGCTTCCTTTGGCGTCGACTGATAGGCGACCCAGCCCGCGATCAGAAGAAAGACCAGGACCGAGATGGTCAGGCGGGCATTGTTGATTGCGAGTCGGACGATATCCATGGCTAATGCCTGTCGTTGAATTTCAGGAGCTGCATCGCAGCTGATGGTTCCCCGCCCAGGGCCTGTTCGTCGCTACCGGCGCTACTGCGTCCCGGCGACCTCGCCCAGCAGCTTCTGGATGGTCGCCTGGTCGGCCTCGACCGGCTTGACCACATCGCCTTCCTTCACCAGTTCCTGGCCGGCGACGATGATGCGCGCGTCGGCCGGGATGCCGCCAAGCACCAGGCCGGTCGGTGTGTCGTCGACGAGATCGATCGGGAAGAACACGACCTTGTCGCCCTTGTCGATGGCGCGGATGCCAAGGTCGCCCTTGTCGCCAAGCGTCACCACCGAGCGCGGCAGCATGATGGCGTCGGTCGGCAAGGCGCTGAGCCCAATCTCGGCGGTCATGCCGGCGGGAACAGTGCCGTCGGCATTCGGGATGGCGATTTCGACACGGAAGGTGCGGGTCGCCGACGACGCGTCACGGCTGATGTAGCGCACGGCACCTTCGACGGTCTGGCCGCTGACCAGGCGTACGCTGGCCTTGTCGCCGAGCTTGAGATAGCCGAGATCGCGCTCGCTGATTTCGCCACGGGCGATGATCGGATCAAGCTTGAGGATGGTTGCCACCTCGCCGCCCTGCATGACGGAACTGCCAAGTTCCACCGGCACCCGGTCGATGACGCCGTCGAAAGGGGCCTTGACTTCGTTACGGTCGAGCTCGGCCTGCGCGGTGTCGAGCTGAGACTGGGCAGCCGTCAGGTTCGAGCGCGCGGTGTCGAGCTGCAGCTTGGGCAGGTTGCCGGTCTTGGCCAGCCGCTCGGCGGCATCGAGTTCGGCCTGGCGCTGCACAACGAGCTGCTTGGCATTGTTGACCATCGAGATCTTTTCCTCGGCGGCAAGCATCAGCACGAGGTCACCGGTCTTGACGTGCTGGCCTTGCTTGACCGGCAGTTGATCAATGACGCCGGCGACGCGTGTCGCCAGGACAGCGCGCTTGTCGGCTTCGGTCAGGCCGGAAATGCGGATCGCACGGGCATAGGTGCGCCGGGGCGGGGTCACCACCGCGACGGTGCGCAGCGGCGCCTTGGGCTCGGCTTCAGCCGCCTTCGGCTTGCTGGTGTCCGGCGCCTTGGCCTGCTCGGCCTCGGCTGCCTTGGCTTTGCTGGCCGCCACGCTGCCGACGGACGAGAATTCGCCTGTCCCCATCCACGCCGCGAAACCAATGAGCACAACAACGGCAGCAAGCTTGTGAAACCTGAATCTCGGCATCGTCGTTTTTTCCATTTGCGCGGGGTTCGGCCAAACCCGTGTCTTCCAACAACTACCGCGTCTTCAAACTCGGGAACGCTGCCGATATGGGTGCGCGCCAGGCCGGGTTCAATTTGCCGTGAACGGCGAAGCGCGCTTCTACATCAAAGTTGCACCGCAATATAGTCTGAAAGTTACAAGACCATTGCGCTTCGAGACAAGATGCGTCGGCTGTCATCAGGTTCTCCATGCGTTGACAGAACGCTGATGCCGGACGCGGCGCCGGCTTATGATGCTGGCCCTGCCCCGGAGCCGGCGGATCGATGCGCCGTCATGGTTGCGAGGCCGGACATTTCATAGAAATGGCGATGCCTTCGCCGTCTGCATCCTCGAGGTAATCCAGACTTCAGCGGACAGACTTCGCCGTTTCAGCGGTGCCGATGCCAGCAACGGCGACCTAGTCAACATACTGGAACTGCTAAGAAAACCTCTGAAGTAGCTATGTGGCCCGACTTGCCGGAGCCGGCCCCACTGCTGGGTCGTCAAAGCATATCGTGATCATGTGCATCGACCCGACGGACCATAGTCCATGACGCGACGGTTCGCGCCACGCAATGGCGAAACCACAACGCGGATTCTCCAGCAGCTTCGGACGAATCCGCTGACCACATTGCCCGTCATCTGCCGACGATTTCGTCGCTTGAATCTATGGTTGCACGGATACTTATATAATCATGGTGGCAACAGACGTCAGCATGATGTGGAACTTTTTCAAGCCACGCCCTCAGGCTGACTGGAAACCACAGGTTGTCTACTCGGATTTGCGAAAGACTTCGCTGATGGTCTTGATCGATCCGGCGTCCTTCACACGATATCCGGGCAGTTTCGAGATTGCCGCGTGAAATTCCTCGCCGCGCATGATCGACAGCACCCGTTGGACGGCCTCCACTTCGAGGATCTGCTTGCGGCAGACAAAGAAATAGTCCTCGGTCAGTACACGGACGAAATCGAGCCCGAATTGCTTCGCCGCTGCCTCGACGCCGAAAGCCACATCGGCCAGGTCGCTGGCGACATAGGCGGCGACCGCGGCATGGGTGAATTCGGAATGCTCGTAGCCATTGATGCGCGTGCCATCCAGTCCGTGCTGCGCCAGCAATTGCTCGAACAACAGCCGCGTGCCGGAGTCCGGATCGCGATTGACGAAGCGGATCGATGGATCGAGCAGCCGCTCCAGCGAGGTGATGCCAAGGGGATTGCCGCGCTTGACCATGAGGCCCATCTCGCGTGTCACGAAGCTGATGACCCGATGGATGCTCGGCGTCAGCCAGCCCTTGCTCGCCGCGATGGCCCGCTTTCGCAGGTCGCCTTGCGGCAGATGCAGTCCGGCGAGATCGCAGCCGTCATGGGCAAGCGAGGCCAATGAGTTCTGGTTGCTGACATAGCGAAAGTCGACGCCGATGTCGGGCTCGCGGCTGAGGATCTCGCGCAGCTTGGGAACCGCGAAACCATGGCTGGCATGGACCCGCAGGATCAGCGGGCCGTGCGGAAGCATCTGGTTGATCTCGGTTTCGAGCTCCTGCGACAGATTCTGCAGCAGCGGACGAAGGCGCGCCTCAAGCCGCTGCCCGGCCCAGACCAGCTTGTCGCCGAACGGCGTCAGCCGGGTGCCGCTGCCTTGCTTGCGCACCACCAGCGGCATGTTGAAGAACGCCGACCACTTCTCGATCAGGTTCCAGGCATGCCGGTAGGAAATGTGCGCCTTGTCGGCCGCCGATGTGATCTTTCCGGTCGCCCGTATCTCGGCGAGGAAGTCCAGCATGATCCGCAGGGACTGCGCGTCCTCGCGCCGCCTGAAGCGCCACACCGGGTCGATCTCTATCTGGATCACAGCAATCTCCTTTAGCCAACAGAACCAGCATGAAGATATGCATTCAAGATCATATTTGCCTCCGCGCCAGATAGGAACATGGCTTCATATCTATCTCATTCAGCATAGGCAATAAATATCATATTCCCAACAGGTTATCGAGAAAATAAGCTTGCATGAAGGCAGAAGTTCAAGGCTGCTCTTCATCAGCGAATATGCACACGACATCATATCTTAAGGAAACGGCATGCTTACCCGGGCTTCTGACCAGACGCACAATCTCCTGATCGATGGCCGGCGCATGGCCGCTCTGTCCGGGCGCACCTTCGAGACCGTGAACCCCGCCACGGGCGAGGTGATCGCCAAGGTCGCCGAGGCCGGCGCGGATGACATCGATGCCGCCGTGCGTTCGGCGCGTGCGGCCTTCGAAGGCCCATGGAAGCGCATGCGCGCCGCCGACCGTGGCGTACTGCTGCTCAAGCTGGCCGACCTGATCAGGCGCGACGAGGACGAACTGGTCAACCTGGAGAGCCTCGATTCCGGCAAGCCGGTTTCGGCCATCCGCCGGCAGGACCTCCCGGCGGCCATCGACACGCTGACCTATTATGCCGGCATGGCCGACAAGATAAACGGCCAGGTCATCCCTGCCCGCACAGACGCCTTGACCTACACCGTGCGCGAGCCGCTCGGCGTGGTCGCGGCCATCATCCCGTGGAACTTCCCGCTGATGATCGGCATGTGGAAGATCGCGCCGGCACTGGCATGTGGCTGCACCGTGGTGCTCAAGCCCGCCGAAGTGACGCCGCTGACAGCGCTCAAGATCGGTGAGCTGGCGCTGGAGGCAGGCTTCCCCGCCGGCGTCCTCAATGTCGTTCCGGGCTTTGGCAAGATCGCCGGCCAGGCGCTGGTCGACCATCCCGATGTCGACAAGATCACCTTCACCGGCTCGCCCGTCGTCGGCCGCCAGATCCTGCAGGGTGCCTCGGGCAACCTGAAGCGGGTGACACTGGAACTCGGCGGCAAGTCGGCCAACATCATCTTCCCCGACGCCGATCTCGATGCCGCGATCAAGGCCGCCGGCTCCGGCATCTTCTTCAACACCGGCCAGGTCTGTTCGGCCGGCTCGCGCATCCTGGCGCATGAATCCATCTATGACGAGGTCGTGCAGCGGCTGGCGGCGCGTGCCGAATCCACCCGCATTGGCAATCCGCAAGACACCGCGACCGCAATGGGTCCGCTGGTCTCGGAAATCCAGATGAAGCGCGTGCTCGACTATATCGAGGTCGGCCGCAACGAAGGCGCTTCACTGGTAACCGGCGGCACCCGCAGCGGCGACGTCGGCTATTTCGTCAAGCCGACGGTGTTCGCCAACGTCAGGCACGAGATGCGGATCTCGCAGGAGGAGATTTTCGGACCCGTCGCCACCGTCATCAAATTCACCGATGACGCCGACGCACTGCGCCTCGCCAACGGCACCGTCTACAGCCTGGCGGCCGGCGTGTGGAGCAGCGATATCGGCCGCGTGCATCGCTTCGCCAGGGAACTGAAGGCCGGCACGGTCTGGGTCAACACCTATGGCCCGACCGACATCCGCCTGCCTTGGGGTGGGTCGCGCGATTCCGGCTTTGGCCGCGAGCACGGCGATGCGGCCATCGAGAATTTCACTGAGCAGAAGGTCGTATGGATCCAGACCAGCCGCTGATCCCAGCCCGGACGGATAGCCCAGTCTCGACACCTGAAATCACCTTCCGCGACCGCTTGGGTCAACGAGGGCGCGCCCGGACTTTGTCCATCGCCCGAACTTTTGTCCATCGCCCGAACTTTTGTCCATCGCCCGAACTTTTGTCCATCGTAAGGAACCGTCTACATGCGCATTGCAATCATCGGCCAGCAGGCTTTCGGCAAAAGCGTGCTCGACGCATTTCTGGCGCGCGGCGACGAGGTTGCCGGGGTATTCTGTGCACCGGAAAAGCCCGGTTCCAGGCCAGATCCATTGCGTGTCGCGGCCGAAGAGCACGGCCTGAAGCTGTTTCAGTTGCCGAGTCTGAAGGGCGAAGCCGCCGAGACGGCGCTGCGTGAGCTCGACGTTGAACTGGCTGTGATGGCCTATGTCCTGCAGTTCGCGCCGCAGGCCTTCGTCAACATTCCCAAGCACGGCACCATCCAGTATCACCCCTCGCTGCTGCCGAAATACCGGGGTCCAAGCTCGATCAACTGGCCGCTGATCAAGGGGGATGGCCAGACCGGCCTGACCATTTTCCGGCCGACGGACGGCCTCGACGAAGGCCCGGTCCTGCTTCAGGTGACAGTTGGCATCGGCCCCGAGGACACGCTGGGCAGCGTCTATTTCGACCGGCTCTTCCCGCTTGGCGTCCAGGCCATGCTCGATGCGGCCGATCTTGTCGTCTCGGGCCGGCACCAGGAAATCCCCCAGGACGAAGCCCAGGCGAGCTACGAGGGCTGGTGCAAGGACGCCGAGGCCCGGATCAACTGGAATAGCCACATCGACACCATCCACAACCTCATTCGTGGCTGCGATCCGGCACCGGGCGCCTGGACGACGGTGGATGGCGAAAAAATCCGCCTGTTCGAGGTCAGGAAACACGTGGCGCGCAAGTTCGCCGACGTGGTCGGCAAGCCGGGCGAGATCAGCTGGGTCGGCGAGAAAAGCCTGCAGGTCACCGTCCAGGGCGGCAATCTGGAGATATTCAAGGTCCGCACCGACAGCGGCGCAAAACTGTCCGGCGCGGAATTCGCCAAGTCGAAAGGCCTGCTGGCCGGTTCAAGGCTTGGAACCGAGGCGCCGGCGCCAAAGCTGGCGGTGGCTGCAAAGATCGAGCCGAAGGATGTTGCCGACGCTTGATGGCGGCGAGCATCGCATCCTCGTGAACGTCAACGCCAGCGGACTCAAGCCCGCCGGCGTTCTGCCTCCGGGTTCTTGCGTGCTGCCAGGAATTCCTTGACCCGCCGGCCAGGTGCCGGGCCGCGCACCGGCTTGAAGCCGTCATCGAGTTCGCCGGAGAGATCGAACGTCGGCCGCACGCCGACGGCATCGTAATTCTCTTCCAGCCAGTCGCTGGCGGCGGTGCGGCCGAGGTCGCGCAGATAGGTCAGGAATGCCCATTCGGCATTGATCTTCGACGAAGCCGACAGATCCTTGAACGCCTCGTCGGCATCGATGCGATGCATGCGGATGTCGCGGTATTCGCCATGCGGCAGGCGACCGGCGACGATCAGCTCCTTGACGAAGGCGATCGAGCGGAATTCACGCAGCAGACCCGCGTTGAAGGTGATCTCGTCGATGCGGTTCTGAATCTCGTTGGCACTCTTCGGCGTTCCCTCGCGCACCACCGGGTTGATCTGCACCAGCAGCACGTCCTCGGTGGCTGCCGTCTTGAAGAACGGGTAGAGCGCCGGATTGCCGCCATAGCCGCCATCCCAATAGGGCACGCCCTTGATCTCGACGGCGCGGAACAGCTGCGGCAGGCACGCCGATGCCATCACCGCATCGAGGTCGATCTCGCCGTCGGAAAAGACCCTGAGCTGTCCGGTCTCGACATTGGTCGCCGAGATGAACAATTCCATCGACTTGCAGGCGTGGACATTGTCGAAGTCGATCTCGTTTTTGACCACGTCGCGCAGCGGGTTGAGGCCGAGCGGGTTGGCGACATAGGGCGAGAACACCCGCGACATGGTGTCGAAGAAGACATAGCCCGGCGAATTCTCGATCGACCAGTTGCCCCAGGCGACATCCCACGGCATGCGCTGCACCGGGCTGAACCGGCCCTTTGCCGCCACCGCGCGCCAGAAATCATCGAGCTTTTGCCGTGCGCCTTCGACACCGCCACGGACAAAGCCGTCGGCCAGGGCCACCGCATTCATGGCGCCCGCGCTGGTGCCGGACACCGCCGCGATATCGAGCCGCCCATCCTCAAGCAGCCGGTCGAGCACGCCCCAGGAAAAAGCGCCGTGCGAGCCTCCACCCTGCAGCGCGATGTTGATCTTCTTCTTCTCCTCCGCCTTGCCGTTTTTCGCCATGGCGTCGTCCTTTGTGTCGAGCTTGCTTATCCGAGCCACTCACGGCCCTGTTTCATGAAACGATCGGGAATGCCTTTGGGCTCACGCAGCGGTCCAGCCGCCGTCGACCGAGAGATGCGTACCGTTGATTTGCGCCGCCGCGTCCGAACACAGGAACACCGCCGCCGCCGCGATCTGCTCCACCGTGACGAATTCCTTGGTCGGCTGCTTCTCCAGCATGACCTCGCGGACGACCGTCTCGCGATCCATCTTGTTGGCCTTCATCTGGTCGGGGATCTGCGCCTCCACCAGCGGCGTCAGCACATAGCCGGGACAGATGGCGTTGCAGGTGATCCTGTCCCGCGCCAGTTCGAGAGCGACCGTCTTGGTCAGGCCCATGATGCCGTGCTTGGCCGAGACATAAGCCGATTTGAACGGCGAGGCGACGAGACCGTGCGCCGAGGCAATGTTGACGATACGCCCGCTACCCGCCTTTTTCATCAGCGGGATGGCGGCGGCGATGGTGTGGAAGGCCGACGACAGGTTGATGGCGATGATCGCGTCCCATTTCTCGGTCGGAAAATCCTCCACCGGCGCGACATGCTGGATGCCGGCGTTGTTGACGAGAATATCGACCGAACCGAAGGCCTCTGCCGCCCTGGCGATCAACGCCCGGCATTCAGCCGGCTTCGACATGTCAGCCTTGATATAGGCGGCCTTCACGCCATGCTGTTTGGCAACCACATCAGCAACAGAATGATCCGCGGCCGTATCGGAGAACGAATTGACAATGACATTGTGGCCGTTGGCCGCCAGCGCATGCGCGATGGCCAGGCCAATGCCAGAAGTGGAGCCGGTGACGACAGCGGTTTTTGTGGTGGTCAAAACAGGGTCCTTCGTTCACGCAAGATCATATTGCAGTGCAGCATATATGTCTTGTGCGACGCAAGAACACCAACATGGCCAACTCAT